>DASXRM010000055.1:0-14751 GCA_036506575.1 Gemmatimonadales bacterium | reverse complement strand
CTTCAACGAGGCGCCAGGATCCTCGCGGAGTTTATCCTGAGCGCAGCGAACGGGATCGGGATGAGGAGCGGGGACGAAAGACAGTCAGGCGCTATCCGACCCTCTTTCCGCTCTCCTCCTCGAACCAGTGCAGCCTCTCTCGGTCGAGGCGGACTCCTACCACTCTCTCGGGCTCGACCGCGGGTTCCGGGGGTGCGACGACCCGAAGCTCGGGACCGTCGCCGCTCACTCCAAGCCGCAGGTACACCAGTAGCTCGCTTCCCCGCGGCTCGACCACATCCACCCACGCGTTCCGGTCCCCTGCTCCTTGCGGCACAATCGCCACGTCGTGTGGTCGCACGCCCAGTGTCATGGCCCCCGGCGGCGTCTCGCTGATTCCCGCTGCCATCTCTGCCGGCAAGAAATTCATTGCGGGAGAGCCGACGAACCCGGCGACGAACCGGTTCGCCGGCCGGCGATACAGCTCCATCGGAGGAGCAACCTGCTGGAGAAAGCCGTCCCGCATCACGGCCACCCGGCTTCCCAGCGTCATCGCTTCTTCCTGGTCGTGAGTGACGTATACCACCGTTGCGCCCAGTCTTCGATGCAGGCGCGCCAGCTCCGCGCGAGTCTCCACCCGAAGTTTGGCGTCCAGGTTCGACAGCGGCTCGTCGAACAGGAACACCTTGGGTTCTCGGACAATAGCGCGACCGAGCGCCACCCGCTGACGCTGCCCGCCGGAGAGCTGCGCGGGCTTCCGGGCGAGTACCGGCTCGAGGGCAAGCGCGCGAGCTGCCTCGTCCACTCTGCGATCGATCACCTCACGGCCTGCCCCTCGCATCCGGAGACCAAAAGCGAGGTTCTGCCGGACGGTCATGTGTGGGTAGAGCGCGTAGGTCTGGAAGACCATGGCGATGTCGCGCTCCTGGGGGGGGAGAGCCGTCACATCCTTGTCTCCGATCAGGATCCTCCCAACCGTCGGCGTCTCGAGTCCGGCGATCATCCGGAGAGCGGTGCTCTTTCCACACCCTGACGGCCCCACCAGCACCATGAATTCGCCATCGCGGATCTCCAGGTCGAGGTCCTGTGCGGCAACATGGCCGTTCGGGTACGTTTTCCCCACACCTTCGAGCTGGACGGAAGCCATGACTACCCTTTCACGGCGCCAGCGGTGAGTCCCTGCACGATCCGCCGTTGGAAGGCGAGCACGAGCAGAGTCACGGGAGCGGTGGCGACGACGGCAGCGGCCAGGATCTGGCCCCAGGGCACCTGATACATACCTCGGAACAATGCGATTGCCACCGGCACCGTTTGCCGCTCCGGGCCGAGTGTGAACGAGAGGGCGAAGAGGAACTCATTCCAGCTATAGACGAAGGTGAGGATGGCCGTCGTCGCGATTCCCGGGAGTGCCAGGGGGATAATCACCTCCCGAAATGCCCGGAAGCGGCTGGCACCGTCCACCATCGCCGCCTCCTCCAGCTCCGCCGGCAACTGGCGAAAGAAGCCCACCATCAGCCAGACCGTGAGCGGCATTGCGAAGGTGAGATACGGAAGCACCAGGCCGGGATAGGTGTTGATCAGGTGCAGCGAGCGGAGTAACAGATATAGCGGCGACACCACCGAGATCTGGGGAAACATTCCCACGGCCAGAATGAAGCCCAGGAGGAGGGATTTCCCCCGGAACTGCAACCGCGCGAGGGCATAGGCGCAGAACGCTCCAAGCGACACACAGAAGATGGTGGTGGCGCCCGCCACGATAAGCGAATTGCGAATCGGGATCCAGAAGTTCCGCTCGGTAAACAGCGCCCGGTAATGATCGAGCACCAGCTCTCGTGGGAGTAGCGACGGGGCCTCAAACAGCCTGGCTTCCGGCGTAAATGAGGCGAGAACCGCCCAATAGAGAGGGAAGGCGCTGGCGACCACGAGGAGGGCGAGCACCACGGCAGGCCACCACTTTCGGCCGCTCACCGCTTGGCTCCGGTGAGCTCCGCGCCGAGGAACTTGATGTACAGGAGGGCAAGGCTGAAGGTCACGACGAAGACGATGATCGACAAGGCCGATCCGAACCCAAACTGCAGATTCTGCAGCAAGGCGTTGAAGGTATAGAGGGCGATCGGCTCGGTCGAGGTTCCGGGCCCGCCGCCGGTCAGGGCATAGATCAGGTCGAAGACCCGGAATGCGTCCAGGGTTCGAAATATGAGTGCCACCAGGATGGCAGGCTTCAGCAGCGGGAGCGTCACGTGGCGGAACTGGCGCCAAGCGGAGGCACCATCGATCCGGGCGGCTTCATAGAGCGAAACATCGATGTTTTGGAGTCCAGCCAGCAGCAGGAGCGCGACGAACGGTGTCGTCTTCCAGACATCGGCCAGAATCACCGGCACCCACGCAGCCGCCGGCTGGATGAACCAGACGATCGGCTCACGCAGAACCCCAAGACTCACGAGCACGGTGTTAACGATCCCGCTCTGGCCCTCGAACATGAATCGCCAGAGCAGGGCCGAGACCACGGTCGGGATTGCCCAGGGAATCAAAACGGCGGCCCGCACCAAACCCCGGCCCCGAAAAGCCCGGTTGAGTGCCAAAGCCAGTCCAAGTCCGACGATCAGCTCGAGTCCGACGCTGGTCACGGCAAAGAAACCGGTGTGCCCCAGCGCGCTCCAGAAGCGCGGGTCGCGGAATGCCTCCTGATAATTCTCCAGACCTATGAAGGGCCGGCCCAGCCACGGCATTCGGAGATCGTGCAGATGCACCGACTCCCATAGGGTCCAGACCAGCGGGAAGAGGGCGACGAGCAGGATGGTGAGGAGCGCGGGAAAAATGAGCGTCCAGGCCAGGCGTGACTCCTGGCGCTCGATGCTGCGGAGCGGATCAGCGCTGGACAGTGGCCACTCCGGCGCCGAGACCTACTCGGTCAAGCAGACGCTGCATCTGAGACTGAGCCTGAGCCAGGGCCGCGGCGGGCTCGGATTGTCGGGTGAGGGCACGATGGAGGTGAATCTGGAGGATCTCGGAGAGCTGGGTATAAACCGGAGTGACCGGTCGGGGGACCGCGTATTCTATCACTTGCCGGGCGGTGGCGGGTGGGATCGAAAGCTTCCCCGCGAGCTGCTCTCCCTCATACAGCCCTCTACGAGGAGGGAACTGCCCCACCACTTTGGCGCGCTCGATCATCTGCTCGGGGCGGGTGAGATACTCGATGACCGCCCAGGCCGCTTCAGGGTTCTCAGTGTGCCGATTGATCGCGAGCTGCTGGCCCCCGAGCGCGGCCGTGGGGGACCCGCCCTCCGCTGCCGGCATGGCCGTCACACTGAATCGCCCAGCCACCCGCGAAGCCGAGGTGTCCCGCATCAGTCCGACCGCGTAGGGCCAGTTGCGCATGAAGGCCGCGTCCCCATTCTGGAAAGCGAACCGGCTCTCCTCCTCGTGCCAGGTCAGAACCGCCGCAGGGACAATGTTCTCCTGATAAATCTCATTGCGCATTTCGGTCAGGGCCCGGCGTCCGGCCTCAGAGCTCACGACGACGCGCCCGGCCTCGAGGATCCGGCCTCCGTAGGCTCCCAGGTATTCGAGAAAGTTCGTGACCAATCCCTCATAGCGTGCCCCCTGCCACACCAGACCGTAACGCAGGCCGCGCTGTTGCCTGGCCCGCTTGGCGTAGCGCACCAGCTCACCCAAGGTAGCGGGCGCCGCGGGCACCAGGTCGGTCCGCCAGTACAACATCCCCACATCCACGAACCAGGGAAGGGCAAAGAGACTGTCCCGCCACTGATTGGCCACGATGGTCGAGGGAAAAAAGGCGGCGGTGTCGGGGCGGAACCGGTCCAACGGAAGAATCCAACCCGCGGCGGCGAACTCCGGGGTCCAGACGACGTCGAGCTGCAGAATGTCCGGATCGCTGGCCCCGGCATTGAGCCACTGCACGTAGAGCTGATGTCGCTGGTCCGCCGCGTCGGGCGTGTCGCGCCTGACCACGCGGATCCCGGGATGCTCCGCATTGAAGCGGGAGAGCTGCCGAGCGAGCACCTCGGCCTCTGCGCCGAGAGAGCTGCCGGGAAAGGTTACAATGATCGGGCCCCGGTCGGACTGGCCGGCGCAGGCGGCGAGCAGGACAGCCGCAAGAGCACACCCACTCCGCCGGTCAGCCACGCACCGACTCGGCCAGGTTGGGATAATACAGGCGAACCTCCTCGGCGGCAGACGGCTGCCCAGAGCCACTAGCTCATCCAACCCCGTGATATTCTGCTGCCATATGGGCGCGAGCGCCAGCCTCGCCTGATGGCCTCATTTCCTGGATCGGCCGCGACCGGAGGGAGGTGTTTTGACGGGAAGGGGGGGAGTTCTCTTGAAGTCCTGCATCACCGTGATCAGCCCGTGGTCCGGGGTGTTTTTCGAGTATCCGGCCACGAGTTGACCATTGTACTGGTCCAGAAAGAAGTCGAACCAGTCACTGGGCTCGGCATCCACAATCATCAAGTCGGCATCGTGCATGGTGAGCTTGCCGAATCGCAGCACCCCGCCCCGGTAGAACATGTAGTTCTCCGCCTTTGGGTTCGGAACCACCAAGGGCCGGACTTCCCTCCCCGTCGGCGGCTGAAACACCTGCACGATCTCACTGTCATTCACCTCGACGAAACCCACTTTGCCCTTCACCTTGGGCGGCGGGAGCAGATCGGGAGGAGAGAGGAAGAAGTCATCCTTATTGATCCTGACGCCACGCCCGCCTTTCAGCTTCACCAGCTTGTCCAGGTGAAGCCCAAAGAACTTCATGAGTCCACCCACGCCGATCCCCGCCGCCTTGATCGAGCTCGGATGGATCCGCAGCTCTCCATCCGGCGTCAGCGTCAGGTCGCCGATCATGGTGAAGGAGATGCCGCGCATGGTGCCTCGTTGCTTGATCCGCCCCTTCTCGATGGTGATGGTCAGCCGACGCAGCGGCGACCCCGGATAGGCGAAGGTGTACCGGTTCAACAGCTTGCTGAGGCTGGCCGGCGTGATCCCGATTCGAGCGGAATCGATCGCCAGGGTGAAGGAGTTCTTGTCGTCGAAGTAGGGCGAGCGCTCGGGAGAGGTCGGCTCCAATTCGCCCCGGAGATAGTCAATGCGCAGCACGATGGTGGAGTCGACGTGAAAGTCGACATGCCGCATCTGCACCCCGACGTTCTCGGCCTGGTGCTGGGCCAATGCGTCGAGCGGCGCAAACAGCGGGAGCGCGGCAATGCACAGCGTCCTGATTTTGTCCAGGAGCATAGAAGCTCCCACCAGTCCGGCGGATCCGCCGGGAAATTCTCGCTAGTCCAGTGATGGCGCCGGCCGGGCCGCGCCCTCGGGATGAGTCCGGACGATCCGTCGCCAGAACCTGGCTATTACCCAGCTCCGGAAGCCGTCCAGAATCTCATAGACCGTTGGGATCACCAGCAGCGTGAGCAGCGTGGACGTGATGACTCCCCCAATCACCGCCCGACCCAAGGGCGCCCGAAAGTCGGCCCCCTCTCCCCGACCCAGCGCTACGGGAATCATCCCGGCGATGAGCGCGATGGTGGTCATCATGATCGGGCGCAGCCGGATCCGGCCGGCCTCGATCAGCGCCTCGCGCAGCGGGGTCCCCCGCTCGTGCGACCACTTGGCGAAGTCGATCAGGAGAATCGCGTTCTTGGCCACGATCCCCATCAACAGGATGACTCCGATCAGGCTCATGATGTTGAGAGTGTCCCCCGTGACGATTAGCGCGAGCACCACCCCGATCAGCGAGAGCGGCAACGAGATCAGGATGGCCAGAGGATCGAGGAAGGACCCGAACTGGATGACCAGGATAAGGTACATCAGGACCACCGCGGCACCCAGCGCGGTGAAGATCCGAGTGAAGACCTCCTGCTGGTCGCGGGCTTCCCCGCCCTGAGTAATACGATAGCCCTGAGGCAGCCGGAGGCTTTGCAGCTTGGCGTTGATGTCCCGGGTCACTTCCGTCAGCGCACGGCCCTGCAGATTGGCCTGGACCGTGACCACCGTCTCTCTATTCAAATGATTGATCTGCGCCGGGCCGAGGGCTTGTTTGATGTGCGCGACCTGGCCGAGCGGCAGGGTCACCGGCGCGCCGTTCGCTCCGGTGATCACCAGCGGTAGCCGCTCGAGATCGATGGTGCGCTCCCGCGCCTCGGGCGCTAGCCGGACCGTCACATCGCGCGTCTCGCCGGTGGGATCGACCCAGTCTCCGGCATCGATTCCGGCAAAGGCGGGACGCAGCGACTGGGCCACCTGGGCGACAGTCACGCCCAGAGTCCCAGCCAATCCACGATTCAGGTCTACTACCAGCTCCGGCCGCTCCCCTCGGGTCGAGAGCCCCACGTCGACAGCACCCGGCACCTGACGGACCAGGGTTGCCGCCCGGGTGGCGAGGCGGGTGAGGACTGTCGGGTCCTCGCCCCGCATCTCGATCTGGATCTGCTTCATCGCCCCACCGAACCCGCTGGTGAATACCGAGACGCTCGCGCCGCCTACGCGCGCCACCTCCGCCCGGAGAATGCGACCGAATTCATCCTGGTTTATGTGCCGCTCTGCTTTGGGAACCAGGCGAACGTAGATCAGCGACTGGTCGACACCAGGAGCCAGCAGCGGGATCGGAGTACCGACGGCGGTGTAGGTGTACTTCACCTCCCGATGACTCCGCGCGATGCGCGCAACCTCCTCGGACTTGAGCCGGGTGTACTCCAGGTTCGAGCCCGGCGGCGTCTCGACGATCAGACTCACCTCGCTCCGGTCGCTCACCGGAATGAAGCCGGCCCCACCTATCGTGGCCTGTAACACAATGGCCCCGACAAAGGAGCCGATCGCGATCAGCACCATCGCGAGCCGGTGATCCAACGCCCAGGCGATCAGCCGCTGATAGCGCTGGGCCTGGTGATCGAACCAACGGTTGAACCGGTCCAGCGCCCGGGCAATCGGGTTGCGCCGCTCGTGCGCCTCGGTCTGGGGATCGGCCCAATAGGCGGAGAGCATCGGGTCGAGCGAGAAGCTCACGAACAGCGAGACCAGCACAGCGCAGGCAATGGTGAGGGCAAACGGTTTGAACCATTGGCCGGCGATGCCATACATGAAGGCGACCGGTATGAATACCGCGACGATGGAGAAGGTGGTCGCCGCCACCGCCAAGCCGATCTCGTCGGTGCCCTCGATCGAGGCGCGCAGGTGGTCCTTTCCCATCTCGATATGCCGGACGATGTTCTCGCGCACCACGATGGCGTCGTCGATCAGGATGCCGATCGAGAGCGACAGGCCCAGCAGTGACATCGTATTCAGGGTGAATCCAAAGGCCCAGATGGCGATGAAGCTGGCGAGCACCGATACCGGCAGCGCGAGACCGGTGATTACGGTCGAGCGCCACGAATTCAGAAACAGGAAGACGACGAGGACGGTGAGGAGTGCGCCCTCGACCAGCGCCTCCTGCACGTTGGCTACCGCACGGCTCACCCGCTGTCCCGCGTCCTGCACGATCTCGAGCTTTACCGCCTCAGGCATAGTGCGCTGCAGGTCGGCGACTCGGGCCTTGATCGCGTCGCTGACCTGGGTGGTGCTGTAGCCTTTGGATTTGATGATCTCGAGCCCGACCGCCTGCCTGCCGTTGAACAGAGCCAGAGTGCGGGGCTCCTCGGTACCGTCATAGACCTTGGCGACCTGGCCCAGCCGGATCGGTTGCCCCTGCCGTTCGGTGATCACCAGCTTGGCGAAATCGACCGGCCCCTCGGCCCTACCTTGCAGCCGGATAGTCCGCTCCTCCAATGTGCCGTTCAGCCGGCCCACCGGAGCGGCCAGATTCTGGGCCTGCAGCGCCTGCACGACCTGCGCGACGCTCACGCCCGACGCCTCCAGCTCTGGGGGCTGGAGCTCCACGGTCATCTCCCGCTTGATCCCGCCCACCACGCTCACCTGGGCGACCCCGGCGATCGCGCGCAGTGCCCGGGCCACGCCCGGGTCGGCCAGCCGGCTGAGGGTGGCAGCGGGTACGGTGGCCGACGTGAGCGTCAGGGTGACGACCGGCTGCTCCGAGGGATCGAACCGGGTGAGCACCGGCTCCTCCATCTCGGTCGGCAGATCGGCTCGTTTGGTAGAGATGGCGTCGCGGATATCCTGTGACGCCTGCTGGATCGGCTTCTCGAAATCGAAGAAGATGGTGCACGAGGCCAGGCCGTCGGTGGCAAAGCAGGTGGACTTCTCGCCGTCCACGCCGCTGATGCCGAAGATCGCGTCTTCCACCGGATCGATGATCTCGCGGGTCACCTCCGAGGGAGAGGCGCCGGGATACACGATCGTCAGGCCGACGACCGGCTGCTGGATATCAGGGAACTCATCGGTGTGGAGGTTGACCAGCGCGAAGATGCCGAACACCACCAGCGCCACCATGGCCGTCACCGTGACGATGGGGCGCTGAATGGCGAAATCCGAGATGAACATCAGCGGCTGACCTCCTCCTGAGTGACCCGCACGGCCGTCCCCTCGGTGACGGCCTGGGCCGAGCCGAGCAACACCGTGTCCCCCTGGGCGATACCGGATTGAACTTCCACCAGCTCCGCCGCCTCGTCCCGCACGCCGAGCTGCACCGGCACCAAGTCCACCTTCCCGCCCTTGAGGCGGTGAATGACCGGCGAAGTGCCACGCCGATCCACCGCAGAGATCGGGACTGCGATCGCTCGACGGGAGTCCGTGGCTACCCGGCCCTCGGCGAAGAGACCCGCCACCAGCGCCTCTTCGGCGTTGGGAATGGCGACGTAGATGCGTACCTGGCGGGTAGCGGGATCCACCGCGGGGTTGATCCGCTCGATCCGACCGGTGAACCGGCGATCGAATCCGCTCACCCCGAACTCCACCGGGGTACCGACCTTGAGACGACCGATCTCGTCTACCGGCACGGTGGCCTCCAGCCGTAGGGTTCGGAGGTCCACGATGGTGAACATCGCGCCCCCGACCGAGACCACGTCACCCGGCGCCACCTGCCGCTCGCTCACGACCCCATTGATCGGGGAACGGACCTCGGTATTGGCCAGCTGCTTCTGAGCCGCCGCCAGCCGCGCCCGCGCATCGGCGAGGGCCCCTTCGGCATTGGTCTGATTTAGCTGAGCGGTCTCGAGATCACGCTCCGGCAGCGCGCCGGCCTTCGCTAAACGCGATGCCCGCTCGGCGTTTCGCTGGGCATTCTGCAACGCCGACTCCGCGGTTCGGACCGCCGATCTGGCGGAGAGATACGCGTCTCGCACCGAGTTGTCATTGATCCGAGCGAGCAACACACCCTGACGAACCCGCTGTCCCTCATCGACGAAAGTACCCTCGACCGGCCCCATGATCTCCGAGCGAACTCTGGCCTCGACCTTGGGCTCCAGCGTGCCGGAGATAGGCGGACCGCTCCGCAGATCGGCGAGCGCGGCCATCGCGAGGTTCTCCCGGCCGATCAGCACCACCGGTTCGGCCGCGGCTGCTCCGGTGTCGGCGTCCTTGGCCTTGCATCCGGAGGAGACGAGCGCGAGAGAGGCCAGAACCACCCACCACTGTCCCTGCATCATTGACCTGAGGCTCCCGGTTGGAGCATTCCGGTGAAGTCGGTTCCCGCCGCCGGTTGGGGCGGTTGATAGGTGGGGATCGCACTACCGCCGGGTTGAAGCGGCGTGGTCGGCTGCTGGAAGGACTGGCTGGTCCCGACCACTGCGAGCGGCAAGGCCGGCAGGAGGGCCAGCCGTACTTTGGCCACCTGGAGATCGCGGGCGGCCCGGGCGCGGCTTGCCTGTGCCTGCTGGAGCTGGATGCGGGAGTCGAGCAGCTCAGTCTGGGTGGAGATCCCCTCGCGATAGCGTAGCTCGGCTATCTGATAGGCCCGCGCTGCCTGCTCAACCGTGCCGGCGCTCGCCTGCCATCCGGCTTGCGCCGCCTCGAGCTGGATGCCGGCATTGCGAGCATCCACCTCCGCCAGCTCGCGAGACAGCTGCAGCCGGAGTTCGGCCTGAGTCAGGTTGGCGCGGGCCACCGCTACTTCGCCGCCGATCCGTCCACCGGTGAAGATAGGAAGCTGCAGGCCGAGCGATACCGTCCAGTCGGACACGAAGTCGGAGCCGAAGGGTAAGACCTTGTCGGGATAGGCGAGCTGGGCGTACTGGGAGGTGAGCGCCACCTGGGGCAGCCACTGACCCCGCGCAACCCGCAGGAGCCCGCGTTGCGCCTGAACCGCTTCCGAGGCCTGCCGAACTGGCGCCCTGGCCGATGTGGCCGTGTCACCCAGCTTCTCGACCACGGCGGCCAGCCGGGGAGTATCGACCACGGAGGTATCGCCAAGCTCGGTGGTGAGTACCAGCGGCTGGTCGAGCGGAAAGTCCAACAGTTGCTTCAGGCGATAGTGCGCCAGATCGCGGTCAGCCCGACGCTGAATCACCACCGGCCGCTGGTTATCCCGGGTTACCCGGGCCCGCAACAGATCGAACTCGGACAGATTACCCACCGCTCGAGCCAACTGGGTCTGACCGAGGGTCGTGTCCGCCTGATCCAGGGTCGCCTCGGCGATCGTCAGCAGGCGATCCGCCAGAGAAGCGTCATAGTAGGCGCCCGTGACGTCGAGAAGCAGTTGCGCCCGGGCCGAGGTTAGGCCGAGCGCCGCGCTTCGCACCCCTGCCCCGGCGGCCTGGGATTGCCCGCGCAACTGCCCACCAGTGAAGAGACTCTGCGAGAAGGAGAGCCCGAAGCGGTACGCGTTTTCACGACCGAAGGGAAGGTTCCGCAAGCTCGCGAGCGGATCTTCTCCGCTGACGCATTCGACCGCGCTCTCCAGCGAATCCAAGCGCTGGTCGATCGGGAGTCCCGGATGGGGAACGAACCGGTCGCACGTGGTCGAGGTGGTGTCGCTTCCGGACCTGAGCGCGGAAAACTGGCTTTGCAGCGTACGCTGGTAAGACGCCGATCCACTCAGCTGAGGGAAATAGGCGCTGCGGGCTCGCCGCCGGTCGCCCTGTGCCCGGGCTAACTCCGCCCGGGCAATGCCGACGGTCTCGCTTTTCCTCTCCGCGATGTCGAGCGCTTCAGCCAGCGTCAACCCTCTTCCCTGCTGATGCTCCTGCGCAGCAGCTGGTTGGGTCGCGCGGCTCATCTCGTTAACCAACAACAAACACGAAAACAGGAAAACACGAAAACCACAAAGGAAAGTTTCGGTGGCGAGGACCTTCTTCATGAAGTACCTGGACCGCGACGGCGGCCGACGCCGATCGAGCGGAGAAAGAGCCGGACATACTGATCGAGTGCCTCATCCGGCTGGTTGCGATACATGTCAGGCATGATGTCGCGACCCATCGCATCAGCGAAGAGCACGCCCATCAGCATCGCGGACGCGACGACCTCATCGAAGGGGGCCTTGGCTATTCCAGTCTCCCTCAACCGCCGGAGATATCGGCATAGCGCCCTGGCAGCCAGAGCAGGCGGACTGTTGTCTCCAGTGAAGATTCCCGGATGTTCCTCGATCTCTCCCATACAGGTTCGGATCAGCGACCGGCGCGCACGCAACTCGGCAAGGTGAATCCGGGCCCAGTCTCGCACTTCACCAAACGGTTCCTTGGGCGAGTCCGGCAGCGTCTCGGGGACCAGCGACGAGCCCGCGCGGGAGATGGCTTCGCGGATCAGGGCATCCTTGGACCCGAAATGACGGAACAGGGTGATTTCGTTCACCCCCGCCTCGGTCGCGATACGCCGGGTAGTGGCCCCGCGGTAGCCCGCTTCGGCGTACAGGCGTACGGCGGCTTCGAGCAACTGGTCGCGAACGGTCATGGGCGCCAGTATACTGCAAAACTTTGCTGCAAGCAAGTGGATGCTTGCATTTCGGCCTTGCGCCGATTGCACCCTCCTATTAGCCTTTTTGCGTCGCCTCTTAGGGGGCGACGCCGATAAAGGCAAACCCGTCGTGAGGCGGGGACGCAAAGCCAGGAATCCCGAGTGCAAGTTAGGGATCGTCCGGTTGCCGAAGCCCGAGCCCTGAGCTCTCCCCTTCGGCCTATTCCATCCGGGATAGGCGTTCTCGTTTCCGACACCTGCCCAGTCGAGATCGCAGTCGCCGCCCTGTGGCGCTGCGTTGACGATCGACCTCGATCGAGCAGGGCACACTCACACTTCACGTCGGAGACAGTCATGCGCCGCAGTCTCGTGGTTTCGCTGGCCCTGCTCGCGATCGTTCGGTCGCCCGCGGTGGCTCAGACCTGTCAAGGCTTGGCCTCGTTCTCTGCTGGCCAGATGCAGGTGGCCGGCAACGCGCAGTTCGGTGAATTCGCCAACAGCTGGGGTGGTAGCTTCTCCTATGGGATGCCCTCAGGCGTGTACGCTGGCGCCGACCTGTCCACCACATCGTTCGACGGCATCGATCAGAGCTCGCTGGGAATCGGCGCGCACGCCGGCTACCAGATGAAGCTGGGTCGGACCGGTCATATGAGCCTCTGCCCAGTGGCCCGGTTGGCGCTCGGTATGGGCCCGGATGACGAGGCTGCCGATATCAACTCCTCGAGCACCGATGTTCACTTCGGTCTCGCGCTGGGAACCGAGATGGGTGCGAACCCCCGGCTGCGCATTCTTCCGACGGCCGGCCTGGGACTGCAGTATAGCAAGGCGAAGGTTGAGGATACCGGTCCGGGCGGCGCCACGGTCGAGGCTTCGGAGACCTACGGGCTCGCTCGCCTTGGGGTTGGCTTTGTCTTCAATCAGCAGATCTCGATTCGCCCCACTGTTGACATCCCGCTCGGCTCTGATGTCAGCAATGATCCGGCGTTCGGTTTAACCGTGGGCTATAACTTCGGCACTAAGAGCAGGCCCGCTCGCAGGCACTAAACCAGACTGCGAACGCTGTGAACGCGACGGGGGCGGCCTAGCCGCTCCCGTTTCGTTTTTTTGGTGGCTGTGAACCAGGGAGAATAGCCCACCTGCTGGTCCGCATTTTGCTTTCATCAGCGCCGGCCGCTCCTCCGCGGCGCCGATAAAGACAAACCCGTTGTCTCCAGACCTGCTCGATCGAGCGCACGTGTCGCCCCCCGGCCCGCCTCGACCATGGACCTCGTTCGTGCAGAGCGCATCTACTCACGACCGAGACCTACTATGCGCCGAGTCTTCGTAGTTTCGCTCGCCCTGCTCGCAATCGGTTCCGCTTCGGCGGGCGCCCAGACCTGCCGTGGCCTAGCTCCGCTCTCGGCGAGTGCCATACAGGTGACCGGCGAAGGATCATTGACCGCTGAATCGAGCACCCTCAGCGCGGGACTGGGATACGGTCTTCCGCAAAGCATATTCGGTAGTGTTGCGGTCGGGAAAAGCTCGAGTGAAGCGTTCGGTGGCTCGTCCCTGGACCTGGAAGCGGGTGTGGGCTACCAGATTTCCCTAGGGAAGACGGGCCAGTCTCAGCTGTGCCCGACTGCCAGCGTCGGGCTTGGAATCGGTCCAAGAAACACCATCGGTTCGGGCGTCGACCGATCGAATCGATCGGCTCTGGTAGGTCTCGCCTTCGGTACTTCATTCGTTGCGACTCCGGGGATACAGATCGTTCCGTCGGTGGGGCTGTCGTACGCGTACCGTAAGGACCGGGCTCAGGACAACGCCGGCGCGACCTTGTTCGAGATCTCGGATCACTACGGACTCGCGCAGCTCGGACTGGGCTTCATCCTTCACTCGAACTTGTCCATTCGCCCCCGTATGGACATCCCACTCGGATTCGACGTTACCGATCCGACGTTTGGCCTGAGCCTGAGCTACAACTTCGGGAAGGGTGGCAGCAGAGTGCCGTAGGTGGCCTGTGGTCGGCGCGATTCGCAAGGGACAGCGACGCGGCTGATACCTACTGAACTGTCGACTCCACACCTTGAGGTGGTCCGGGTTTTGCTACGAGAGCGCGCGCCGCTCGCGCGAGCGGCGCCGATAAAGGCAAACCCGTCGTGAGGCGGGGACGCAAAGCCAGGAATCCCGAGCGTAAGCGAGGGATCGTCCGGTTGCCGAAGGCGTTCCCATCTCCGACCCGAGCCTCGGCACATTCTCTCCAACTCTAGAGGCGACATGGGTACACTCCGGGCAACTGGATTCTGCGCGCTCCTTACCGCTGTGTTGGCCACCTCGGCCTTCGCCCAGCAGGCGCAGACGCGGCAAGGTTTCTGGGTGGGTGGCGGCATGGGCTACGGCTCGTTAGGCCTTAGCTGCGATGGCTGCGCCGATGTCGGTCGTGAGGGCGGGCTAAGCATGTATGCGAAGCTCGGCGGCACGCTCCGGCAGAACATTCTTCTCGGCGTTGAGACGAATGGCTGGACCAAGAGCGAAGCCGGTGGAAGAGTGACCATGGGGAACCTGTCGGGCGCGGCGTATTGGTACCCGATGCCCACCCAGGGTCTCTTCATCAAGGCCGGGGCCGGGTATTCGATCCTGACCGTGGATGACGGCATCAGCACTGCTGATGATTCAGGCTTCGGGGTGCTCGGCGGCGTAGGCTACGATGTTCGCGTGGGGCGGAACCTGTCCATCACTCCGGTGGCTAACTGGTTCCGGGGCGGGTTCGACGGTGGCTCGGCCAACGTGTTGCAGCTGGGCGTCGGCGTCACCTCGCACTAACCACCGGCCCAACCGGGCCAGCCTGGCAGACGGGAGCGGCTCGGCCGCTCCCGTTTCGTTTTTAGTCTCCGATTTGCGCACCCTTCCGCTCACGCTGTTTTTTCCCCGCTCACGCTGTTCTATTCCCGATGACCTCGACCGGAACCCGCCATGGAAGCCCAGGAACTCCGAGAGCTGCAGGCA
>DASXRM010000054.1:0-10223 GCA_036506575.1 Gemmatimonadales bacterium | reverse complement strand
GAGCGCAGCGAGAGATCTGGATCGTATGATCCGGGAGACCGCGTCCAGGACGCATAGAGAAGGTCCCTCGTTGCACTGAGAGGAGTATTCTTGTTGTTGGGACCAACGGTCCGCCCTACCGCCGTACCGCCCTACCGCCGTACCGCCTTACCGCCTTACCGCCTTACCGCCACCAAGGGATACTGTCCTTCGCGGTGGGCCCGAGCCAGTCTCACGTAATGCGCCCAGGTAGCCTCCACCCGCTTGGCCAAGGCGGCATCGACTGGGCGCACGATCCGGCCCGGCAGCCCCATGACCAGCGATTGGGGCGGGACCTGCATCCCCTCCGGAACCACGGCGCCGGCTGCGACCACGCTGCCGGGGCCGATGGTGACTCCGTTGAGCAGCACGCTGCCCATAGCGATCAGACAATCATCTCCCACGGTGCACCCGTGCAGGATGACGCGGTGGCCCACACCCACACGCCGGCCGACGGTGCAGGGCAATCCTTCGTCCACGTGTACGATGGTCCCGTCCTGGATGTTGGATTGCTGGCCCACGACGATCGGAGCCATGTCGCCTCGGAGCACCGCGTGGTACCAGACGCTCGCGTCTTCACCGATGGTCACGTCCCCCATGAGGGCCGCGGTGGGCGCGATGAAGGCTGTGGGATGGATCTTTGTCATCTGATCTGATGGGCGGGAGGGACGCGCGGCGCGCCCCTATTGTTCCTGGGCCGGCGGGAAGAGCATCTGGGTCCAGGCCTCCACGGGCGCCCCGTCCTTCAAGGCTGGGTGCCAGGTTACCGTCCAGACGAAATTGCGAACCGCACGCTCGAAGGCCGGGTCATTGGATGGCCGGAGTCGCATGATATCTACGGTACGGCCTTCGGCCGAGACCTTGACCCAGAGGAGTGAGGGACGAGGCGTGGGTTGAGCGTCGGGTGGAAGGGTCACGAACGGCGGGTTCACCGGCTTGGGACGCTCTTCGAAGCAGGAGCCGTCGGCATTGTACCCCGGTCCCGGGACACACCCCGCAGCCGCCTGACGTCGCTCACCGCGACGAACCGGTACCGGAGCGCCTACCGGGGTGAGCTGAGGGGTCAGCTCCTCGATCTGGCCTGGCCGTATCACGATCGTGTCAGAGTAGAAGTTGTAGCGGGGAGCCGAAATGGCGAGGGCGTGCGGCCCCGGTGGAAGCTTGGTGAGCGCTTGAGAGATCGCCCGCTCATCGATCATGACCGTGGAGCCCCGGGGTAAGCCGATGAGTCGTATCCCTCCGCTGTCCACCGGTCCCACCACATCCGGCCCCGGCGCTGGAACCGCCGCGATAGAATCACGCAGCCGGTTCCTTCCAACCGAATCGTTGACCGGCGGAGGGCTCGCGAGCGTAGCGCCCGAGTCTCTTGGCGCGGGTGTGGTCTGGCCGGCCGGAGAGTCCATCCGCGGGAGTGTGTCTCGACCGACCGCCGCTGAGTCCACCACAGTGCCAGCCGCGACCTGACCCGGGGCGAACCCGCGCGCAATGTAGTAATAAAAGCCCCCGCCGACACCGCCTAGGACCGCGAGGAGAATCCAAAGCCAAGACCAAGAAGACGTGGTGTGGCGCATGGCCACCGACCGGTCGGCCACACGACGCGGCACATCGCGCCGTTCCCGAGGCGTCAGTCGCCGGTTGACCAGCGGTGAGTCCAGCGGGGTGGTCGGCTGACTCACGATGGGAGGGAAGCCAGCGCCGCCGCCGATCGAGGCCCCAGCGGCAGACATCCCAACTGCTGCCCCCGCCGGCGCGAAGGTGGCAATGCTCGTCCGTACCGCACCGGGGGCCGCGATCGGGTGCCCCTGGAACGATGCGATAAGCTCCTCACAGGTTTGGAAACGATCGAACGGATCCTTCATGAGCATCCGCTTGATCACCTCGAACAGCCGGCGCTCATCCGCCGTAATTAGGCTGGGCGTCGGAATCGGCTCCGTGATGTGCTTATAGCCGATGGAAAAGCTGTCCTCTCCGTCGTAAGGCACCGTCCCGGTAAGACACTGGTAGGCGACGATCCCGAGACTGTAGATATCGCTCCGGCCATCGATCGGCTGGGCCCGGGCCTGCTCGGGACTCATGTAGTGCGGCGTGCCGATGGACATCCCCGTACCCGTCAGCTTCTGACCCGACGCGGCCTTAGCGATCCCGAAGTCGGTCAGCAGGCTCTGCCCGAACTCGTCGAACATGATGTTGTCGGGTTTGATGTCCCGGTGCACGATGCCGCGCTGCGCCGCATAGCCCAGTGCACTCCCTGCCTCCAGAAGCAATCGCCGGATTTCCGGCGGGGTCAGCTTCTTTCGCACGCCGAGGACGGAGGAGAGCGAGCTGCCGCGCAGGAACTTCATGACGAAGTAAATCACCCGGCCCGAGCGGCCGACCCGGTAAATCGGGATGATGTTGGGGTGCTCGAGCTGCGCCGCCGTGCGGGCCTCACGCTGAAACCGTTCGACGAACTCGGTGTCGAACGCCAGGGAGAACGGCAGTACCTTGACGGCCACCTCCCGCTCCAGCTGGCGATCCTTGGCGCGGTACACCATGGCCATGCCGCCGCGTCCCAGCTCTTCGATGATCTCGTACTCTGCGGCGAGGGCCTCGCGCACGAGATCCAGCTCCTGCAGCACCCCGGTCGCAATCGCGTGGACCGGAGTCGTCGCCATGAGATCGAGACCGCAGGAGGGACAGAACTTCGATTTTCCGGTGATTTCGCTGCCACAGCGGGAGCAGAACATGCGCGCAAGCTACGCGGCCGTCCGGCTGAGTCAAGCGGAACGCGTGGCGTATCGCGAGATGCAATGCAGCGGGATGGCGGGGCGAACGTCGGCGAGGCAGCGGGGCCGCGGGGCAGCCGCGCGATCGCGCAGTTCAAAAACCGGGCAGTCCCGAGAGGAGACGCTGCAGAGATGGTCGCATGCCTGCGGAATCACCCTGCCTCGCCGCCCCGCCGCCCCGCTGCCCTCCCTTACTGGCACGTAGAATGCAGCCAACCACCCGGGGTGTTCCGGAGCTCCCCCATCGCGGAACCCCTTCCCTGCTACATCACCCTGGAGAGATTGTGGTCCCGTATCACACGATTGCCTTCAGCCAGCAAAAGCTCCGGGCCGCATTGCGCCGAGCCGCGGGCCAGGATCCCGCTTTCAACTACGGATTCGTGGTACATTCACGTCGGCAGAACGAACGTCCCACCCTCGGCTTGATCACTCTACATGGGGAGAGTCTCGCATTCAATGAGCGCCTGCTCAAGTGCCTAGATGGGCTCCCCCTCTGGCTGTTCGGCCACGCGCGCATCACCCTGGTGCCGGGTGTCGCGATCTCTTCGGGAGAAGGAGGCAGGACCAAGCAGGCGGATCGCCCGCTGGCCTCCATGCTGATGAACATCGCCACCTTCGACACCAGCACCGGCGTCACCCAGCACCTGGTTCAGGTGGAGGCAGTCGTCAAGGCCGAGAGCCTGGTTCAACCCCTCTTGATCCTCACTCCCTCGCGCCCGGCGGCATGGCCGATGTAGGTCTGAAGGGTAAGCGGTAAGCGGTGACCGGTAAGCGGGTTGCCCCGAGACAAGAAACCCTCCGGCTGCTGGACACCGGAGGGTTATCGTTTTGTGTGAGTCCCGCTCACTGCTTAGCGCTTACGTCTTTCTTGTCCTCCACCACCTGAAATTCCTGAGTCCTGCGGTCTTTCCGTCCGTCGGCATCGACCACCAAGAGCTCCAAAACGTAATTCCCGGGTTTGAGACGACCGAGCTGCAAGCTACGATGGGTGCTGACTCGCGGGGTCGTCGCCTGCTCTTCAAATTTGAGCCGAATGGCTGCGCCGCCGCCGCCGAAAATCTTCCGGAATAACCCACCGCTGGAGCCTTTCTTCTTGACCGCCAGCTCGACCGTATACGGGGTGGGTCGGAGGCCATCGATCTCGTAATACAGCTCCATCTCCTCGCTGCGCTTATAGGTGCGAAGCGGATTGAAAAGCACCGTGTCGTCCGGAGTACGGCGCCAGACGAGATTTGCGCTCCGGCTTCCCAGCACGAGGTCGCTGAGGCTCAAAGAGGCGGGGATCATCGGTCCCACCCGAACGCTGTCTCGCGGCAGGACGACTCCGGCGGCCTCGCCCTGCTGGATGGCCAGTCGATAGTGCAGAGGGCCTGGCGCGACGGTGGCGCTCACCCGCCCGACGAGATGCTCGGTAGTGGGCACCGGGGCGGGCGCGACAAAGTGCCGGGTGGTATCCAGCGAAGACACGACCTGACCCTGGCTGTCGGTGGCCACGAAACGGAGTCTCACGCTGTACAGATAGCCGCGGGTGACCGTCACCGGCTCGAGGCTCGAGCCGGAGATGGCATAGGCGATCTGCACTTCGGGCCCGCTCGAGTCCGCGCCCACCGCAAGCACCTCTGAGTGCGCCTTCAGTTGCTGGGGAAAGCGAAGCTCATAGCTGTCGCTCGTGGTACCCAGAGCGATACTCTCCTGCCCGACCCGCCGTTCCTGGCTCTGGTAGCGGCCGGTGCTCACGCGGCCGGCACCCTGGAGCCGGCGGTAAATCGGGGAGAGTTGCTCCCGGGAGAGCATGAGCTGCTCGGCCATGGCGTTGTCCGCCGCGCCGTTGGCCTGACCCTGCAGCCTCACCACGTCGCTGAAGCCGAGCACGTCGAAGAGACTCTCCACCAGCTTGAAATCCTGCACGTCCTCTCGAGCTATGAAGTGAAAGATCAGATCGCCGTCCGGTCTGCTGTAACGCCAGGACTCATTCGGCTCCAGCCCCGGAGTGGCATAGCTCGCCCGGCTGGAGGGCTCACCATGGCGGATGTAGATAACGCCTCGGTCGTCGAAGTCCCGGCTGCCCGAGCGATAGCGCTCGACGATGTCGTAGTGCCGGTTATTGGACGTCAGCTGGAAGTTCTTGCGGGCGTAGAAGAGCCGGCGGTAATGCTCGCGCAGCCGTTCTCCATCGGCACGCAGCTCGACCCGGTCCCGTTGGCCCCAGAAACGCTTCAGGTAAGCGGCCCGGCGCGCGCCTCGTTGCTGATCGAACTCGCGCAGGACACTGTCGGAAGCGATGGTCGCGAGGTCGCCTCGATAGCCGGCGACGGTAGTGGAATCGTCGTAGGCCGCGCCTTGGAAATACGGCGTCGTGCCATCGAACCGGCCCAGCAGGAAGTAGGTACGCGCGATCTCGAGTAATCCCAGGCTCCGGTTGTTGCCATTCGCGAGGTAGCCGTTGAAAGCGGCAAGCGCCGAGTCGCCATCGCCAACCTCCCGCTCCACCCGGCCCCGAGCCAGGAGCACGTTTGGATCGCTACCGGCCGTCGTCGTCCCCGCCCGGCGCAGCGCATCCAGCGCGACGCCGAGCTTGATGTTCACCCGTTGTCGCAATGCGGTGTTCGCCAGGTCAACCAGACCCCGTGCGAAGCCCGGCTCGACCTCGGCCGATTTGGCGAACGCTACCGCCGACCGGGTGAGCGCGTCCTTTCCGAGCATCGTCTTGAGTCCGGTCACGAACGAGATTTGGGAATCCCCTACCCCGTACTCCGCCAGTCCCATCCCGTACCAGGCGTAGGGCCATGAGGGTTGGAGATCGATAGCCCACTGGAACTCCGAGGCCGCATCGTCATAATGCGAGTGCCCTCCCATATCGCCGAGCCGCAGGGAGAGGAAGCCCAGCTTGAGGTGGAGGAGACCGTTGGCCCGGTCGACTTTGGCCGAGTCGATCAGCCGCTTCTCGAGGACCAAGAGACCGTTGGAGTCGGAGTTCACGGCGAGGGAATCACGAAACCGCTCCAACGCTGCTCGATCGTCCGGGTTCTGTGCCTGAATGGTGATGGGGGTGGTGGCCAGAAGGGCCAGGCCGAGGATGACCGTGTGCTTTGGGAGACCCGCGCGATTCAGGAGGAGGTGAAACATCAGTCAGACCTCATCACTACAACTCTAAGGAGCGACACCGCGGTCAGGGCCCGCCGGTGGCAGGCGGACGGGGCGATGTGGTTGGATTCGCCTTAGGAGACGCCCCTGATTCCGGCTGGCCCACACGTGGTACAGATTGCGCCCGAGCTCGATCGCGGAGGAAACTTCGCACCCCCTCCAAGACGCCGAGGGCATAGAGCCGCTGCCCCTGTGGCGACCGGAGCCTGGTCTCCTGTTCCGGTAATATGACGAACATTCCTTCACAGAGTACCGCCGGCATCCAGGTGGGCCGCACCACGGCCAGATCGGCCCGGCTGATGCCCAGGTCCGGCAATTTCAACCGGCGTACCAGTGCCCGTTGAACATCGGTCGCAAGCGGGAGGCTCCGAGGCTGATTATAGAACACGCTGGTGCCGTTATTGGTGAAGGGATTGACGCCATCGGGCAGCGCGTTGTTATGGATGGAAACCAGCAGCTCCGCCCCACTGCTGTCCGCCCGCGCGACCCGAGACCAAAGATCTACCGCGGTGTCGGCACTCCGCGTCATCACCACGCGGGCCCCCGCCGCTTCGAGCAGGGCTCGGAGTTTTACGGCCACGGCGAGGTTGGCGTCGGCCTCGCGAAGACCGGTGGGGCCGGTGGCACCCAGCGGCGGATGTCCCGGATCGACCGCGATGACGCGGTCCCGCAGTGGATCGCTTCGGTGGATCCGGGGTGGCCGGCGGATCTCGAGCAGGAGATCGTTGCGGCTCCAGCGCGTCCGATAGCCCCAGACCGGCTCAACCAGGTCTACCGCGAAGCTCAGCTCGTCCCGCCCGGTCTGATTCCAGCTCAGCCGGTGGACGAGGGGGTCGCTGCCATAGCGGATCCAGTCCACGTCACCGACCGCGCTGTAGAATTTCAGAGTCAAGCTTCGTTCGGTCTCGATCACCTCAAAGGGAACCCGCTCGGTAAGCGGAATCCGGAGAGCCACCCGGTCTCGGAGCCGCGTCAAGGTGACTGGGCCCACGATCGCCTGGGGTGCCGGGATCCCCGGAGGAAGCGGACGGGGGTCGGCCGCCGGCACCCAGGCTTCAGCCTCGGGGGAGAGCCGAATTCGCAGATCCTCGTTGAGTCGGGCCGTGACAGCCGCGCGCGTGCCGGTGGGAAAGAACCATTGGTAGGCTCCACCAGGCACCGCCCGGCCCGGCGTCAGGCTATCGGTCCTCCCGGTCCCCAACGTATCGTCGTCGAACTCCGCGACGAGCGGGAGGGTGTCGAGCAGAGCCACCTGCACTGGCCAGCGGACCCGGACGGTGTCGCCCTGCAAGGCAGCTTCCAGGACGGCCCAGGAGCTGTCAACGGGAAGCAGGTCGGCGTAGAGAGATGGGCAGGAGCCGCCGGTGACGCAGCGCAATGCAGCTCGGGCAAGCGCCCGGATCAGCGGGGCGGATGGTCCCCGCAGCAATGGACCCGGATCGGGCCCCAAGGCCCGTCCCCGCACAACGCCGACGTATCTGACCTCGTCAGGGGTGTGTAGCTTCAGGGTGTCGTGCTCAAAGGCGCGGATGGCAGGCAGGACCTCCTCCGGCTGATGCTGGGGCAACAGCCGTATGGTTGAGCCGTCGGGTAGACGCAGCTGCACGTCCGATCCCTCGGCGGCCCGGGCGGAAAAGGTGAGATATTCGCTCGCGGGCAGCCAGACCTGGCCTCGCGGCGACAGCGACATGGAATCGATCCATGCGCTTCCTGACCGTACCTCCCCAGGGAGGAAACGCGGGTCCCGCCGCACCGGGTAGATCAGCACGGTCGAATCCCGCTCCCGCTTCGCCTCTATCCGGAATTGCATGACACTGTCGGGCGGAAACGCGACCCAGCCCAGCCATGCGCCATTGGGCCAGACCCGTACGCGAGTTCCGTTGATTGTCAGCCGAACGTCTCCCCCGGTGACCGACCCCAAGAGAAAACTCGAGTCACGCACGCGCACCACATCCTCGAGCGCGGGATAAATCACTCTGAGCGCGATGGGGTCGCTCGTTCGGGATGAGTGAAGCCGCTCCGAGTGATCGCTGGTCCGAGGAGCCGCGGCACCGAGATGAAGTTCTGCGGAGGGAACCGGGACCGGCTCCGGCCGAGTGCAGGCCGACGCCGTCAAAAACAGCCCCAGCGCCCAGCGGCAGAATCGCTGGTTGGGCATGGCTGCAAGGTACACGTTGACTATGACTTACGCCAAGGCGACGTTGACGCTCCGGAATCGGCTCTCTAGATTCGTCAGACCTCGACCCGCCTTGACCGAAGGAAGGATTCTGGGTGATGACCAACGGCTCGGTACGAGTCTCCGTCTTCGGCAAGACCGACCTGGGCCGCACCCGCGAACACAACGAGGACACCTTCCTCGTCGCCGACCTGAGCACCGGAAACGCCAGCCTTCAGCCTGAAGTCAGGAATCACGAGATAGGGCCTCGTGGATCACTCTTCATGGTGGCCGACGGCATGGGTGGCGCCGCCGCAGGGGAGCTGGCCAGCGCCATGGCCACTGACCTCATCTACCGGCACATGGCCACTGCCTGGGCCAGCGATGGGACGACCACTGCGGCCCGTTTCGCCTATCACATGAAAGAGGCCGTCGAGCTCGCTAATGCGCACATCTATTCCTACGCCCGCGAGCATCCCGAGGTTCGGGGCATGGGCACCACGGTGACCGCGGCGGGAGTCTTCGGTAGCGATCTCTACCTGACTCAGATCGGGGACAGCCGCGCCTATCTGGTCCGTGGGGCCGAGGCGATCCAGCTAACCAAAGATCAAAGTCTGATGCAGCGGCTGGTGGACGCCGGCGAGCTCACCGAAGACGAGGCGGAGCAGAGCGAGCGGCGTAACATCATTCTCCAGGCGCTGGGGCCCGACCCTCGGGTCAAAGTGGACCTTACCTATCAGTCACTCCGACGGGGCGATACCCTGATCCTGTGCTCGGACGGCCTTTCCGGGCTGGTCCGGCGGGAGGAGTTTGCTCCGCTCGTCAGGCAACATCTCGATCCCCAGGGACTCTGCACCGCCCTGATCGATCTGGCAAATGCCCGCGGTGGTCCCGACAACATCACAGTGATCACGGCGTGTTTCGAGGGGGAGGGGTTACCGGAACCTGAGGGGGCCGAGGGGGTAGGCTATCGAGCATATCAGCTGCCGCACCCCGGGAATCTGCCGGAACCCGACGCTTCTCAGCCGGCCGAACCACCACCAGCAGGCGGATCAGAGTCGACTCTTATACTGGATCGCCTGCGCAATCTAGGACTGATCGCCATACTGCTCGGCGTTCTGATGCTTTTGCTGGCGGTGTGGCGCTGAACGAACCAGCCTTCGCCGCTCCTCGCAGAGTACGACTGGCCTGGATCGCGGCCCTCGCTTTTGCCTCCGGATTTCCCTTCGGTCTGGTAAACGAAACCATCCCGATCTACCTCCGAACCCATGGCGCCAGCCTGGTGGACATCGGCCATTTGGCCAAGCTCAGCCTGCCCTGGAGTCTCAAGTGGCTATGGGCTCCCCTGGTGGACCGCCACGGCACCCGGCGCAGATGGATAACAACGTGTCTAGCGGGACTCGCGGTACTCACTCTCGCGCTTGGCCATCTGGATGCCGCAAGACTCGGCAGTGGGTTCTGGTTCATCCTCGTCCTGATCGTCTTCCTGTCGGCGACGCAGGATGTGGCGATCGATGCGTACACCATCCAGTCGACGACCACTCGGGAGCTGGGCGTCGCGAACTCGGTCCGCATCACCCTCTACCGAATCGCTATGCTTACGGCAGGAGGAGCACTGGTCTGGCTGGCGGGCCGGATCGGATGGATTCAGAGCTTCACGGCAGGTGCCGTGTTGCTCGGCCTCCTCAGCGGGTGCGCCCTGCTCCTGCCGCCGGTGGAGCGGACCGGAGGCCCGGCGCCCAGCCTGATCGAACCGCTACGGGAACTGTTTGCCAGGCCGGGAATCTGGACCGTGCTCGTCTTTGCTCTGATCTTCAAGTTCGACATCGCGGCCCTGGAACCCATGATGCGGCCATTTTGGGTCGACCGCGGGCTCACTCTGGAGGAGATCGGTGCGGTAGTGACGTCGGGGCGTCTCATCGCCACCATCGCTGGCGCGACGGCCGGTGGGGTGTTTACCACCCGCTACGGAATCTTTGCTGGCCTCTGGGTGCTCGGACTGTTCCAGGCCTTTTCCGGACTGGTGTATTGGGCCAGCGCCTCCACCGGCTCGGCTACGGAGCTGGTAATCGGCGCCGCTTACTTCGAGAGCTTCGCCGCCGGACTTGGCACCTCGGCCTATCTTGCGTTTCTCATGTCGG
>DASXRM010000053.1:0-9791 GCA_036506575.1 Gemmatimonadales bacterium | reverse complement strand
AACATCGGTGTCAGGGTCAGCGAGACGACGCCCGAAACCAGGATGGCCACGCCGATCGTCACGGCGAACTCCTGGAACAGCCGGCCGATGAGGCCGCCCAGGAAGAGCACCGGGATGAAGACGGCGACCAACGACAAGGTCATGGAGAGGACCGTGAAGCTGATCTCGCGGCTGCCGTTCAGGGCGCCCTCCAGCACCGACTCTCCCCGTTCGATATGCCTGACGATGTTCTCCAGTACCACGATGGCGTCGTCCACCACGAAACCGACGGCCAGGGTAAGCGCCATGAGGGAGAGATTGTCCAGGCTATAGCCCAGCAGATACATCACCGCGAAGGTCCCGATCAGGGACATCGGGAGCGCCAGGCTGGGAATCATCGTCGCCCGCAGGTTCCGGAGAAACAGGAAGATCACCATCACGACCAGGCACAAAGCCAGGAACAGCGTGAACTTCACATCCTGCACCGACGCCTTGACCGTCGCGGAGCGGTCGTAGAGCGTCGCGATCTCGACCGATGCGGGGAGCTGTGGCCGCAGCTGCTCGATCTCCGCTTTGACCCGGTCTGCCACGGCCACGGTGTTGGTGCCGGGCTGACGTTGGATGGCGAGCACGATCGCGCGGTCCCCGTTGTACCAGCTGGCCTGCTTGGTGTCCTGCACGCTGTCGATCACCCGTCCCAGGTCGCGGAGCCGCACCGGCGCGCCGTCACGATATGCCACGACGAGAGCTCCGAAGCCGGCAGCGTCAGTCAGCTGTCCCTGACTCTCTACCGAGTACGCTTTGTCGGTGCCCCAGAGAATCCCGGTCGGCAGATTTACGTTCCCGTTCTCCACGGCGGTGCCAACCTCGTCGATGCCGATGCCGCGAGCCGCGAGCTGCTGGGGGTCGAGCTGGATGCGAACCGCATATTTCTGGGAGCCGTAGACCTGCACTTGCGCGACCCCATCTATGGTCGAGAGCCGCTGACCGAGAAAGGTCTCCGCGTATTCATCGAGCTGCGGCAACGGCAGCGTGGTGGTTCGGAGAGCGAGGTACAGAATCGGCGACGACGAGGGGTCAACCTTGCGGAAGCTCGGAGGCAGCATCTCCTGAGGCAGCTGGCGCACCGCCTGAGAGATAGCGGCCTGCACGTCCTGGGCGGCGGCGTCGATGTTGCGGCTCAGCTCAAACTGTAGCGAGATCGATGTGCTCCCCTGGGTGCTGGTCGAGGTCATCGTCGCCACGCCGGGGATGGTAGAGAACTGTTTTTCCAGAGGGGTCGCGACCGATGACGCCATGGTCTCCGGACTGGCGCCCGGCAGGCTGGCGCTTACGGAGATCGTGGGATAGTCAACCGCCGGCAGATCGCTCACCGGGAGTTGGCGGTATGCTACCAGACCGAAGATGAGAATACCCGCCATGACCAGCGTGGTCATGACCGGCCGTCGGATGAAAAGCCCAGTGAAGTTCATAAAGCCCCCAACCGCGTGGTATCTGCCGCAGCCTTGATCTGTACCTTTGACCCCTGGCGCAAGCGCAGCTGCCCGTCGGTCACCACCCGGTCACCCGGTTGGACGTCACCGCTAATGACGGCAAAGTCCCCGGCTGTCCGGTTCACTGTCACCGCCCTGGTCGCCGCGGAACTGTCCGCCTGAATGACGAAGACGAAGCTGCCCTGTTGCCCTGACACGACCGCCGCTGCCGGTATCACCAGCGCGTTCGGCTCGACGTACAGCTGGAGCCGCACGTTGACGAAGCTCCCGGGCCAGAGCGAGCCATCGTCGTTGGGGAAGCGCCCTTTGAGCAGGATGGTGCCGGTGGCGGTGTCCACGGCGTTGTCCATGAAACTCAGAGCGCCCTCACTCGGATCTCCTCCACCAGCGGCCTCCGCCCGCACGACGATGTTCTTGCCGAGGTGCTCCTGGATGAGTGGCAGGTTGGCGGCAGGGACCGCAAAGCGCACCAATATCGGCCGGATCCGGTTGATGACCACCAGCGGTTGGGTCGCGTTGGCCCGCACCAGGTTACCCTCGCGGACCAGGAGGCTTCCGGTCCGGCCGGTGATCGGCGCCCGGATGGTGGCGTACTGCAGGTTTAGCCGCGCCTGCTCTACCGCCGCCTGACTCCCCGCCAGGGTGGCCTGGGCCGCTGCCGCGGTGGTGCGCACTTGCTCGTATTGCTGCGCGGTCACGTACTGCTTCTCCGCCAGTGATTGGTACCGCTGCAGGTCCTGCTCGGCGTTGGCGGCCTGAGCCCGGTCACGTGCCAGCGCCGCGACCGCCTGGTCGAGCGCCGCACGATAAGGTCGTGGATCCAGCTGGAAGAGCAGCTGTCCCTGCTTTACCTCGTCACCTTCTTTGAAGGCCACGCGCTGCAGAATCCCACTCGACTGCGCCTGGACCTCGACGGTTTGCAGTGGCTCGACGGTGCCGGTAGTCGCGAGCTCGAACGGCACGGCCCGCCGCTCCACCCTGCCGACGGTGACCGGCACGGGCGGTGTAGGAGGCGCCTGCTTCTCCGAGCAGGCGGCAAGTAGCACCAGGCCAAGCGCAAATCCCCAGATCCGAGTCAGGGTGCGAGATCTCACGGTTTTGCTCATCGTGGTGGCGTGTGGGAAGCAGAGTCCGGTACCAGGCGCAGCGAGCTTCCGCCCCGAGGATCGAGAATCCCCGCATCGTGGGCCAGTTGGGCCAGTGAGGTGTTCCACTGCAGCCGGGCCAACACCCGCTGGGCGCGAGCATCCGCGAGAGCGCTCTGGGCGGAGAGGAGATCCAGCACCGAGCCGACCCCAGCCTTATAGCGACCCAACGCCACCTCATTGGATTGCTCGGCACTCGCGATGAGATCTTCGGTGGTGCGCACCCGGCGAACAGCGGTCTGCAAGGCGTAGTACGAGCTGAACACCTGGAACACCACCTGCTGGCTCAAGCCATCGGCTCGCGCGGCCGCCGCGTCGGCCTGAGCCACGGCCTCACGCTGGTCGTAGATTCGTGAGAACCCGGCAAAGATCGGGATGCGAAGCCCGAGCGACACCGTGTAGTTATTGCCGCCTTGAGGGAGTGAGGAGGTATACGTCCGGCCTGCGGTCCCATTCAATTCCAGTGATGGGAGTCTACTGGCTCGCGCGACCGATATCTGGTCCCGGGAGGCGTCATACTCAGCCCGCGCGGCGGCTAGGTCAGGACGGGCCTCCACCGCTCGAGTGATCAGAGCGTCGACGCTGTCGGACAGGACCGACACCGGCAGCTGACCCGCGGAGGAGTCGATATCATACGGCAGATTGGCAGGCAGTCCCAGAGATAGTGCCAGCGCGCCGCGCGACGTCTGCAGGCTCCCCTCGGTCGCCTGCGCCGCGAGCTCCGCCTGGGAGGCCGCGGTTCGTGCCTGGAGCACATCAGCGATTGTCGCGACTCCGACGCGATTCCGCTCTTCCGCCGCCGCCAGGTTGGTTTGGGCTTCGCGTACAGTGATCCGCTGGGCCTGGAGAAGGGCTCGATTGGCAATGTATTGGAAGTAGGCCGTCTGGATCTGCAGGACCACGTTCTGCAGCGTTGCGTTGTGAGTAAAGTTGGCGGCCACCAGCGCATTGCGGGCGGATCCGACATTTCCGGAGCGACCGCCGAAGTCAAA
The DNA here is from genome assembly GCA_036506575.1 of Gemmatimonadales bacterium. Lineage (GTDB taxonomy): Bacteria > Gemmatimonadota > Gemmatimonadetes > Gemmatimonadales > GWC2-71-9 > CAVVWJ01. The sequence goes on along the minus strand of DASXRM010000053.1, from coordinate 6,182 downwards.
CAAGAGATAGGAGAGGCTCAGGCTCGGACTCAGCACCGACTGGGTGACCGCGCTCCGCCCTTGGGAGGCCACGGTCTTGAGCCGGGTTCCGGTTACATCGCCATCGATCGTGGGATAGTAAGCGCCGCGCTCCGAGCCATAGGCCGCAGCCGCCGCGCGTGCATTGGACCAGGAGAGTCGCGTCTGGGTGTTGTTCCGAAGGCCGAGGTCCACCACTTCAGCCAGAGTGAGCCGGCGAATCCGCTGCTCCAGGTCGGCCGGGACTACGGGCTGGGCTACCGTCTTCCTCTCGCGCTCCCGCTGGGGTGGGGGGACCCAGGCGGCAGCCGGAGAAGGTGGCACACCCGCTACTCCACCAACGGACGGGGTACCTACGCACCCACCACAGACGATGGCGAGTCCGACTGCTGACCACGGAAACTGAAACCTCACCCCGGCGCTCCCACCTTGGCCAACCGGTCTTCTCGCGTAGCCTGCCACCGTGCCAGTGCGTCGCCGATGACCTGGGACATGAACCCGTAAGCCTCCTCGTATTCCTCCAGCCGCTCGAGGACCTGGCGGCTTCGAATCGGAAGGCTGGTCCGGGCCCCGCCGATCGCCTCGTGAAATCGCTGCCAGCGCGCCAGACGCTGGGCCATGGTGTGACTGAACAGGTCCGGAGGCACCCGGTAATAGTCCCGGCGATCGGCGGGCCGGCTCATTCGCTCCAATACCCCGCGCTGCTCCAGGAGTCGCGCATTGGTGCTGACACTTCCTTTGCTCACGCGGAGCTCGCAGGCCAAGTCATCCAGCGACCGGGCGTCCTCGCTGACCAGCAGCAGGCCGAAGATGCGACCGGCGATACGGGGAAGACCGTCGGACTCGAGGGTCAGGCCCATTCGTTCGATGAAATTCGCTATTGCTGCGTCCATTGGGCCTCGTATCGTAAGCTATGGGCTATTGGCCATGAGCTACTCCGATCACGGAATAGCCACTAGCGAATAGCGAACAGCCAATAGCCTCTCAATAATCAGAGGAGCAATTGTCACGAACGTTAATACGTTCAGTATCAACTTAACGTTGGGTTGGGACTTCAGGTGGGGAGGAGCTGTCCGCTCAGGGCGAGCCGGACCGACTAGCGAAGTGCTCTCGCAGGAGCGTCGCCTCCTCACTCACCACCAGTACCGCGATCCGGGTTTCGCGCAGCAGGAGCACGCAACCCAGAATCAGGCCAGCCACGCCCAGGAAACCCGCACCCACCGCCACGAGCTCCAGCGTAGTCGAGAGCGTCGTGAACTGTGCCTCCGAGATCGCGGCGCCAAGGAGCGAGGTGAGGGCAGCGCCCGCAAACGCGCCGAGGGAGGCGTAGAAGAGGCGCAAGGCGCTCAGGAGCATCAGCGCCCGGCGCTCTGAGCTGTCCATCTCGTTGAGCCGGAGCGCGGTGAAGCGGCCCGGAATGCCGACGGGGGCTTCGAGCTGGGTAGCGAGAGCGCGGGCGCGATCGACAGCGCGGGCCAGGCGGTTGCTGGTGCTCAAGATCAATATCGATGAGGCGTTGGTGAGGACTGCCGGCGCCACGATGAGTGAGAGGGCGGCAAAAGGATTCGTCGGGTCGCTCATCATCGGGTGGCCTCGTGAGGGTCAGCCTGAATATGAGCGGAGCGCGCAACCCTGCCTATGGCTGCGCGCCCTCTTACTTCAGAAGATCGTCCTCGAGAAGATCGTCGATCTAACTGCCCAACCGAATCCGCTCGATCCGCCGGGTCTTGGCCTGGGTGTTGTATATCCTAAGGCTCACGATGTCATTTGCCTTATAGCTCTTCAAGGCCTGCTCGAGGTCGGACGAGGTCTTCAGCGACTTCCCCTCGAGCGCCAGCAGGATGTCCGGGCCGCCGTTATCGGGATCCGCGACTTCGCCGTACGATGGCCCACCGGGGTCGACGCCGGTTACTATAAGTCCCCGCTGATCGGGTGCGAGGTCGAACTGACTCACCGCATCCTGATCCACCGGTTGGACGGTTAGCCCGAGGAGATCGATCGAGGTGGCAGAGTCGTCGCCCGAATCGGCTGCATCGTTCGAACGAGCCGAGTTACGCCCCGCGAGCTCCCGAGGTGAGCCCACCTCCTGCAGGCGCACCTCGAGGGTTTTCCGTACCCCACCCTTGCGCGCCACTTCCACCTTGACCGTCTCTCCCGGCTTGCGGAAAGCAACTTCCTGCTGGAGCTGGCCGACGTACTCCACCGGCTTTCCATCAACCGAGATGATGATATCGCCGGGCTCCATACCAGCCTTCTTGGCCGGGGAGTTCTCGGTGAAGTCCTGCACCAACACGCCCCGGATATCCGGGAGGCCGACGTATGCCGCGTCGTTCGGGGTAGCGTTCTGAACGGTCACTCCCATCGCGGAACGGCGGACCCGGCCATGGGCGATGATCTGATCCATGACCCGGTGAGCCAGGTCGATCGGAATGGCAAAGCCATAGCCCGAGTAGAACCCGGTCTGGCTCGCGATGGCCGAATTGACTCCGATCACCTCGCCCTGCACGCTCACCAGGGGTCCACCCGAGTTACCCGGGTTGATGGCAGCGTCGGTCTGGATGAAGTCCTGGATGCTGCGGTCGGATTGTCCCGGTAGTGCAAGGGTGCGCCCCTTGGCGCTGATGATCCCTGAGGTCACGGTGAAGGTGAGATTGTCCCCCAGCGGGTTGCCTACCGCGAGCACCCACTCACCGACCCGCGCGGCGTTGCTGCTGCCGAGGGGGGCCGGGACGAGGTTGGGCGCATCGATCTTGAGTACGGCGAGATCGGTATTGGGATCGGTACCGACGACCTTGGCCATGTACTCCCGGCGGTCCAAGAGGCGAACCGTCACCTGGTCAGAGCCGTCCACCACGTGGTAGTTGGTGAGGATGTAGCCATCCTTGGACACGATGAAGCCAGAGCCGGAGCTCTCCTGAAACTGGGGCTCCTCCTGCATCGGGGGGAAGTTCCGGAAGAACTGTTCGAAGCCGGGCGGGATTTCCATCCGGGGCACATTGCGCGCGGTTTGAGCCTTGCGCCCGGATTTGATGTAGACCACGCTGGGCTTGACCCGCTCGGCGATGGATGCAAAGGCCTCACTCAAGTCCTGCAGTGAAGCCGCGGCGGGCGGGAGACGCCTCCCGTTGGAGGTGACGCCGGCGCTGTATGGCCTCCCCTGTTGCTGGGCCGCTGACTGGTACGGCAGGTGGAAGAAACCCGCGGTCAGCAGGCCAAGGGCAAATGCCAATCCGACACCGCCCGACTTCAGCCGGCGAAGCCATCCTTGCGACATATCGATCTCCCGCATGTGTGCCTCAGGTTCAGAGCCCCATTGCTCCGATCGAGTATCTGATGTCTATGCCGGAGATTTCGTCGCGGCGCTTCGGCTCCCGGTGTGACAGCGCTCACCCGAAAAGCGTCAGAACTGATGCCAGCGCCAGATCGGTCAGACCCGATTGGATCGGCCAGGTGCAGGCGGCCAAGGCCGGTCTCATGGGCTTGCCTGCTGCCCATATACCCATCATCATCCGCGCCCGGGCGATGGCCGTCCGGATCTCTCTCTAAGGTGGAGTAGCTGATGTACCGAACGGCATCTCGTCGCCCCTGTCTTAGTACCAGTCTTCTGCTGATCCTGTCGCTGGCCGCATGCAGCAGTGGTAGAACCGGGCCCAACAGCGCGCCTACGCCGGCGAGGGCCGGGACCGTGTTGCGAGCCGGGGCAATGGAGGTTCCGGTCTCGGAGACGTACGAGCGTGCGGTCGCCCTGGGCACCCGCACTCACACCGGCACCCCGGGGCCCCGGTACTGGCAACAGTGGGCCGACTACCGGCTCGAGGCCGAGCTCAATCCGGTTTCCAAGCGGCTCATGGGAAAGGGGGCGGTCACCTATTACAACCGCTCACCCGACACGCTCCGCGAAGTGTACGTGCAGCTCCTTCACAACATCTTCGCCCCGAACTCACGGCATAATACTGACGTACCGTGGGCCATCGAGGGGGTCGAGCTGGCCCGGGTGGCGGCGCAAGGCCAGTCGCTCAAGCCGAGTGACCGCGAAGCGGTCGGTTACCAGGTGGACGGAACCATCATGCGGATCCGGCTGCCCCACCCCCTGGCTCCAGGCGACTCCGCCGCATTCGAGTTTGCCTGGAAGCTCCGGATACCGCCGGCCGGAGCGCCCCGAGGCGGGCAGGATGGCGAAGTGTTCTACATCAATTACTGGTACCCGCAGATGGCGGTGTACGATGACGTGAACGGCTGGCAGACCGACCAGTATCTGGGCAACGCCGAGTTTTACATGGGCTACGGGAACTATGACGTGGCCCTGACCGTACCGGCCGGCTGGCTGGTGGACGCCACCGGGCGGCTACAGAACGCGTCCGAGGTGCTCTCGCCGCAGACCAGAGCTCGGCTCGATTCGGCTTCCCATAGCAGCGGTGTGGTCCACGTGGTCACCGAAGCGGATCGTGCCGCGGGGACCTCCACCGCGAGCGGCTCCAATGGCAAGCTCACCTGGCGCTACCACGCGGAAAATGTGCGTGACGTTTCCTGGGCTACCTCGGCCAAGTATCTGTGGGACGCTACCAACGCCGTCGTCGGCGACGCAACCGGAGACGGCCGGCCCGATACCACCGCGATCTACTCCTTCTACCGGCCGGCGCAACGGGTCAGTCACTGGGACCAGAGCGCGAGGTATAGCCGGCACTCGATCGAGTTTTTCTCCCGGTTCCTGTCGCCCTATCCATATCCCCACATGACTGCGGTGGACGGCCCCGCCTCCTGCGGGGGGATGGAATACCCGATGATGACCTGCATCGGAGGGCAGTTGGATACCCTCGCTCTGTACGAGGTGACTACCCACGAGATCGGCCATATGTGGTTTCCGATGATCGTCGGCTCGGACGAGAAGCGCTACGCCTGGATGGACGAGGGGCTCACCCAGTTCGATCAGTCCCAGTCCATGGCCGACTTCTTCAAGGGGTTCGATGACGAGATCCGGAACCGCAAGAGCTACCTCGACTTTGCTGAGATGGGCGGCGAGGTGGAGCTGATGCACCACGGAGACCGGTATCCCAGTTACCCCTCCTATGGGGTGGCGAGCTACTACAAGCCGGCGACTATCATGGTGGCACTGAGAGGTGTGCTGGGGCCGGAGATCTTCAATCGGGCCTATAAGGAATACATCCGCCGTTGGTCCTACAAACATCCGTCCCCGTACGACCTGTTCAACACCTTCGAGAACGTTTCGGGGAAGGACCTCTCCTGGTTCTGGCGCAGCTGGTTCTTCGAGACCTGGAAGCTGGACCAGGCGATCGACACCGTCACCACCGTGGGTGACTCCCTCGAGATCGCGCTGGACAATCGCGGCAGGATACCGATGCCGGTCCTACTGGCAGTGACTAGAACCGATGGCCGGGTTGAACGGCTCACCCTTCCGGTTGACATCTGGCTCGGTGGCAGGCGGCGCCATACCGTGCGGGTGGCCCGAGAGCCGGCGGTTCGAACTATCGAGATCGACGCCGACAAGGAGTTTCCGGACCTCGACCGCAGCAATCAGGTGTGGCCCCGGTAGGGAGGGCGACCTCGCGAGTCTTAGTTGGGAGTCAAGGGTCTAGGGTCTAAAGTCTAGTGACGAGCAAAGATCATGGCGCCAGTCCCAAGACTCTTGACCCTAGACCCTAGACTCTCCGCATTCTCCCCCATGCAAGTAGCTTTGACCATGCCCCGAGTCTTGATCGTCGCCAACCGTCTTCCGGTCAGTGTCAAGGCAGCCGCGCCAGGGGTCGAGGTTCAGAAGAGCCCCGGCGGTCTGGCTACAGGACTGCTCCGGCCACATGAGCAGTCGGGCGGTCTTTGGATCGGCTGGTCCGGAGCGCCCGACGACGAACTCTCGGCCGAGCAGCGCGCGGCGCTGGATGAGCAGCTGGCGGCGATGCGGCTGGTCAGTGTCCCGCTCACCGCGGCCCAAGTGGCCAGGTATTACGAGGGGTTCTCCAACGGCGTACTGTGGCCCCTGTTCCATTACTTGCTGGATCAGGTGCCGCTGCATGTGCGGGACTGGGAACCGTACGTCGAGGTGAACGAGCGATTTGCCCAGATCGTCGCCCAGCACTATCAGCCGGGAGACCTCATCTGGGTCCACGACTACCAGCTTCTCCTCCTGCCCGGGTTGCTGCGGCAGCGGC
>DASXRM010000052.1:0-7819 GCA_036506575.1 Gemmatimonadales bacterium | reverse complement strand
GAAGGCCGGTGAGCTGGTAAACCGGATCGCCGCTCTGAGCGGCGGTAAAGGCGGTGGCCGGCCACACTTCGCCTCCGCCGGGGCGGGCGATCCGGAGCGGCTGCCTGCCGCGCGAGCCGCCACCCCCGAGCTGGTCATGGCTTGGCTGGGCGATGGCCAGATCGCCGAAGCCCACGACGCCTGACGGTGGACGGCGACTGGCTGGACCGCCATACCAGTCAGGCCCCACCAGCCCTTCGCACGCGGGTCCATCAAGATGCGCATGCCGCGGTGGGATCCTCGCTTTCCAGCACACTGGCCGCAGCCGGCCAGTCAGCTCTGGCTCGAGTTCTCTCTCACCCCGGTGATCGCTCAGTTGCACTCGATCTTCTGGCCGCGGATGCTCTGATCACCCTCGCCCTCCTGGCGCAGGCCCAGCATGCGCCCGACCAACTCGAGGAGTTCGCTATTTCCGTGCTGCGGACCACGTGGTCGGACTCGTGATCGACCTCCATTCCCATCTGCTCCCAGCCGTCGATGATGGATCCCGTTCCGTGGATCAGTCCGTCCGGGTACTCAGCGAGATGGCACGCCAGGGCGTTACTGACATCTGTCTGACTCCTCATCTTCCGGCCGGCCGCACCGAATCGGGTCCTCCGGCCGCGCACGAGCGAGCTTTCGAGGCGCTACGCGCGCAGGCGCCGGCAGCCCCGCGACTCCACCGGGGCGCCGAGGTAATGCTGGACCGCCCGCTAACCCGGCCGGTAGCGCTAGCGCGCAATGTTACCCTGGGCGGCAGCCGATATATCCTGGTCGAGTTCCCCCGTTTGGTGGGGTACGATACAGTCACGCACGCACTCTCCCAAGTTGCCGGGCTGGGCCTGATCCCAATTCTGGCGCACCCGGAGCGGTATAGCTCCTGCTCGGTTGACTCGGTGCGGTACTGGCGATCGCTCGGTGCCAAGATGCAAGTGGATGCCACCACCTTGTTGGCCTCACAAGCCAGGGGCCAGCGCGCCCGGCAGCTCGTAGCCGAGGGTCTGGCCGATATTCTGGCTGGTGATAACCACGGTGATGATCGGACGGTCGCTACCGGTGCTCGTTTTCTGGAGGCGCAGGACGGCGCTGAACAGGTGGAGTTGCTGGTCGTCCGAAATCCTTGGGCTGTACTGGCCGACACGCCTGTGTCATCGGTGCCACCGCTCAGGATGCGCCAGAGCTGGATGCGCCGGATCAAGGAGTTCCTCGAGGGCGGTAGGTGAGCCGGGAACGTATCGAGCAGGGGCTCGAAGCGCTGGCGCAGACCGCCCTGGCCTGCAAAGGGCTGAGCGGCCGAGTGGCCGACCTGGCACTGCGCTACGCGGAGGTGCTTCGGAGCGGCGGAACACTGTTCTTCTGCGGCAATGGCGGGAGCGCGGCCGATGCGCAGCATCTCGCTGCGGAGTATGTGGTGCGCTACTCGGTGGCCCGACGTCCGCTCGCCGCCATCTCCCTTACCACCGACAGTTCCATCCTGACCGCAGCGGGCAACGATCTCGCGTTCGAGCAGATCTTCGCGCGGCAGATCGAAGCACTCTGCGGACCCCGTGACCTCCTGATCTTGCACAGCACGAGCGGGCAGAGTCCCAACCTGCTGACCGCCGCTCGTACGGCACGGAGCTGCGGTGTTCCCACCATCGCATTTCTTGGCAAGGGCGGTGGCGCGCTCGCCGGCCTGGTCGACGATACTGTGATCGTCCCCTCGAGCGAGACCAGCCTGGTACAGCTGATTCACATGGCCTTGGAGCATCTGATCGTGGAGTCGGTCGAGCGCGAGCTCTTGGGTTCATGATCGATCTGATCGGCCAAGTGGCCCTGGTCACCGGTGCCAGCCGAGGGATCGGGCGGGCATCGGCCCTTCTCCTGGCTCGAGCCGGGGCCGATGTGGCGGTGACCTTTCACACCCGTGCAGATCAGGCCGAGGCGGCGGCCCGCGAGATTCAGGCGCTCGGCCGGCGGACCTACGTCAGTGGAGGCGATCTGGCCGATCCCGAGGTCGTGGACCGGCTGTTGGCAGGGGTGGAACGGGAGTTTGGCCGGCTCGACATCTTCGTCGCGAATGCCGGCGTCTGGCCCCCCGAAGAGGTCGTGCTGGCAGAGATGCCGGTGGCCCGGTGGCGCAGGACCGTGGCCGCCAACCTGGAGTCGGTGTTTCTCTCGACCCGTGCGGCGCTCGGCCTGATGCGGCCGGGTGGGCGGGTAGTCATCGTCTCGAGCACTGCAGGACAACGGGGCGAGGCGTTTCACGCCGATTATGCCGCCACCAAGGGCGCTCTGATCTCGCTGACGAAGTCGCTGGCAGTGGAGTACGCACCCGGCATTCTCGTCAACTGCGTCGCACCTGGTTGGGTGGACACTGACATGAGCACGCCGGCCTACACTGCGGAGAATCGCGAGCGGATTCGCCGGAGTATTCCGCTCCAGCGGATTGCCACGGCGGAGGACGTCGCCGGGCCCATCCTTTTCCTGTGCAGCGATCTGGCGCGCCATGTCACGGGCGAGGTGCTGAACGTGAATGGGGGGAGCGTGCTGTGCGGTTGAGACGGGAACTGCAAAAGCGTGAGCGGTTAGCGGTGAGCGGGGGAATCGGGGAGCGACCCGCTTACCGCTTACGGCTTACCGCTTACGTTTTTTTCCAACGATGATCCATCTCCTGTTTACCGGCGGCACCATCTCCATGCATCGGGACCGGGCCGCCGGTGGAAACGTTCCGACGCACGGAGGCGAGGCGCTGGTTGGGTTCACCCGAGGGTTGGATGCCATCAGCCCCTATCGCATCGAGAACTGGGCGATGGTACCGGCCTGTCATCTTGGGCCGACCGATCTCTGGGAGTTACGAGAGCGGGTTCGGACGATCGCCGAATCGAACGAGGTGCGGGGGGTCGTGGTCACCCACGGCACCGACACGATGGAAGAGACCGCCTACTTGCTCGATCGGACGCTGGATCCAAGGATGCCGGTGGCGATTACCGGCGCAATGCGCACCTCGAGCGACGAAGGCTGGGATGGTCCTCGCAATCTCCTGGACGCGGCGGCCGTCGCGGCGAACCCGCAAAGCGCCGGCGCCGGCGTGATGGTCGTGTTCAACGGCAAGGTCTTCGCAGGTGGCACGGCGGTGAAGGTGCATGCGACGGCTCTCGATGCCTTTGCCGCTCCGCATGCGGCCCCAATCGGGCGGGTGGAGGCTGGACGCGTGGTCTATGAGGCAGGAAAGGGGGAACGTGCCAAAGCGGGGAGGTCCATGCCGCTGTCGCTAGCCGGCCTGTCGGCGCGAGTGGCGCTCATTCCCGTGATCATCGGTGATGCCGGTGAGATGCTCGACCTCGCGCGGCCGGCACACGACGGCGTCGTGGTAGTGGCGTTCGGGAGCGGGAACGTAGCGCCCGGCGCGGTGCCGGCCATCGGCCGATGGATCAAGGAAGGGAAGCCCGTTGTACTCGCGACCCGCTGTCCCCTGGGTGTGGTGACTCCGCTGTATGCATTCGACGGCGGAGGCAGCCGGCTCGTCGAAATGGGTGCGCTTCCAGCCGGAGCCCGGACTCCTTCACAAGCCAGAATGGAATTGATGATCGCGCTCTCAGCCGGCATACCTTACGGGAGCTAGCTTGAGCTTCCCGACCAGACTGGATATCCCCGAACCCATCCTACAGATCGCGGGCACACTCGAGAGGGCGGGATTCGAGGCCTGGTGCGTGGGAGGCACCCTGCGGGACGCCCTGCTTGGCCACCCCGAATCAGACTACGACATCGCCACCTCGGCGCGACCGGAGCAGGTCCAGCGGCTCTTCCCGCGCACCGTGGCCGTTGGCATCAAGTACGGTACGGTCGGGGTGCTCGACCAGCATCGCGTGCTGCACGAGGTCACCACGTTCAGGCGGGACATAGTGACCGACGGGCGGCACGCGGTCGTCGAGTACGGCGTCGCGCTGGATGAGGACCTGGCCCGGCGTGACTTCACCATCAACGCCATCGCGTATCATCCGCTCCGCCACGAGTGGCGGGACCCCTTTGGTGGCAATCGGGATCTGGAGGCACGCCTGGTCCGGGCGGTGGGAGATCCGGGACAGCGATTTCGGGAGGACTACCTCCGCATTCTGCGCGCGCTCCGGTTCGCCACCCGATTCGATTTCGTGATCGAGCCCCGCACCTGGGACGCTGCCCGGGCAGCCGCACCGGGCCTGGCACAGCTCTCCGCCGAACGGGTGCGGGAGGAGTGGTTCAAGGGCCTGCAGACCGCCAGGTCAGTGAGCCGGCTCGCCTCGCTGTGGATTCAAGTCGGTGCGGCAAGCATCTGGATTCCCGAGCTCGAGGAGGGCTCCATCAGCAGAATCGATGGGTTGGAGCCGCCGGCTACCGCACGGGATCCGGTCTTATTGACGGCGCTGCTCACTTCCAAACCAGGCTCGGTGCTTCGGCGGCTGAAGGCCTCGAATGCCGAGGTGGATCGTGTTCTGGGAATGGAGAAGGGGCCTCCAGCGCCGCCGGCGCCGGTGGAGGCCTCGGTCCGGCGCTGGCTTTCCCTGGTCGGAGGTGCGGCCGATGATCTGCTGGCGCTCTGGAGCCTGCGGCAGGGTCATGCGCCGCCGTGGGCGGAAGCCGTGCAAGCAATCCGCCGGCGAGGCGATCCCCTGACCCGCTCGGATCTGGCCATTACCGGCACCGATCTCCAAGGGCTGGGGGCCAGCGGGCCGCGCATCGGCCACACTCTGGCGGCACTGCTGGACCGGGTGCTCGATGATCCGGCGCTCAACACCCGGGACAAGCTCCTCGCACTGGCGAAAGAGATGCCGTGAGCCCGCTGGCCTTTGGGGTGGCCGCCGCACTGGGAAACGTGATTGGAGCCCTGGCCGTGGTCCGTCACCTGCGACGGGGGCTTCGAGCCATAGACGCCTGCCTGGCGTTCGGCGCGGGGTTCATGCTTGCCGTCACGGTGCTCGGAGTGCTGCCGGAGGTCCTCCAGCCGGCGCCTGAGGCGGCGCTCTACGTGCTGGTGGGGTATTTCGCGGTTCATCTGGCCCAGCACGTCTTCACTCCGCACTTTCATTTCGGCGAAGAGACCCACCGGCTGAGCGCCTCCGCGGGCCTGACGGCCCTTCTCGGGCTCACTCTCCATACCTTCTTCGACGGCGTCGCGATCGCCAGCGGATTTCTGGTCTCCAGCCGTCTTGGCATACTCCTCTTCCTGGCGGTGCTGCTGCACAAGCTGCCGGAAGGGGTAACCATTGCCAGCGTGATCGTCGCCGGCGGGCAGAGTCGAGCCCAAGCCGTCGGCGGGGCCGCCGTGCTCGGCGGGGCCACGATCCTGGGGGTCCTGCTCACTCAGCACATCGGCTCGCTGGCCCAGCATGGGCTGGCGCTCTCCGCCGGCGTAACCCTCTACGTAGCGGCATCCAATCTGGTCCCTGAGTTTCAGGCCAAAAGGGGATGGCTCACCGCCCTGGCGTTCTTCGGTGGAGCGGTGGGATTCTTCGTGACCGAGCGGCTCCTCGCCAGGTGGGTGCAGCCTTAGGCAAAAGTGAGAACAGATATGCGACCTGTCGGTAGGCCCCTGCTTCATGCCAGACTCTCATTTGTCGATGCCTAAGAAGCGATCTGCCTCCCGCCAGGCATCTCTGTTCTCCGGCGGCCGGGAGACCCGTCCCCTGGCGGCTCGCATGCGTCCGGCGACGCTCGATGAATTTGTGGGGCAGGAGCACCTGCTCGGGCCCGGCAAGCCGCTCCGCGATGCGATCGAGCGGGGAACACCGGGCTCGATGATTTTCTGGGGCCCCCCCGGGAGCGGAAAGACCACCCTCGCCCACCTCGTCGCCAGCTCGACCGAGCGCGTCTTCGTGCCGTTCAGTGCGGTGACGGAGGGGGTGCCGCGCATCAGGGAGATCCTCAATGAGGCGCGCGCCCGGCTGGAGACCGGCGGTTCCGAGACGATCCTGTTCATAGACGAGATTCACCGACTGAATAAGGCGCAGCAGGACAGCCTCCTGCCTCCCGCGGAAGATGGGACAATCACCCTGATAGGAGCCACCACCGAAAACCCGAGCTTCGAGGTCATCGGCGCACTCCTCTCTCGTACCCGGGTCTTCGTGCTCCAGCCGCTCAGTCCGGAACATATCGAGCGGTTGCTCCAACGCGCGCTCGACGACAGCGAGAGGGGACTGGGAAGCTCACAGCTCGCGGTCGATACCGATGCGATGGCCCTAATAGCGGTCGAAGCCGATGGAGACGCTCGTCGCGCGCTTACCGTGCTCGAGGCCGCCGCGGCGCACGTGGGCCCGCGAGGGAGGGTGACGGTGGAGGTAGCGCGGGAAGCGATGCAGAAGCGCTTTGCCCGCTACGACAAAGCCGGCGAGGAGCACTTCAATCTGCTGTCGGCCTATCACAAGTCGCTGCGGGGAAGCGATCCGCAAGGAGCGCTCTATTGGATGGCTCGCATGCTCGACGGTGGGGAAGACCCCATGACGCTCTTTCGCCGCGCCATAGCGATGGCGGCGGAGGACATCGGACTGGCCGATCCGAATGCACTGGTAATCGCCGTGGCGGCGCGAGACGCCTTTCACATGCTCGGCCCTCCCGAGGGCTATCTGCCTTTGGCCGAGATGACGATCTACCTTGCCACCGCGCCGAAGTCCAACAGCGCCAAGGTTGCCCTGGGCGCGGCGCTGGACGCCGCCAGGGAAACCCCGGCCGCGCCGGTACCACTACACATCCGAAATGCGCCGACACCGCTGATGAAAGAGCTGGGGTACCACCGGGGATACCAATACGCCCACGACTCGCCCGATGCTTATCTCCCTCAGGAGTACCTGCCCGACCAGCTCCGAAACGCTACTTTCTACACGCCGGGATCATTCGGTCAGGAGAAGAAGATTGCCGAACGGCTGGAGTGGTGGGCGAGATTGAAGGCCGGAGAAGAAAAGCGGGAGCGGGACGAGAAAGGCGTGAGCGGGGAATGAGAGTCGTCACCCTGAGCGCCATTGTGACGCGCGGCACGGTCTGTGCAACCCACCGAGCCCATCGTCGGGGTGTGAGGCCTCGGTCGCCGAGGCTTGCCGAGCCCTCGGGACAAGGAGGACTATATTCCCCTTAAGGCTGAGCCGGCGGAGGTGGACATGAGAGTTGGGGTGCGATTGGCGGCGCTCGGGCTTGCCGGAGCGGCCTGCAGTGGCATCGGAGACAACTTCCAGGAACCTGACATTCAACTCGACCACGCGGTTGTGCGCGGGGTCGGCCTCACCGGGGGCAACCTGGATCTCGTGGTAAGAGTGGAGAATCCCAACAACTTCACGCTTCAGGGGACCAAGCTTCAGGTCGGCATCGACGTCGAGGGCTCCCACCTCGGCGACGTCACCTACGACGATGACTTCGCGGTATCCGAGAACGGTCAAACCACCATCACCCTTCCCCTCAGGTTCGGCTGGTCGGGAGTCGGCAGCGCGGTTCGTGCGGCACTCGGCTACGGCGACCTGCCTTACAAAATGAAGGGGCAGGCCACACTCAGGCTCCCGGCCGGTCTCAGCAAAGTCGTCTCCTTCACCCACGAGGGCCGTGCCCCGCTGACCCGTTCGGGCGCAAGCGTCGCGATACCCGGCGCCGGCCCTTCATGACAGGGAAGAGCATCCTATCCGAGAACTGATTCCCGTCCGCGACCCTATTGAGCGCGTGGTGCTGGTTGCCGCGCCGCGCAAGGGGTCGCCCGACGCGCAACACGTCACCGAACATCTGGAAGAGCTGACCCAGCTGGTGGACACCGCCGGGGCCGAGGTGGTCGGCCGGGTCTCGCAGCACATCGTGGCACCCAATCCCG
>DASXRM010000051.1:0-7494 GCA_036506575.1 Gemmatimonadales bacterium | reverse complement strand
CGTGAGAGGTAAGCGGGGGGTTCCGTGGCACGGGGTCCCCCGCTTACTGGTGACCGCTCACTGCTCACCGTAAAAGAAAGGAGCTCCGGGATCGTACTGCTTGGCCGCGATCCCGGAGCCGAGGTGTGGGGATAAATCGATACCACGGCGTTCCACTACAGAAAACCCGCCGCCACACCTTAGAACGCGCAAGTCAGGTGAAAGGTTTCACCTGAGCGAGCTCAGGAATTCGCGCAGGCGCTCGGTGGTGGCGGAGGGTTGCTCCACCGGCGGAAGGTGGCCGGCTCCGGGGATCACGGCAAAGCGCGCCCCGGGAATCGCTTCCGCCATCGCCCGCGCCTGGTCCGGCGGCGTGAGACTATCAGCCTCCCCCACAACAATCAGAGTTGGAACGCCGGCGAGCGTCGGAAGCAGGGACTCGCTTCCCGCTCGATCTCGCATAGCCGCCAACGCGCCGATGATGCCCGCCACCGGCATGCCCGCCATGAGTGCTCGAACTCGCTCGACGGTGTTGAGATGCTCGGCCAGTGTGGCCGGTGCCAGCATCTTCGGTAGCATCGCTTCGGCGACCGCAGCGGCCCCGCCTTCTCGGGCGGTAGCAGCCGCCGCGTCGCGAGCTCGGCGGCCTTCGGGCGTGTCTGCTTCCGCTCGGGTATCCATGAGGACCAGGCCGCGCACCCGTGAGCGCCAGTTCCGCAGAAACTCGAAGGCGATGTACCCTCCCATGGATAGACCGCAGAGGACCACCTCGCCGACACCGAGAACGTCCAGAAGCGCCGCGAGATCGGCCGCATAGATAGCCATGCTGTAGCCGAGGTCCGGAGCATCGGATTGACCCATGCCTCGAAGATCGGGTGCGATGCGGTGGTAGCCCTCGAGGGCGTCGACCTGCTCTCGCCAGATGGTGCGGTCTAACGGGTAGCCGTGTACGAATAAGATGGCAGGACCTTCCCCTCGTACCTCCACGGCAAGATTGACCCCATGCACCATGAGTCGCTGCACGTCTCCGGAAGACTGCCGGCGGGCATTCATGTACTGGCTAAACTGTTCAGGCACCAGAACGGGACGCCCATCGCGGTCGATGCAGACGAAAACAAATTCCGCGCTCGCGATGAGAGTATCGTCCCGCACCCGCCGCGCAGTCTGCCGCATGGTGAAGCTGGTGCGGCCATGGTGGGTGAGTGCCTGGGAGAACCGGAGCACGTCTCCCGGAAATGCGGCAGCCCGGTAATCGATCACCGTTTTCCGCAGAGCCGGCCAGGCACCGGCCCGGGTAAAGACGTCCATACCCGGCCCCCGAAGCAGCATCTCCCATCGAGCACGCTCGAACAGGCTGAGAAACGACGCCTGGTTGAGGTGACCGAAGGCGTCACATTCGTCGGGATAGACCACGAGGTCGATTTCGGGGAGCGTCATGGGTCTAAAATAGGCGGGAAGGACGAGAAGGACGGGAAAGACGGGAGGACGGGAGGACGGGAGGCAGAACCCAAGCCATGGTGATATCTTCGAGGCGGTCAGCGGGAGGAGCACCCTTCCCGACCTTCCCGACCTTCCCGACCTTCCCGACCTTCCCGGCTATGAAACCACCGACTGATTACATCCGCCACGCCGCCCGTTTGGCTCGAAAGCTTCAGATGGACGGAGCCATGGGCGGCACACCGCAACCCGATGCGGAGTTCTTCAAGGCGCTCTCCAAGGCCTTTGATGAGATCGCCGCAGGCCTGGAGCTGGTGGCTAAGCCCGATTGAGTGCCGTTGCGCTCGGATAGCGCCTCCAGCAACCTTTCGGCGTGAACGCAGCGACCCAGCCCGACAACCGGCCCAACCCCATCCGGCTGATCCACACCCAGGTCGAACTGGAGCGCCTATTCGAGCGATTGAAGGCCGAGCCGCTCATCGCCCTCGATACCGAGGCCGCCAGCTTCCATCGCTTTCGAGACCGGGTGTATCTGCTCCAGCTGTCGTCTAGGCAGGAGACGGCCGTCGTCGATCCGCTCTCGGTGACAAGCCTGGAGCCGCTGGGGGCGGTCCTGGCCGATCCGAACATCGAGATCGTGTTGCACGATGCCGATTATGACCTCAGGCTCTTGGGTCATGAATACGGCTTCCGCGGAACCAATCTCTTCGACACCCGCATCGCCGCACAGCTGCTGAATGAGCCGGGCGTGGGGCTCGCGGCACTGCTGGAAAAGTATCTCGGCGTACACCTTGATAAGCGCTATCAACGGGCCGACTGGTCGGCCCGGCCGCTCACGCCCGAGATGTTGGAGTACGCGGCCGCCGACACCCACCACCTGCCTACGCTTCGCGACCTCCTGAGAGACCGGTTACGCGAGCGCGGCCGACTGGAGTGGGCCGAGGAGGAGTTTGCACTGCTCAGCGCGGCTCCCCGGTCGCCGGTCGAGCCGGAGGAGCCGGCGTACCTCCGTCTCAAGGGGGCCAAGATGTTGAGCGGGCGGGCTCTGGCGATTCTACGCGAGTTGTTTCAATGGCGCGAGGACATGGCTCGGCGCACCGACAGAGCGGCCTTTCGCATCCTCAACAACGAGCCCATGCTGCTCATGGCCAAATCGCCTCCCCAGGGTCTGAGCGCCCTCAAGGAGGTGCGGGGCATAGGTCACGAGCAAGCGGAACGGCGGGGGAGGGAGATTCTGGCCGCGGTGCAGCGAGGGTTGGCGGTCCCGGAGAGCGACCTGCCCCGAATCGAGCGTCCGCCCCGGCGTCAGCCGGATGCCGCGTACGAGGCTCGGCTGGAGCGACTCAAAGCCGCCCGCAATGTGCTCGCCATGCGCTACGACCTTCCTCCCGGGGTCCTCTGCCCTAACGGGATTCTGGAAGCCATTGCCCGCCTCAATCCTGGCACGCTCCAGCAGATGTCCGAGATTCGGGAGCTGCGCCGCTGGCAGGTCCGAGAGATCGGCAGCGGGCTCCTAAGCGCTCTCCAGCAACCCGCCGCCTAGCGCCGGCAAAGGTCGGCGGTGGCGTGGATCAGAAGCCGAGGAACGTCCGGACCCGGGGGTCCATCTTCTCCGGAGTCCAGTAAGGCTCCCAGACCAGTTCCACGTCGACCGAACGCACGCCTTCCATGTCGCCGACGACCCGCTTCACATCTTCGATGATCTCCGCTCCAGCAGGGCAGCCAGGGGAAGTAAGCGTCATCTGAACTCGAACATCGCCGGCCTCACCCACCTCGATGTCGTACACCAGTCCGATATCGATGATGTTGAGGTTGAGTTCCGGGTCCTTGACGGCACGGATGGCTTTGCGGATGGCGTCGGTGGTAGGCATGGGGCAAGGGCTATGGGCTATGGGCTATGGGCTATGGGCTATGGGCTATGGGCTATGCAACTCCTCCAACGAAACATAATGGCCTGGCACCCTCAGCACTGCGCCACCAGCTCTTGCTGGCAGCTGTGGGGGACCAGGCGAATAGCCGCGTCGGAGAGCTCGGTCCTGATGGAGCGCAGGCGGTGAGCCGAGTCCCTTACCTTGGGGTCGAAAGTTCGATTGGTCAGAAAGACGAGAAACAGATCACGCGTGGGGTCTATCCAGAGCTCGGTACCGGTAAAGCCGGTGTGACCGTAGGCAGCATCACTGATGAGGGTACCGAAGAGGCTCGGCTCAGCCTGGTTGAGCTCTGGCGTGTCCCATCCCAGGAGACGGGGCCCGCTGTTCGCGCCGCGAGTGAGGAACAGTTTGAGGGTGGCAGGGCTCACCCACTGGCCGTTGGGACCCGCCCCCCCACGCAGCCAGACCTGAGCATAGCGGGCGAGGTCCATTCCGGTTGTGAAGATCCCGGCATGACCGGCGGCTCCGCCGAAGACCGCTGCGTTCGGATCGTTCACCTGACCCTGCACCGGCTGACCGCGCCAGATCGCGGTTGGCACCGCGCGCCTACGGGTCGCGGGGGATGGGTGATAAGTCGTCTGCTCCAGTCCCAACGGATCGAACACTTCGCAGGCGACGAAGCGATCGAGCGGGATCTTCGCCACGCTCTCAATGACCAATCCGAGAAACATGGCGTTCAGGTCACTGTAGACCGGTAGGTCGCCCGGCCGGCGAGTCGGCCGCTCGGCATAGAGCAGCTCCACTGCACCAGCACGGGTATGGGCCCGTTTGAAAAGTGGTGCGTAGCTCCTAAGGCCGCTGGTGTGGTCCAGGAGCATCCGGACGGTCACCTGGTCCTTGAATCCACCGGAGAAGCGAGGCAGGTACCGCCGGACCGGGGCATCGAGGTCGAGCCGGCCGGCGTCCACCAGCCGCATAACGGCGCTGGTCGTCCCCAATACTTTGGAAATCGAGGCGATGTCCCAGAAGGTCGAGTCGGGTCTGGGGACGGGAGACGAGGAGCTCCAGGTAAAGCGGCCGTAGCCTCGCGCGTACAGGATGGAATCTCTCCGGCCGATGATCACCACGGCCCCGGGATAAATCCCGCGCTCCATGCCCTCGCGTACCGTGGCATCAACCTCGGCCAAAGACTGAGCCCCCGCGGCTTCGGTCCCCCACCAGAGTACCGCTAGGGCCGCCAGCAGCACGCCGCGTCCCGCTCGTCTCACAGCCTTGGGTGGCAGACCGGACGGATCGCATTGGAGCAACCGATCAGCCCCGGGCTTCAGGGCATCGCTCCTAGGTCTCTGACTGGACCGGTTGGAAGCTGATACAGCACTTGCACCGTACGGCGGTCGCGCTCGGAGAGTCTCGCGGTCTGAGTGGCCGGAAACATCACATCATTGGAGTCGGGTGAGTGCGGCAGGCCCAACGCGTGCCCGGCCTCGTGCACCGCCACAGTGAGCAGGGCGGGACCCGGCAGCACCACCCCGGTGTTGGTTCGAAGTGCCAGCAGAATGGCAGCCCTTCTAACCCGGCCCGCTTGATCCCAGGTGAGGTCGGTTTGTCCGGCGCGGTCAAAATCGAAGTGGTCGATCCAGTGCACCAGGATTTCGGCCTCGGTAGTGTCGGAGACCGTCATGAACCGAACCCCAATGCCGGCATTCTCCCACCGTCCAAGGGCCTCCCGCACGTACTCCGCCATTCGGGGTTGGTAGCCCGCGGGGCCGCCCTCGATGATGGCAACCCGCAACGGCGTGCCGCTCCGGTCCGGCCAGCGCCGCACGACGGAGTCGGTGCTCACGATCAGAGAATCGAGATAGGTCATTCCCGCCTCACGACTGAGCTGCTGCCGAACCGCCAACCGGGCCAATCGCTCGATGGTAGGTGTGCTGGAAGAGAGGGGCGGTCGTTCCGGGGCCGCGCGGCTGACCGAACTTTCGGGCGGGTCCGATTGGTCGAGCTCTACCGTAGCCGGCCTGGTATCACTAGGCCCCTGCACCGCGGTCTCGGGCGACGCAGACGCCACGGCGTGCGAGAGCCGGTCCGCCACGACCATGGCAAACAGCCCGAGTGTGAGGAGGGGCAGCACCGCGTGCTTCATGGGTCTCCAGAGTATGAGCCAGGAGGTCGGCGAGGCGCCAGCGCCGCGTGGCACACGGATTTCAGCGCCGGTCCGGCCCCAGCTATCCCAACCATGACCTTTGAGCGATGATCCAGGGGATGCAAGTTCTGCGCGAGCGGGTTTATCTCTTGGCTTCCAACCAATTTGGCCCTATTCCGATGTCCACCACCAGCGGCACTCTGAGCTCGACTACGTTTTCCATCTGCTCCCGAACCAGCTCAGTCATGATGCCGACTTCCCCCGGCGGCACTTCGAAAATCAGCTCGTCATGTACTTGAAGGAGCATTCGGCCGGCCAGACCTCGTTCTCGAATGGCCCGGTGGATTCGCACCATAGCCAGCTTGATCAGGTCGGCCGCGGAGCCTTGCAAGGGTGAGTTCTGCGCGTTGCGCTCACCGTAGGCGCGAAGGCTGAAGTTGCGCTCCTTGATCTCGGGGATGTACCGGCGCCGCTTGAAGAGGGTCTCGACGTATCCCTGCTGTCGAGCCAGTTCGATTTGACGGTCAAGAAAGGCGCGCACTCCGGAAAACCGCTCGAAGTACCGGGCGATGAAGCCTCTGGCATCCTCGTGAGAGATGCCGAGCTGACGGCTGAGGGCGAAGGCGCCCTGGCCATAAATGGTGGCGAAGTTGATCGTCTTGGCCCGGGCACGCATCTCCGCCGTTACCTGGTCCGGCGGCACGCTGAAAATGAGCGCGGCCGTTTGCCGATGGATGTCGCCGCCCTGTTTGAAGGCTTCGATAAAAGCGGGGTCGCCCGAGAGGTGCGCCATGATCCGGAGCTCGATTTGCGAGTAATCCGCGACCAGAAAGACCCAGCCTTCACGGGGCACGAAGCCGGCGCGAATGGCCTCACCCCGGGCGGTTCGAACCGGGATGTTCTGCAGATTGGGTTCAGCCGAGCTGAGCCTCCCGGTCGCCGCGCCGGCCTGGTTGAAGCTGGTGTGAATGCGGCCGGTGGTTCGGTTGATCCGATCGGGCAGGGTATCGACGTAGGTGCTCTTGAGCTTCTGGAGCTCGCGGTATTCAAGAATGAGCCGGGGCAGCTCGTGCCCCATGGCGGCAAGCTGCTCCAGCACGTCGGCGTCGGTCGAGGGACCCGTCTTGGTCTTCTTCAACACCGGCAGCTGGAGCTTTTCGAACAGCACGCTGGCCAGCTGGCGCGGTGAGTTGAGATTCACCTCCATCCCCGCGACCCGGGCGATTTCCTGCTCCAGGCGGCGCAGGTCGCCACCGAGCTCGTCACCCAACCTTCGGAACAGGGCGCGATCGATCGTGATTCCCTCCCACTCCATGTCGACCAGCACCTCCAGCAACGGCATCTCGATCTCTCGCAGCAGCGGCTCCAGCGCCATCTCGGCCAACATGGGCGAGAAGAACCGGTGCAGCGCGAGCACCGTGGCGCTATCGGTACCGCAATAATTCGCGGCCAGAGGAACGGCGACTTCGGCGAAGGGGATCTCCGACCTGCCTCTACCCGCCAAGTCACGATAGGTCTGCAAGGTTCGGCCAAGATGTTCGAGGCACAGCGTATCGATAGCGTGTGATCGACGCCCGGGATCCAGGACGAAGCTCGCCAGCATCGAGTCGTAGGCTACCCCGGCCAGCTCGACTCCGGCCCGACGCAGGACCTGCCAGTCGTATTTGATGTTGTGCCCAGCCTTCGGCACCTCCGGGTCGGTGAGGAGGGCATACAGTGGCGCCGACGCAAAGTCGGTGAGCGGAGGAAGGTTTCGTACCGACGTCGGGGCCGCGAGATCTGTCCCGAGGGAACCGAGGGATCCGCCCGCGCCGGACCGATGACCAAAAGGGAGGTACCAGACCTCTTCCGGGCTTGCTGCCAGCGAGAGGCCAACGACCTCCGCGTCGTGGGCATCGAAGGCGGAGGCTTCGATATCGATCCCTACCAGCGGCGCGGCGCGCAGGCGCTCGACCAGAGCCGGCAGCTCGTCAGGATCGTCAATGACGGTCACCGATGGGGCTGAAGGACCGGAGAGATCGGACAAACTCAACCAGGAGTCGGCTGAAAAATCGAGCTCCGGTG
>DASXRM010000050.1:0-2124 GCA_036506575.1 Gemmatimonadales bacterium | reverse complement strand
GTACTCGGTGATCCGGAAGAACCACTGCTCCAAGGTGCGCTGCTCGACCAGTGAGTCGCAGCGCTCGCAGCGTCCATTGATCACCTGCTCGTTGGCCAGGACAGTCTTGTCCTTGGGACACCAGTTGACCGCTGCCGCTTTCCGGTAAGCCTTGCCGGCCTTGAGCAGTTGGAGGAAGAGCCACTGAGTCCACTTGTAGTAGGCGGGATCGATGGTCGAGAGCTCGTGCCGCCAGTCGAACATGCCGCCAATGCGCCGGAGCTGCCGGCGGAAGTTGGCAATGTTCTGCGGAATCAGCTTGCCCGGATTGACCCCTACGCTGATCGCATAGTTCTCGCTGTGAATGCCGAACGCGTCGTATCCGATGGGCTCGAAGACGTCGTACCCCTGGAGCCGCTTGAAGCGCCCGTAGGCGTCGCTTCCGGTGAAGGCGAACATGTTCCCCACGTGCAGCCCCTCGGCCGACGGGTAGGGGAACATCATGAGGTTGTAGAACGGACGCTCCGCCCGGTCCAGGTCCAGCTCGTTGGTGCGCCGCTCCGCCCAGCGCGCCTGCCACTTGGCCTCGACCTGGTCGGGCCGGTAGGGCAGCTCGTCGCTTGGTCGGGGATTCTGCTTCACTCGGGCCTCGGTCGACTTCATGCCACCAGTCCAGGTCGCGGCCGGCAAGGCCCGCGACTAAAAGGATCGTCGGGTGTGAGAGAATCGTAAATCTATTAGCAAGGCCACCTTACTGCTACCGAATCAGATCTCGGCGGAATCGGTCGCGGTTGCCCCACCAGGCTGCGCCGGTCGGCCCTCCTCTTGCTTACAGGGTGCAGGTCCTTCTCGACTCAACCCAGAGGCAGCCCGTCGTCCTCATGGCATCGAATCGCAACCAATTCATTCTCCAGTTACATCTGATCGGCCTCGCCGCCGTCGGAGTGATGGCCGCGGCAGCCGGAGCGATCCTGCTGACTGCTTCGCCGCCTGCCACCGGGGCCCAGGTCCTGACCCTCCCTGCCGTCTGGGGGACCGCGGCCTTATTGGCACTTGGCGCCGGAATCGAGCAGCTGCTGGTCCGGCTTCTCCTCAGCCAGGTTCTCAAACCAACCGGGAAGGTGGCGATAGTGGCCACCCGGGTGTCCCAAGGCGACCTCAGCACACCGGATTGGGCCAGCCGCGAGGGCCTGGACGGACTCTCCTCCTCGATCGTCGGGATGGTCAAGCGGCTCCAGGATCTGGTCGGCACCATCCGGCAGCACTCCCACGACGCCGCCGGGATGGCGCAGGAGATCGCGGCCTCGACGCAGCAGATGACCGCGTCTACCCAGGAGGTCGCGAGCACCACCGGGGATCTCACCGAACGGGCCAATCAGCAGGCGCTCGTGGTGCGGGCGGCGGCTCAGGACGCCGGCAAGATCCTCGAGATCGCGCACGAGCTTGCCGCCGGAGCCACCCAGGCAGCCGAGCGCAATGCCGCCTTGGCCCGGTTGGCACGTTCCCACCGCGAGCGTCTGGACGAGAGCACCGCCGAGCTCGCCAGGCTGGCGGAGGAGATCGAGCGGGGTGCCGCCGAGGCGGAGGCGCTCGCCACCGCCTCGGGGGACATCGAGAAGTTTATCACCCAGGCCAAGACTATAGCCAAGCAGACCCACATGCTCGCGCTCAACGCCTCGATCGAAGCGGCCCGTGCCGGAGAGGAAGGCCGGGGATTCAGCGTGGTAGCGGAGGAGGTCCGGAAGCTGGCGAATCAGGCGGCGCAGGCGGCCACGTCCACCAGCCAGACGGTGCAGAATGTCGTGGCCCAGGTACAGACCGCCCGCGAGCGACTGTTGCGACTGGGGCAGGGCGGGACTGCCGCGCGGGAGGCGGCGCACGCCGCCGCCGCGGGTCTCATGAATGTGGCGGCCGATGCCGAAGCGAACGATCAGTGGACCCGGCGCATCTCCACCTCCGCCGGGGAGGTGCGGGGCCTCATCGAGGGCATCGCCGGCCGCATGCGCGAAGTGTCGGTGGGGACCGAGGACTACGCCGCCGCGGCGCAGCAGATCGCGTCGGCCGCGGAGCAGCTCAACGCCTCGACCGAAGAGATCTCCGCATCGGCCGGTCACCTGGCTCAGGCCGCGGAAAAGCTGACCGGCG
>DASXRM010000049.1:0-12503 GCA_036506575.1 Gemmatimonadales bacterium | reverse complement strand
ACGCTGCAAGAAGTTCCTGGAGGACGTGACCGGCCAGGAAGTCATCGGCTACCGGGCGCCGTGTTTCTCGATCACCGACTGGGCCGTGGCTATCCTCCAGGAGTTGGGGTTCGAATACGACTCCTCGGTGTTTCCGACGGTAGCCCACGACCGGTATGGCCGCCTCACCGGGGTGGGCGCTGGCCGGCCCATCGTCGAATTGAGACCTGGTTTCCATGAGGTATGCATATCATGCCTGCCGCTCGGGAAGCGCGGGCTTCCCTGGGGCGGAGGCGGCTACTTCCGGATCATCCCCGCTGCGCCCTGGCGCGCGGGAGTACGGCGCATCCTGGGGACCGGCGCGCCCTATGTGTTCTACATCCATCCCTGGGAAATCGACCCGGCTCAGCCGCGGGTGGATGGCCTGGGCCCCATGAGTCGTTTCCGCCACTATGTGAACCTGGGACGCTGTGAAGAGCGCTTCCGAAGTCTACTCTCCACGTTCCAATGGACTTCAGTCCGGGCGGTGCTCGATCGCTGGAAGCAGCGGGTCCCCCTAGCCTCCTGACGGCGTCACCCCTTCCAGGTCTCCTGGCCGACCCCAATCTGGCCAAATTGGCCCAGTCCAAACCCTTGCCGAGTCGGACATTTGGGAAAACATTCCAGTGGTTTTCAACCCAGGGACCCTTTTGGCAATCGAAGCATACCGGATCTCAAGCGAAGTTCTCACCGTTGAGGATCCCACTTTCAGTGACCTGCTGAGCTACGCGGCGGGCCGGGGGCACCGGGAGTACCCCTGTCTGTCACGGAGTCACAACCCGTCGAGCTGTGTACCCTGCATGGATTTCTCGCCCTGGCTGAGGGAACGGGTACGCCGGGAGGACGGTGAAGGATTGGGAGAGTATCTGTGGCGGGTACGGCGCGCCAATCCCGATGACGGCCGCAGCAGTGAGCAGATACTTCGTAAATATCTCGATCTGGGCCAGTCGATCATGGCGGCGCCGCTCGGCCGGCATCTGGACCGGGGCTCGGAGGACGCCTACCTCGACCTTCGGGTGGTGATGGTGATGCTGGCGGCCCACGAGTCGTTGTCCGGCTTTATCATGGCGGGCGAGTCGGCCGATTTCGCGGCCGCCGTGATGGTGCCCTACAGCTTCTCCCTTACCGGGGCCACGGAGCTCCTCGAACAGCGAAACTCCTTCGTAGTAGAGATGGGCCGGGAAATGGAGTACTGGGCCTGCTGGACTCCACTCTCACCCGATGCCCTCCGGTCACCGATCCCTCCTCACGATACCAGCTTCCAGGCCCTGCTCGACGGGCTCGTCAAGCTGCCCCTGGGTACCCGAGCCCACGCCGTGGACGCCTTGCGCCACATCGGAGCCGACCCCTGTGCTCCCCGCTCGCTCGGGAGCCTCTGTCGCTACGAGACTCGGAGGTCCGGTCTCGACATCGCCGAGTCTTCCCGGCAGATCCTGGAAAGCGGCCTGGTGGTCCCCGCCACCGACATGAATGCCTGGCTCCGCGGATGGACTCGCCGCGATCTACTGGCCTTCCTGACCCAGGCCGGGGTCCGGGCGCCTAAGTCCTGGAGCAAGGATAGGCTGACCGAAGTGGCGATGGCCGACTGTGAGGCAGCTGTGCGCTCCCGCATGGAGGAGTTTGGTGCCGTGGAGCTCGCGCCCACCCACGCCGAGGCAGCCGGCCGGCTGGCGGGGTACATCGAAGATGTGAAGGAGACCTGGAGAGTCTGGCTGGGGTTCGGAACTGGGGTGGTGGGGTAGGGTTGAGCGGTGGTAGCGCGACGGTCCCCCTTAGATCAATCCCCCCCTCCGCAGCTTCCCGATCTGATCGAACCGTTCTTCGTAAGCGGCTAAGACCTCTTCCGGTGAAACCGTGGCCACTCCCGGCTTACTGACCTCGACTCCCGCCGCATAGTTCGCCAGCTGCGCGGCCTCCCGCACCGAGGCACCGGCAGCCAGAGCGGTTCCCAGCCATGCGGTCACCGTGTCCCCGGCCCCCGATACATCGTAGATCTGGCGCGCGATGCTGGGGATCTGAGTGAGCGTTCCATCCTTGGTGACCAGCACCATACCCTCAGGCCCCAGCGTCACCAGCAGGTTGTCGACTTTCAGGCGGGTCAGCACCTCGGGAAGCGCGTTCCCGTTCTGGAGGTCTACCGCTGCTCCAAGGGCTGATTCCAGCTCTCGCCGGTTGGGCTTGAAGACGGTGGCGCCGGCATACTCGAAGAACTGGCGATACTTGGGATCCACGATGATGGGAATCCCTCGGCGTTTCGCGACTTCGATGACAGACAAAATCAGCCCCGGAGAGAGCGCGCCCTTGTTGTAGTCCTCCAGTAAGAGGGCGTCCGCATCGGCCAAGGCTTCCCGTGCCGCCGCCGTGAGCCGCGCCAGATCCTGACCCGCCAGCAACGAATCGACCTCATCATCGATCCGGACGATCTGTTGTCCCCGCGCGATGATCCGGGTCTTCGACGTGGTGGGGCGGCCGGCGACGGTGAGCACGAAACGATCCTCCAGCCGGGCAACCGCGAGCTCCTGGCGGATCGAGGCGCCGTCCCCGTCATCTCCCACCGTACCGACCAGGAAACAACGGGCGCCCATGGCGGCCACGTTAGCCGCGACATTAGCGGCGCCGCCGAGTGCGGCGTGGCGCTCGGCCACGGTGACCACCGGGACCGGCGCTTCGGGGGAGAGCCGCTCCGTGTCCCCGATCAGATAGCGGTCGAGCATGATGTCGCCCACCACGACGACCCGGCTGCCTTTCATCCGCTGGATGAGCTGGAGCAACCGGTCTCGGACCAGCGGCTGCGGCAGCTGGGTCACTGCAACACCCCTTTCCGGCGGAGACCCAGGGTGGCCTGGATCCGTCCCTCGAAGCGGTCCACGCTCAGACCCTGCTGATGTTCGCTGTTGACCACATGATGGAAGCCGGCACTCGCCACCAGATCCAGAGGGCCGGTGCGACCGCTTATCCCTATGCCGGCCCGGTAAGTCCGCTCGACCACCCCGATGAAAAGGGCCGGCGTTGCGAGCACGCCATTGCTGTCAGGGACGGGATACGGATCGTTGATCCGGCCCTCACCCTGACGCAGCACAATCAGCTCCGGGGCCACCAACCATTCGGACCGCACCGGAACAGTCACTCGAAGCGTGAGCTGGTCCTGGTCACTGAAGTTCCGGCCCACACCGACGCCTCCATCGGTGAAGTTCTCCGCCGGATTGAATGCACGGAGCGCCAGGCTGGAAACCTGGGTATACAGCAGATACCACGCCGCGGCTCGACCCAGCGGCCCTTCGGCACCGAGCGTCAAGGCCCAGCGGTCCCGGTTACGCTGCCGGTCATCGTACCAGAAATCGTCCAGCGCAAGCTGCGCCTGGAGCGCGGTGTGTCCCCACGCCTGCCACCGCACGTCGAGGCCGAGCATGACATTGCTCCGATCGCCCAGGCCGATGGTATTGGCGAGGTACCCCAATGAGAGCGGATTACGATAGCGGGTCTCGAAATTCCGCTCGGCACCGCCGACGATGATGCCTTCCCATGGAGCCAGCGACAGGCGGGGAGAGAGTCTGGCATGCAGCCGGTGGACGAAGTAGTAGCGGTGCACAGTCCGGCCGAGGCTGTCCACCTCGTCCTGAAGATCGGTGGCAAGCGCGGAGAGGCGGATGTTACGATTCCCCACCTCGATCGCGAGGCCCTGGCGTTCATAGCCGTAATTGCTGAGCGGTATGCCGGGAAGCCCCACGGGACCCCAGTTTCTGTCCAGCTGGCCATACCAGAGGCTGGCATACTTGAATTGGGCACTGATGTAGGCGTCCGCTATCCGGCCGGCAACCTTCAACTCCCTGCGTCCCAACCAGTCCGGGTCGTCCACCAGTCGAGGCTCGACTGTCGGCCTGGTGACCAGTACCAACTTGCCGAAGGTGGCGGTCCCGCTGAGTTCCGCATAAGGCCTCACTCCGTCGGGACCAGCGGGATGCAGCAGCTCCCGGCGTGCATGGGTGTACGCTTGAGCACCGACTCGGCCTTCCAACATCCAGATATTTTCCGGCTGATCTTCGAACGCCGCTCGCAGACGTCGGATCAGCGTCCGGCTGGGGGAGTTCGCCGAGGTGTCCGCTGCGGCGAGCACTCGCGCGGCATCGGCTCGCCGAAACGGCCGCACCATCGGGGAAGGATCCTCGATCTCCCCCCGCGCGATCAGATGCTCGAGCAGCGGGAGGCGGGGATCGTCCAGTGGGATGTAGGGGGATCCTTGGGCGCCGGCCCGCACGGGGGCGAACACGCCGGCCAAAGCCGTCGCGAGGAGGGCAACGCGAATTGGTCCCGGCATCGGGCGAAACCTAAGGTCCCCAGGTGAATATTGTAGGGGCGTCCGCTGTGCCGTGAGGGCGCTTGCTGTACGCCGCTGCTATCTTCTTTTCGCTTCGAACGGGGTGCCGTGCGATTCGGCGCTCGGCAGCATTGATTCGGTCCGCCATCCGTCCCTGAACGGGATATCATGATGTCGAAACAGGACAGTCTCGATCCTCAGACGCGTGATCTGGTGCGGTTCGCTGCCGCGATTGCGCAGGGCTACGAGCCGGAGTTGCGCGAGAGGGTAGGTCCGCTGCGCTCATCCCAGGTGCCCCCGGCGTGGATCGAAGAGCTGTTGCTTCAAAGCGTGTTGATGGTCGGTTATCCGCGGGCACTCATCGCGTTCGCCGTCTGGCGCAAATTCAGCGCGCTGCCGGCACCCGGTTCCGACCCCGATCAGGACTATGAACGCGCGAGCGAGTGGACCAGTCGGGGCGAGGAGCTCTGCGCCGTGGTGTACGGTGAGAATTACCAAAGGCTGCGCGACAGCGTACGGGCCCTGCATCCGGCCATCGACAGCTGGATGGTCAGCGAGGGGTACGGTCGAACCTTGGCCCGGCCAGGGCTCGACCTCAGGCGGCGCGAACTGTGCACCGTGGCCCAGACCGCAGTCCTCGAGGCGCCCCGGCAACTGCACTCGCATCTTCGGGGTGCGTTGAACGCCGGAGCCACGTTCGGGCAGATCGACGGAACGCTGTCCATCGTGAACCCGCTGCTCTCGTTCGATCAGTGGAAAAAGGTCAAGGAGCTGTGGCGCACGGTTCGCGAGGGGTGGTCGCCGGGGCACTGATGCTGATCGATCGTGCGGTCGTTCGGGTGGTCGGCGGTACCGGGGGGTCTGGTGCCAGCTCCTTTGCCCGTTTCAAGTACAAACCCAAGGGCGGACCCGACGGTGGGGATGGCGGGCACGGCGGCAGCGTGTATGTCACAGCCGATCCCAACCTCGCCACCTTGCTGGACTACCGCTACCGTACCGTGTGGCAGGCGGACCGGGGAGAACACGGAAAGGGTAAAACCCAGACCGGCGCCTCCGCCGGCGACATCTATCTGCCCATTCCTCCTGGAACCGAGATTCGCGATGCCACCACCGGCGAGCTGATCGGCGAAGTGCTGAGGCCCGGCGACACCTTGCGAGTGGCACGGGGTGGCCGCGGGGGCCGCGGCAATGCCCGGTTCGCCACCTCCACTCACCAGGCACCCCGGGAGTGGGAGCCCGGTGAAGAGGGCGAGGATCGCCGAATCGAGTTGGTGCTGAAGTTGATCGCCGACGTGGGACTGGTGGGAGAGCCCAACGCCGGCAAGAGCACACTCCTTTCGGTGGTCTCCGCCGCTCGTCCGAAGATCGCCGACTATCCTTTCACTACCCTCGAGCCCAATCTCGGCGTGGTGGCTCTCTCCGGACATCGCTCATTCGTGATGGCCGACATTCCCGGGATCATCGAAGGCGCCCACGAAGGACGGGGACTCGGCGACCGGTTCCTTCAGCACGTCGAGCGGACCCGGGTGCTCGCGTTTCTCATTCCGCTGGATACCGACGACCCACAAGCCACCTATGAGCGGCTCCGAAATGAGATTCGTAAGTACAGCCCGGGCCTCGCGGAAAAGGATCACGTGGTGGTTTTGACCAAACAGGATCTCGCAGGACCGGGGCATTCACTTCCCCGCATGAACGCGCCGGACGCCACCGGCCTATTGGCAATTTCGAGCCCCACCGGCCAAGGGATCGAGGAGCTGAAGGAGTATCTGTGGACCCTGGTGGAGCAGGCAAAAACGATGGAGACGGCCGAGTCGAGTCCGGCGGAGGACATCTGAGTGACCGACGAGCGACTAGCTTATGTGGCGCTGACTCAGGTGCCGGGGATGGGTCCGGCACGACTCAAGACCTTGCTGACGGCTTGTACCACCGCGATCGGCGCCCACTCGGCGCCGTTCGATTTTTTATGCGCCTTGCCTGGGTTTTCCCGTGCTCTGGCCACCGCCGTGAAGGCCACTCCATTGGACACGGGCCGGAAGATGCTGGAGGATGCGGCCAAGCTGGGTGCCGAGGTATTAGTGCCGGAAGACCACGGTTATCCGCCGTTGCTCCGGCCGATCCCAGACCCGCCGCCGGTCCTTTTTGCGGTCGGAGACCACTCACTCCTTTCTCGGCCGGCAGCAGCTATCGTGGGCAGCCGAGATCACTCGGGTTACGGGGCCGAGGTATGCCGAGCACTTGCCACTGCAGCGGCCCATGTGGGAGTCGTGATCGTGAGCGGAATGGCAAGAGGGCTCGACGCGATCGCTCACACTGCCGCACTCGATTGCGGGGGCACTACGATCGGGGTGCTCGGGAACGGACACGGAGTGATTTATCCCTCGGCGAATAGAGCGCTTTATGAACGGGTTGCCAGGGACGGTCTCCTGCTCAGCGAGTTCCCGCCCGGTGAGCGGCCGCACGTGGGCAGCTTCCCCCGGCGCAACCGGCTGATCAGCGGCCTGTCGCGCGTTACCGTCGTGGTCGAGGCTGCCGCCGGATCGGGTGCCCTCATCACAGCCGGCACTGCCCTGGATCAGGGAAGGGAGGTCATGGCTGTCCCGGGTAACATCACCAGTGTGGTGTCTGTGGGGGTCAACCGGCTGATCCGCGACGGTGCCGCGCCGGTCCTCGACCCGGCCGATCTGCTCGAGCACTTCCCCGAGCTCGCGGGCTCCAAACCGGTGTCTCCCGTCACCCGGCCCTCGCGGCAACTACCTGAGTCGCTCTCGGCAGAGGAGCGGGAGCTCGCTGGACTACTGGGGGAGCGTTCCGCTCATCCCGATGAGCTGGCAACGCAGTTCAGGCGGCCGATTGGCGAGGTGCTCGGGCTGCTTTGTGGTCTTGAGATCGCGGGGGTGGTGGAGCAGGGGCCGGGGAGGGTGTTCCGGCGGCTGTAGGGTGCTGCGTCGCTGGAGTCCGGCATATCGAATCGCGACTCAGCCGTCGCTCCCCCGCCCGCTTAGGAAAGTGGGGTGGGGCGGAGCAGACGCCGGGGTCAAGGGACGGAGCTTCGCCACTACACTCGTTCGCTCTGGGCGACCCGCAGCCTTCCGGCCGCTGCAAGGCGCTGCGTCGGGTGGGATCCAGCACAGAGGCGAGCGCGCCCTGACGCGGCCCTCCAGGCTCGCGGCTCGCCCGCCGCACCGCCATCCGGTTGCCACAGGTAGGTGGGGCGGAGCAGACGGCGGGTATGGGGTTCGGAGACAGGCTCCCAAGAGTCGGGAGCGGTTGTCGCGGTAGATTGCAACATGCATATCTACCTCCACGTCCCCTTTTGCGCCCGCCGCTGCAGCTACTGTGATTTTGCCATCGCGGTGCGGAAGCGCGTGTCTTCCGAAGCCTACGTGCAGGCGGTGCTGCGGGAGTGGGCTCTCTGGCAGGCGGAGCCGATCTGGGACGAGTCTCCCGAAATCCAAACGATCTACTTCGGGGGCGGAACGCCCTCACGGATTGCCCCGAGCGCGATCGCGCAGCTGGTCGATCGGATAGCTACCGACCGGCAGCTCGTGTCCAGCCCGGAGATCACCATCGAGGCCAACCCCGAGGATGTGACGGTCGCGGCGGCGGGTGCCTGGCGGGCCGCGGGCGTGAACCGGGTCTCGCTGGGAGTGCAGTCGTTCGATCCCTCAGTACTCCTGTGGATGCACCGAACCCACACGGCCGATCAGGTGGCAAAAGCAGTAGACACGCTCCGCTGTGCCGGGATAGCGGCTCTCTCGCTCGATCTGATATTCGGCTTGCCGGCTGAGCTTCGACGGAACTGGGCGGAGGATCTTGTGCGCGCCCTCGCGCTCGGACCGGAACACCTGTCGCTATATGGGCTGACCGTCGAGCCCCATACGGCTCTCGCGCGCTGGGTCCAGCGAGGCGAGGTGACCGCGGTGGATGAACAGAGCTACGCCGTGGAATTCCTGGCCGCGCACCAGGCGCTTACTGCGCGGGGCTACGAGCACTATGAGGTCTCCAACGCCGCCCGCCCGGGGCATCGGGCCAGGCATAATTCGGCCTATTGGCGGCGGGCCCCCTTCATCGGCTTGGGGCCGGCCGCGCACAGCGGGTTTGGGAGGGAGCGGCGGTGGAACGTGCGGGAGTGGACGGCCTACCAGCGGGTCATGGACACTCCCCGGTCACCGATGGAAGGACGGGAGTTTCTGGACCCGGCAGCGGTCCGGATCGAGGAGCTCTACCTGGGGTTGCGGACCATCGAAGGGTTGCCCAGGAAGCTGGTTCCGGCGCAGCTGAGCCAGGAATGGCAGCGTGCGGGCTGGGCAGCCGTGGCGGCCGATCGGGTGCGACTGACCCCTGAAGGCTGGCTGCGCTTGGACGCACTGGTTGCATCCGTTCGCCCGTAGGCGTGCTGCTCGCTCGGCTTTGCCCTGCCTGGGGCCGGTTCTACATTTCTTTCATGCCGATGTCAGACCAACTGAGCGAGCGAGAGCTGCGGGTGCTCGAGGCCGTGGTGCAGACCTACATCGAGACTGCAGAGCCCGCCGGGAGCCAGACGATCGCACGAAAGTTCGGGCTCGGCGTCTCGCCTGCCACCATCCGGAATACCATGAGCGATTTGGAGGACAAGGGGTATCTCTTCCATCCCCACACCTCCGCCGGCCGGATTCCAACCGACCGCGCCTATCGTGTGTACGTAGACGCGATTATGCGCCTGTCGCCCCCCAGCCACCTGGAGCAGCATACCTTGCGGGCCGAGCTGATGGGGACCCGCAGCGCGGTCGAGGAGATACTACGGCGGGCGGCCCAGGTGCTGGGTGTGCTGACCCAGGAGCTCGGAGTTGCGGTGGCGCCCGCGCTCGATCAGATGCTACTGGAGCGGCTGGAGCTGGTGCAGGTGACGTCCGAGCGGTTGCTGCTGGTGTTCAATCTGCGGAGCGGTGTAGTCCGCACCATCTTCGTCGAGGTACCGGGGCTCGTGGCACCCAGCGCGGTCCAGCAGGTCGCCCGGATTCTGAACGAACGGTTATCGGGGCTGACCCTGAAGGACATCCGCGTCACGCTTCCGGAGCGGCTGCGAGATGCGAGCGGCACCGAGGGTGGTCGCGAGCTGCTCAATATCTTCATCGCGGAGGGTGACGGTCTGTTCGATCTCTCCAATGAGGAAAGCGCGGTGGTGCTGGGGAGCGCACAAATGCTCGCGGACCAGCCGGAGTTTGCCTCCAATGCCCGCATGCGCGACCTGCTCCGCCTCACTGAGGGACGCGATCTGCTGAAGCGGGCGCTCGAGTTGCGGCGGCAACGAGGTCTCTCCGTCACCATCGGCGCCGAGAACCCGGATACCCGGCTGAGCGACTTCACGTTGGTCACCTCGTCCTATGAGGCCGGTGGACTCAAGGGTGTCATCGGAGTCATGGGACCCACTCGCATGCCATACGACAAGATCATCGGCTTGGTGGAGCACACCAGCCGCCTGGTGGAAGGATTGCTGGAGTGAGCGAATTCTACGACCTGCTGGGTATCTCGCGTGACGCTTCGGAGGCGGAGATCAAGAAGGCCTACCGGAAGCTTGCCATGGAGTACCACCCCGACCGCAACTCTTCGGTCCAAGCGGAGGCGCGGTTCAAGGAGATCACCGAGGCCTACGAAGTGCTGCGTGATCCCCAGAAGCGGGCCCGGTACGACCGCTACGGGAAGGCCGGTCTGGGCGCGGGAGTGGGTGGGTTCGGGTTCCATCATGTGGACCTCAGCGAAGCGCTCAACATCTTCATGCGCGACTTTGGAGGCATGGGCGGGTTCGAGTCTCTGTTCGGGGGACGTCGGTCTCGGTCGGATGAGCGCCGGGGACAGGACATCCGGGTCACGGTGCGGCTCACCCTGACTGAGGTCGCCCTGGGCGCGAAGAAGACGGTCAAGCTCAAAAGCCTGGAACGCTGTACTACCTGCGAGGGAACCGGGGCAAAGCCGGGAACGCGACCAACCGCCTGCGGTACCTGTAACGGAAGCGGCGAGGTTCGCCGGGCAACTCGCAGCATGTTCGGGCAATTCATCTCGGTGGCACCGTGCCCCACTTGCGGCGGGGAGGGAACCACCATCCTGGATCCCTGTGAGGTCTGCCGGGGCGAGGGCCGTATCCGAGGCGAACGGACCGTGGCGGTGGACATCCCGGCCGGCGTCTCCACCAACAACTATCTCACCCTACGGGGGCGGGGGGCCGCGGGCCCACGCAACGGACCGACCGGCGATCTGCTGGTGATGTTGGACATCAAAGAAGACGATCGGTTCGAGCGGCAGGGGGACGATCTGGTCTACGATCTCCCGCTTTCGTTCTCCCAGGCAGCTCTCGGTGGCGAGCATCAGGTGCCCACTCCTTATGGTGACGAGCGGCTTCGCATTCCACCGGGAACCCAGCCGGAGACGGTCCTCCGCTTGCGGGGCCGAGGACTTCCGATTCTGGGCCAGGATGGCAAAGGCGATCTCCTGGTCCGGGTGCACGTCTGGACGCCGGAGCGCCTGACCGACGAGCAGGAACGCCTCTTCCGCGAGCTGGCCAAGCTGGAGGGCGAACCCCCGAAGCGATCGCCCGGATTCTGGTCTAAGCTCAAGGAGGCGCTGGGCGCATGAGCTGGTGGGCCATCGATGTGCGGACCCGTGCCGAGCGGAGAGAGCTGATGGGGGCGTGGTTGGTGGCGCGGACCGGTCAAGCGGTAGAGGAGCGGGAGGATGGAACACTCGTGGCGTTCGCACCGGACGAGCAGGCCGCCGAGGCGCTCATCGCCGAGCTGGAACGCGAAGTGGAAGCGCCGGTGGAAACCCGGCGTCATCGGGTAGAGGCAACTGACTGGTCCATGCGCTGGCGTGACGGACTCGGCCCCCGCCAGTTCGGCCGGCTGACCATCATCCCCTCCTGGCTTCCCGAGGCATCCGACCCGGATCCTCTGACTATTGTGCTCGATCCCGAGACCGCTTTTGGCAGCGGGGAGCACGGGTCGACCCGGGCAGCACTGACGTTACTGGGCCGGCTTCTCCGCCCCGGTGACCAGGTGCTGGATCTTGGCAGTGGGAGCGGGATTCTCGCGATCGCCGCCATCAAGCTAGGAGCCGCGAGCGCGATCGGGATTGAGATCGACCCGGAAGCCAATGAGGTCGCTGCCCGGAAC
Organism: Gemmatimonadales bacterium; assembly: GCA_036506575.1. Classification (GTDB taxonomy): domain Bacteria; phylum Gemmatimonadota; class Gemmatimonadetes; order Gemmatimonadales; family GWC2-71-9; genus CAVVWJ01. The sequence goes on along the minus strand of DASXRM010000049.1, from coordinate 1,025 downwards.
GCCGCGCGCAACGGTGTGGCCGATCGAGTCGAGTTCCTCGAGGGCGACGTGATGACCCTCCTACCTCTGGTCGGGCCGGCTGACCTCCTGCTTTCCAACATTCTCCGATCGGTCAACACTCTGCTGCTGCCGCTCATCGTGACCGCTCTCCGGCCCGGCGGGACCGCGATTTTCTCCGGTATGGAGCAGGCCGAGGCTGAGGAGTTCCGCTGTCGGTTGACCGATGCGGGCTTCACTCCGGTTCAGGAGACGCTGGACGCTGGGTGGTGGGGGGTCGCCGCCGTGCGGGCGGAATGAGGGTTCTGATTCCTCGAGGAAGCTGGCAACCCGGGCAGCAGTTGACTCTGGACGAGAATGAGTCGCACCACCTTCGGGTCCGCCGTGCCAGAGATCAAGAGAGTGTCGAGCTGCGCGATGGCGCCGGGCTGCGGGGGAGCGGGCGACTGGTACAGGCCGGCCGGCAGTGGCTGGTTGAAATCCGAAGCGTTGAACGGCAGGAACGCCCCCCCGAGATGATGCTGGCGGTGGCCGCCGGTGATCGGGAACGCTTCGCTTGGATGGTGGAGAAGTCCGTCGAGCTTGGCGTGACGAGGATCATCCCGATCGAAACGGCGCGCAGCGCTGGTGTCGCGAGCCGGCTCAAGGATGCTCACCTCGCCCGGCTCAGGCGAGCGGTGCTGGAGGCGATAAAGCAGTGTGGGGCGACATGGGCGCCGTCGTTGGACGACCCCGTGTCTCTGGGGGACCTCATTCGGTGGCCCTTGGCCGGGATCGGGTGGCTGGCGGACCAGGCCGGGGCATCGGCTCCCGCCTCCCTCGACCGGGAAGCTCTTACAGTGGTGATCGGACCGGAAGGTGGTCTCACCGACGAGGAACGCGCGACCGTGATCGCAGCGGGGTACCGACCGGTAGCGCTGGGTTCCCATACCCTCAGGTTCGAAACCGCCGCCCTGGCTGCCGCCGCCGCGGCGACGCAGGCGAGAATGCGGGGACACCATGGCTGATTGCCTCTTCTGCAAGATCGT
>DASXRM010000048.1:0-10299 GCA_036506575.1 Gemmatimonadales bacterium | reverse complement strand
TGCAGGCCCTTGGCCGCCCGATCCTGGTCGGGCCGTCGCGCAAGCGCTTCCTCGGCTCCGTCACCGGTTTGGCGGTGGAGGATCGAGACCGGGCCACGGCGACCGCCTGCGCTCTCGCGTACGAGCGGGGCGCTCGGCTCTTCCGGATTCATGCGGTGGCCGCCGCACGCGAGTCGCTCGCCCTGGTCCATGCGTTCGGAGGCCTTTCCTAGTGGTCGAGAAGCCGAATGGGTCTGGCGCCGCCCGGGCTCCATACGCCGCAGCGGTCGGGGCCACTGCCGTAGTACTGTTGGGCTATCTCCTCACGCTCGCGCCGACCGTGACCTTCTGGGACGCCGGCGAGTTCATCGCCGCCGCCAAGACCCTCGGCATCCCCCATCCGCCGGGTACTCCGCTGTTCGTCATGATCGCCCACGTGTGGGCCATGCTCTTTCCTGTGGGCGAATATGCCTTCCGCACCAATCTGCTGAGCGCGCTTCTGAGCGCGGCGGGCGCCGGCTGTTTCTTTCTCGTGGCCCACGAGTCGATCCGGGCTATGACGGTGGATCTCGAGGGCGAGACCGCACGACGGCTTCGGCTCGGCGGGGCCGCCGCCGCCGCCATCCTGGGGGGCTTCACCTTCACCAACTGGCAGAACTCAAACGAGACCGAGGTCTACGCTGTCGCGACCTTCACCATCGCCGCGATGAGCTGGCTGGCCCATGTCTGGCGCCGATATCGGGGCACGGCAAGAGCACCCCGAATCCTTCTCCTGATCGTGTATCTGGCGGGAGTCTCCATCGGTAATCACCTGCTGGCCCTGCTGGCAGGTCCCGCCATCGTCATGTTCCTCGTTACGACCCTGCGGAGCACGCCGGCCTCGGACCCGGTGCAGCGACGCACCGAGTGGGGACAGGTTGCCGTCGTTGCCGGAGTCTGGGCGCTGCTCATCGGGACTGGCCTCGGCAGCAGCGGTCTGATCCTGCTTGGCGGCCTCTGTTTTCTGGTCGCAGCCGGGTACGCTGCCATCGGCGGCGCAGGGACGTTCGCGCTGCTCACCCTCTGCATTGCCGCCGTAGGCATCACCCCGTACCTCTACCTCTATCTCCGGTCGGCCCAGAATCCCCCCATCAATGAGGCGGCGCCGGCCACGTTCCAGGCCCTGCTTGCGGTCATCCGCCGGGCCCAGTACCCCCCGCGAACGCCGCTCGACGATCCGACGGTCGCTCACGGCCCGGACAATCCCGGCCGAACGCTGAGCATGCTGGGCATTCAGGTCGCCGACTACGTCGTCTACTTCACCTGGCAGTGGGCCAAGTCGGTCGCGGCATGGGCCCAGCTTGCAATCACGCTGGCCTACGTGGCGCTCGGAATCCGCGGTTCGCTTGCTCAGCGGCGTGCGGATCGACCCGCATGGTGGCTGCTGGCCGGGCTCTTTCTGATCACCGGGCCGGGCCTGGTGTTCTATATGAATTTCAAGCCCGGGTTCGGTCGCTGGTTCAATAGTTACCCGATCGGATCGGCTCATGAGGTTCGCGAGCGGGACTACTTCTTCGTCGTGAGCTTCATCGTGTGGGGGATCTGGGCGGGCATCGGGCTGGTGGTGCTTGGCCGATCGCTGTGGAGCCGGCTCGGCAGTGCCCGACGGCTGGCTCCCGCGGCGCTCCTCCTGGCTCTGGTGCCGGTCGTCTTGAATTGGACGGCCGCCTCGAGACGTCACGGCTCGGACGCGCGCCTCGCCGCCGACTTCGCCTACGACCTACTGAACACCGTGCCGCCGTACGGAGTGCTCTTCACCTACGGCGACAACGACACCTTTCCGCTGTGGTGGGCGCAGGAGGTCGCGGGAACCCGGCCGGACGTCACGGTGATCTGTCTCGCCCTCGCCAACACGGACTGGTACATGCGCCAGTTGCGCGATAACCCGATTCGGGCGGTGGACCGCAAGACGCTGCCCCCGATCTGGCAGGGCGCGGTGAGACCACCTCCGGATCGGCCGCTGCACAACATGACCGACGGGATGATCGCGACGGCGATGGGTGGATACATGGTCCGCGAGGATCAGCGGGTCACCCTCGGCCCGCTCACCCGCGCCCTGAAGGCCGGGTCCTACCTGCTTCCCAACGACATCCTCACTATGAGCGTGGTCCAGCAGAATGTGGGACGTCGCCCTATCGTCTGGGCGATCACGACCGGGCGGGAGTTTGGTGGGCTGTCGGGTTATGTGGTCCAACAAGGACTGGGATTTGCGCTCCGTACCAGTCCGCCGGACACCTCCTCCCCAGCCATCGATATGCGGCGGCTTGCAAGCGCGCCGCTCGATATTCCCACGACCGAACGTCTGGTGTGGGAGACTTACCGGTACGCCGGCTTGCTCCAGGGAGATGTCACCAAGCTGGAGAGCACCAGCGCCAGCATAGCCTCGACTCTCTCGCTGCCCTACACTCAACTGGCGTACGCATATAGCACGCGGGGGCAGCACGATAAGATGGTGCGGGCGCTGGAGCGGGCCATGCAGCTCACGCCCAACCCGGCGCTGCGGACGGCACTGGCGGAGTTGCGGGTTCGGGGAGGGGAGAGTTTGAAGGAATGAAGGGAAAGACGGGAAGGACGGGAAAGTCGGGAAGGGCGGGAACGAGCGGATAGGCAAACTCCTCATCCCGAGCGCAGGGAAGGATCTAGTACCGGCATTCTCCTTCTTGTCTCCGCACTTCCCGCGGCCGAGCGTCCTTCCCGTCTTTCCCGTCCTTCCCGTCTTTCCCGACCTTCCCGACCTTCCCGACCTTCCCGTCCTTCCCGTCCTTCTATAACGAACCATCCGCCGGTAAATTAGAGGGTTATGGACTTCCCAGGCCTCCCGGCTCGGCTGGCCGCCGTGCGTGATACGGTGGCCCAGCACCAGGCGGTCGGGGGCTGGCGTCATCCGGTGCGCATCGTAGCGGTCACGAAGACGCACGGCCCTGAGGCGGTGCGGGCGGCGGTAGACGCAGGTGTCCGCGATATCGGTGAAAACCGGGTCCAGGAGGCGCTCCAGAAGCAGGAGGCGCTGGCCGATCTCCCGGTCGAGTGGCACCTCATTGGTACCCTGCAGCGCAATAAGGCGCGGCATGCAGCCGGCCGCTTCGCCCTCATCCACTCGATCGATCGCGCGGATGTAGCGGCCGACCTCGACCGCCGGGTGCCCGTGGGAAGCCGCCAGCAGGTACTGGTCCAAGTCAACTGTTCCGACGAGCCGCAGAAGGGCGGGGTCTCGCCACAAGCGCTGCCCGCTCTGCTGGAGCAGCTCCAGGCGCTGGAGCGGATTCAGGTGCAGGGCCTCATGACTATGAGCGCTCTTACCGATGACTCGACCGAACAGCGCCGAGCTTTTCGCCTGCTGCGGGAACTGCGCGACGAGGCGGAGCGTGCCGGGCACCGGCTCTCCGAGCTATCGATGGGGATGTCGGGCGACTATCCCGTCGCAGTGGAAGAAGGGGCAACGATGATCCGGCTGGGTACCGTGTTGTTTGGGGAGCGGAATTCATGAGCGACGATCATGCCTTTCATCTGACGCCCCTCGACGTTCGATCCCAGGAATTTGCCCGTACCCTCCGGGGCTACGATCGCGCGCAGGTCGATGAGTTCAAGCTGGCGATTTCGGAGGAGCTCGAACGGCTGCTGCGTGATCGTACCCAACATGAAGAGCGGCTCCGGAGTGCTCAGGAACAGCTGCGGGCGTTTCGCGACCGTGAGCGGGCCATGAACGAAGCCCTGGTTGCGGCCCAGCAACTCAGGGTAGATAGCAGAGAACAGGCGGAGCGAGAGGCGGAACTGGTGTTGCGCGAAGCGAGGGCCGAGGCCGAACGGATCCTGGAAAGGGCTCACCAGGAAGAAGCCCTGGTGCGCGAGCGAGCCGACGGCGTGGCCCGCCAGTTCACCTCTTACGTCGCCAGCTTTCGCACCTTACTGGAGCGACACCTCGGTGAGGTGGACGGACTCCAACGCCGGGTGCGCCCAGGCACCGCCGACTCTGCCGACCAAACCGTTCCCGGAGTCCCCAAGTGACTGCGGCTCCGTGTCTCTTCGACCGGGTTCAGACCGCCGCGGAGGTGGTGCGCAAGGGTGCCGCGCCGATCCCTGAGATCGCGATCATCCTAGGCACCGGCCTGGGAGGCTTGGCGCAGGAGATCGCGGTCGAAGCGTCGATTCCGTATGAGCAGATCCCAGGCTTTCCGCTGTCCACGGTCGAGAGTCACGCAGGCAGGCTTCTGCTTGGCCGTTTAGGAAAGCGCCCCGTGGTGGCGATGCAGGGCCGGTTCCATCGTTACGAAGGGTATGGTCTCGGCGAGGTGACCTTCCCGGTGCGGGTGATGCGCGCGCTCGGTGCCCGGGTTCTCATCGTCTCCAACGCCTGCGGAGGTATGAATCCGCTCTGGAGCCCGGGCGATCTGGTTCTGCTGAGCGATCACATCAACTTGCTGGGCGATAACCCGCTGATCGGATTCAATGACGAGCGGCTGGGAACCCGGTTTCCCGACATGTCCGCTCCCTATGACCCGGAGCTCCGTGCTCTCGCCCGAGTGGTGTCCTTGGAGCTCGGCATCCTGCTGAGGGAGGGTGTCTATGTCGCAGTACCCGGCCCGAACCTCGAGACCCGGGCCGAATATCGGATGCTCCGCGGGATAGGTGCCGATGTCGTAGGCATGTCGACGGTACCTGAGGTGATCGTGGCGGCACACGCCGGGATGCGGACAGTGGGAATCTCCATCATCACCGATCAGTGCCTCCCCGACGCCCTGGAGCCCGCCGACATCGGCAGGATCATCGAGACCGCCCGCCGCGGCGAGCCGTCGTTGACCCGGCTCATCGCCGGTCTGGTGGAGCGTCTCGCATAATGGCCTTTCCCGCCTGGCCCGATCTCACACCAAGCGAGCTGGAGCAGCGGCAGCTCGCGCGGTGGAAAGAGGAGAAACTCTTTCACCAGACCATGGACGCCGGCCGCAGCGGTCCGCCCTTTGTCTTCTATGAGGGTCCTCCCACGGCCAATGGACGCCCCGGTATCCATCACGTCTTTTCCCGCACCATCAAGGACTTGGTGTGCCGGTTCCACTCGATGCGGGGGGAATCCGTTACCCGTATTGCGGGTTGGGATACCCATGGTCTGCCGGTTGAGATCGAGGTGGAGAAAGAGCTGAAGCTCAGCGGAAAAAAGGACATCGAGCGGTTCGGGGTGGAGGAGTTCAACGCCCGCGCCCGGAAGAGCGTCTTCAAGTATCAGGCTGAATGGGAGAACCTCTCCGACCGCATCGGGTACTGGCTGGACTACGAGCATCCCTACATCACCTGCAGCAACCAGTATATGGAGAGCGTGTGGTGGCTGCTCCACCGGCTCCACGACCGTAACCTGCTGTATCAAGGACACCGGGTTCTGCCCTATTGCCCGCGGTGCGGAACCGTGCTTTCCAGTCACGAGCTCGCACTCGGCTATGAGACCGTCACCACCAATTCGGTGTACGTGACCTTTCCTCTGGCGGATGATTCCAATCGGCAGCTCCTGGTCTGGACCACCACGCCCTGGACCCTGCTCTCCAATGTCGCGGTGGCGGTGCATCCGGAGCTCGAGTATGGCGAATACCCGGTGGGCGACCGGCGGCTGATCCTGGCTACCGCACGGGCCTCACTCCCGAGCGGCCCGCAGCGCGGCGCTCCCAGCTTCAGCGAGCTCGGCGCCGTCCGCACTTTCAGAGGTCGCGAGCTGATCGGGCTGCGGTACCGTCGTCCGCTCGACGTGGTCCCCCTGCCGGAAGACCGGGTGTCGCGAGCCGTGGTCGCCGGAGACTTCGTGACCGCGGAAGATGGATCGGGATTGGTGCACCTGGCCCCCGCATTCGGAGCCGACGATTTCCAGGCCGGCGCGGAGCATGGCCTCGCGCTGGTACGACCGGTTGCCCCCGATGGGACCTTCGTCGGCACCAACTGGCCCGAGATCGAAGGCAGGTTGGTCACGGCTCGGGAGACGAACGATCTCATCATCCAGCGGCTCAAGCAGGAGGGACGCTGGCATATCACCGAATCCCACAGCCATACCTACCCGCATTGCTGGCGTTGCTCCAGTCCGCTGATCTACTACGCCCGCGACTCCTGGTTCATCCGGACCTCGGCGGTGAAGGATCGGATGCTGGAGCTCAACCGTCAGGTTGACTGGCATCCACCCGAGGTCGGGTCCGGGCGGTTTGGGGAATGGCTCGAGAACAATGTGGATTGGGCGCTCTCCCGGGACCGCTACTGGGGGACTCCGCTCCCGGTCTGGGTCTGCGAGAACGATCCGTCGCACGTCGAGGTGATCGGCAGCTACGCCCGACTGGCGGAACGATGGGGACGTCCACTCCCCGAAGGCTTCGACCCCCACAAGCCGTTCATCGACCAGTACACCTGGGCGTGCCGCTGCGGTGGCCTGATGCGCCGCACACCTGAGGTGATCGATACCTGGTTCGACTCGGGAGCCATGCCCTACGCGCAATGGCACTACCCCTTCGAGCACCGGACGGAGTTCGACCAGCACTTTCCCGCGGATTTCATCTGCGAGGGGGTGGATCAGACCCGGGGATGGTTCTACTCGCTTCTCGCTATCGCCACCACCGCTTGCGACAGTCTGGCGTACCGCCACGTGATCGTCAACGAGCTGGTGCTCGATGCCGAGGGCCAGAAGATGTCGAAGAGCAAGGGCAACGTGGTGGATCCCTGGGAGATGATCGCGCAATTCGGCGCCGACACCATCCGGCTCTATCTGCTCGCGTCCAGCCAGGTCTGGCTGCCGAAGCGGTTCGACCCGCGGACCATCCCGGAAGTCGCCGGCAAGTTCTTCAACGCCCTGAAGAACAGCTACACCTTCTTTGCGGGCTACGCTGGCGATTGGGCCCCGTCCCCATCGCCGCTCGTCGCCCAGCGGCCGCTGGTGGACCGCTGGCTGCTGAGCCGGCTCGACGCAACGGTGGAAATGGTATCGCAGGCGTGGAACCGGTACGACGTGACCGCGGGTGTGCGTGCCATCATGGACTTCGTCGTCGACGATGTGTCGCAGTGGTATGTACGGGTCAACCGGCCGCGCTTCTGGGCTCCCGATGCCGAAGCCGATCCGGCCGCACTGGCCACCCTGCACGAGGCGCTGGCCACGGTGAGCCGGCTGCTCGCACCGGCCGCTCCGTTCGTCAGCGACTGGCTGCATCGAGCGTTGGCGGGAACCTCGGTCCATCTTGCGCGGTTTCCGGTACCGCAAGGGCATCGCTCGCCCGAGCTCGAGGCAGCCATGGACGCGGTTCGCCGGCTGGCCTCTCTGGCGCGCTCCGCGCGGGAGGAGCGCAACATCCGGGTGAGGCAGCCGCTCGGCCGTATGCAGGTCGCCGTACCCGGTGGGGTGCGGGGGCCGGCTCTGGATCAGTTGCTCGAATTGCTCCGCCTGGAGGTGAACGTCAAGAAGATCGAGGTCGTTGCCTCTGATACTGATCTGGTACGGCTGCGGCCTAAGCCCAACTTCCGTACCCTCGGAAAACGCTATGGGAAGCGCACGCCGGTGGTGGCGGCCGCAGCGGCCACGCTCACGCCGGGCCAGCTTCGCGGCCTGGAGGACGGGAGCCCCGCTACCCTCGAGCTCGAGGGCGAGGCGGTCACGTATTTGCCTGAGGACGTAGCGGTCGAGCGCGAAGTGGCCAGCGATTGGCTGGTGCAGAGCAACGGAGCCTTCGTAGCGGCGTTGGATCCGCAGTTGGACGAGACCCTGCGGCGTGAGGGCCTCGCTCGCGAAGTCGTCAATCGGGTGCAGCGCATCCGCAAAGAGGCCGGGTACGCTTACACCGACCGGATCGCGCTTTGGATCGACGGAGCCGCGCCGGTGCTCGACGCGGTGAGAGCCCACGCCGGTTTCATCCAGGGCGAAACGTTGGCCCGGTGTCTGGAAGTGGCCGCCCGTTCACCTACCCCCGATCTAGAGCAACGGGTGGATTTGGACGGGCATGAGGCCGTGGTGGGAGTGCAACGATATCAGGACGGCCGGGACTCAGTCGTCCCTCAACCTATGGACGAGTAATGAACAAGAAACAGCTCGCACATCTCGAGAAGCGTCTGATGGAGGAGCGTGCCCGCGTCATGAAGGAGTTGGGTTTCTACGACGAGTCCTTCAATGCGACCTTGCAGTCGTCCGACGGCGATCTGTCCTCCTATTCGTTCCACATGGCGGACCAGGGCACCGACGCCATGGAGCGGGAAAAGCAGTTCCTCTTCGCGTCGCAAGAGGGTCGCTACCTGTGGCATGTAAACGAGGCGCTCCGGCGGCTCTACGGCAGTCCCGAAAAATTCGGACACTGCCAGCAGTGCGGCCAGGAGATCAACTTTGAGCGGCTCGACGCCTTGCCCCACGCGCGGCTTTGCATCACCTGCAAGGAGAGGGAGGAAGATGGCAAGCGTCGCTGATACCTCGATGCCTGGCGGGGAGCGGCGGGTGTTCCTCTGGGCGGCACTGGGAACGGTGGTGCTCGACCTGATCACCAAGCTGATCGCCGAAGCCACGCTGCTTCGCACACCGGGCATCTCGGTATTCGGCGACTGGTTCCAACTCCGCCTGGTGTACAATCAGGGCGCCGCGTTCGGTCTCCACGTGGGGCCGTACTCCCGCTGGATCTTCTTCACGGTGGCGTTGGTGGCGGTCTTCGTGCTCGCCCGGATGTCACGCAGCAGCCCGGTAGGCGACCGATTTCGTCAGCTCGCGCTTGGCCTGGTGGCGGGCGGAGCCGTGGGGAATCTCATCGACCGGGTGCGCAGCCCGCGCGGCGTCGTGGATTTCCTCGACGTGGGTATCGGCGCTCTCCGCTGGCCTACCTTCAACGTGGCGGATATTGCCGTGAGCTGTGGCGCCATCGCCCTGGCGATCTCGCTCTGGCGAGAGGATGCGAGGCGTCCGGAGCCGGAGTCGGCGTCGGCGGCGTGATGTGGTAGCGGGGCGGCGGGGCAGGGGGGCAGCGGGGCAGGAGCATCCCGATGCTCTGAGCAGTGATTCTCCGGCTCACGAAACCAACTTTACGGTTCTTACCTCCCAGACCGAGCGCCTCGACCGCTTCCTGGCCGACCAGTTGGGACTTTCCCGAACTCAAGCCGCCCGGCTGGTCGCCGATAAGCTTGTCAGCGTCGATGGAAAGCCGGCACGAGCTTCCCGGCTCCTTTCCCGCGGTGAGCGGGTCACCGTCCGCATCCCCGACCAGCCGCCGCCGCGCACGCTTCAACCCCGCGCCATCCCGCTCACGGTCGTCTTCGAGGACGAGCAGCTCGCCGTTATCGATAAGCCGGCCGGATTGGTGGTGCACCCCGCGCCGGGACATTGGAATGACACCTTGGTCAACGCCCTGGTTGCGCGCGGCACCACACTGGCCGGTGGCGCCGAAGGGAGACCGGGGATCGTCCACCGTCTCGACCGAGACACCTCCGGTCTCATGCTCGTCGCCAAAACCGACCTGGCCCATCGCCGGCTCGGCGCAGCGATCGCCGCCCGCCGGGTACGCCGCAGCTATGCGGCGCTGGCCTGGGGACACTTGGACGCGAGCACGCTCCAGATCGATGCGCCGGTCGGGCGTCACCCCCATGACCGCAAGCGGATGGTCATCGCTGCCAGTGGCCGGGCCGCCCGGACCCAGGCCTGGGTGGTGGCCAGGTTCGCGGTGGTCGATCTGCTCCGGCTCGAGCTGCATACCGGGCGCACCCACCAAATCCGGGTCCATTTGGAGCACTTGGGTCATCCGATTGTCGGAGACCCGGTGTACGGTGGCGGTGGGAGCCGCCGGATCTCGGGGGCCCAGCGGCGCACGGCGGAGCTGATCGAACGAGCCACTCCCCGGCAGGCCCTTCATGCGGCCGCTCTGGCATTCCGCCATCCTGTGAGCGGAGCACCACTTGAATTCACCTCCGAGTGGCCCGGGGACTTGAGGCCTGCACTTGTTGCAGCCGGTGGCGAAGAACTGGTTGCTCGCCCGGACCCTCTCAGCTATCTTCGTTTCTTCAATAGAGATGGCTAACTCTTCCGCGCTTCACGCCGTCATCTTTCGAATCGGTGAGGTGGTCTGCGCGGCCCCGGCAGGGATCGTGCGTGAGATCCTCCCTCGCCTTCCGGCTACCCGGATCCCCGGTGTGCCGGACGCGGTCGAAGGGCTGGTGAACGTCCGAGGCAACCTGCTCACCGTCCTTGACGGGCATCTCCTCCTCCAACAGGAGCGGCGGCGGTCCGATGAGGGCGCCATCGTTGTGCTCGAGGTGAAGGGGCGGAGCTATGGGCTCGGGGTGGGGCAGGTCCTCGATTTT
>DASXRM010000047.1:0-7673 GCA_036506575.1 Gemmatimonadales bacterium | reverse complement strand
ACAGCAATGACTGCATCGACTTCCCGCTCACCGCTCACCGCTCACCGCTCACCTATTTGGACCGCTAACGTTCATCGGGAGGTACTGCCGAACGGCCTGACGCTGCTGGTTCAGCCGGATTACTCTGCGCCCGTCGTGGCGGTAGTGACCCATGTGAAGGCCGGCTTCTTCGATGAGCCGGACCACTGGACGGGGATTTCCCACGTTCTGGAGCACATGTTCTTCAAGGGCACCGCCCGGCGGGGCGTGGGAGTTATCGCGCGAGAGACCAAGGCAGCCGGCGGGTATCTCAACGCCGGTACCGGGTACGATCACACGAGCTACTTCACGGTTCTGCCGGCGTCCGGCCTCGCCGCTGCTTTAGACATCCAGTCGGATGCACTCCGGCATTCGATCCTCGATGTCGACGAGCTGGCTCGTGAGCTCCAGGTCATCATTCAGGAAGCCAAGCGGAAACGGGATACACCGAGCGCGGTGGCTCAGGAGACCTTGCACGCAGTCATGTTCGATCGCCACCGGATTCGACGCTGGCGTATCGGTGATGAAGAGCACCTCGCGAGGCTTACCCGGCATGATGTGCATTCCTATTACCACTCCCGGTACGTGCCGGAGCGAACCGTCGTAGCCATCGCCGGTGCCATCGATCCGGACCTCACGTTGGAGATGGCGCGTGCGGCTTATGGCGAATGGCCCAAGTCCGCGGGGGCAGTCGACCTCTCGCCCGACGAGCCCCTCCGGCGCGAGGTACGGGCGCGAACCCTGCGAGGAGACGTAAGCCAGGCGGAGTTGGTACTGGGTTGGAGGACGGTCCCGCCACTCCACCCAGACGCTCCGGCGCTGGACCTGACTGCCGCAGTGCTCGGATCCGGCAGGGGGAGCCTGCTATACCGGGCGCTGCGGGAACCCGGCATCGTGACCTCGGTGTCGGCCCACAACTACACGCCAACCGAGCTGGGTGTGTTCAGCATCGATGCCGATCTCTCGCCGGCCAAGTTGCCCCTCGCGCTTGAGAAGATGGCGGAATCCGTCTCCCGGCTCACCCTGCTCGGGCCGAGCCCGGATGAGCTCGAGCGCGCGCGCACTCTCCTGAAGGCGCGTTGGGCCCGCCGACTGGAGTCGATGGAAGGCAGGGCAGCGGCGCTTGCCGCGGCCGAGGCGCTGGAGCACGTCTCGTTCCTGGATCGAGAGTACGCGGCCCTCGAGAGCGTCGAGCCGGAGGCGGTTCGCACCGCCGCGGCGAGGTATCTGCAGCCCGACAACGTCTCGGCAGTTGCCTATCTGCCGGAAGGCGAGGGACCGGAGCTCACTGCTGCCCTGCTAGAGCGCAGCTTTGCCGTTACCGCACTCCAAGAGGCGCCGCTCTTGCACCTCGATCGAAGGAGAGTGCCCCCGGTCGCCCGGACGATGGGGAGATGGGAGGCGGAGGTGCTGCACACCCCGCTTCCGGGGGTTGACCTCCTCTTGCGCCGCAAGGGAGGGGTCCCGCTGGTCTCGATCGGGCTGTATGTGCCGCGCGTCGAATTCGATCCTCCGGGCAAGGCAGGCCTCGGCGCACTGACAGTGCGAAGCTCGGTTCGGGGCGCGGGCGATCTCATGGCGGGCGAGCTCGCGTTCGCGTTCGAGCGACTGGGAGGGACCCTGAGCCCGAGCGCGGCCTCCGACTGGCTCGGCTTCAGCACCACGGTCCTAGCGGAGCACCTCGGCGAGGCTGCGGCTCTTCTTGATCTGGTCTTCACCGCGCCGCGGCTGGAAGATCCGGAGGTGGGCACCGAGCGTGAGCTCATGGTGATCGAGGCGGAGCAGGTGGCAGACGATATGTTCCGCTATCCGTTCCAGCTCGGCTTTGCCGGTGCCTTTGGGGAGGCTGGTTACGGCCTTCCGGTGGGGGGGCTGGCGGACACTCTCCCGTCCATTTCAGCAGCCGAGGTCCGCGCCTGGCATTCGCGGTCCCTACTCAGCGTACGCCCCCTCGTCGTGGCGGTCGGCGATGTCGATCCCGAGCCCGCCAGCGCGACCCTGGCTGGGGTGTTTCGGGACCGTGGTGCTCCGTCGAACGGCGGACCGCCGGAATCGCTGCCCTGGCGGGCACCAGCGGGGCAGGCCACCAGGGTGGTTACCCGGGAGAAGGCCCAGGCAGCGATGGCGATGATCTTTCCGGGTCCCGGGCGGAGGGATCCTGATCGCTATGCCGCCGAAGTATGGGCCGCCGTGGCTAGCGGGCTCGGGGGGCGGATGTTCGAGGCGCTGCGGGACCGGCGCTCCTTGGCCTACACGGTGCTCGCATCCAGTTGGCAGAGAGGCCGGGCAGGTGCGCTGCTTTCCTACATTGCCACGTCACCCGAGCGCGAAGAGGAAGCGCGGTCCGCCATGCTGCTCGAGCTAGACCGATTCACTCGGACCCCGGTGAGCGAAACCGAGCTGGCTCAGGCTATCAACTACCTGGCCGGCCAGGCAGAAGTCGCCCGGCAGAGCGGCGGAGCGTTGGCGGGCGAGATTCTAGAGGCGTGGCTGATCGGGAACGGCCTGGGCGATCTGGACGATCCCGGCGCGGCCTTTCGGGCAGTGACCGCCGAAGCCGTGCTGCAAGTCGCCCAGCGCAACCTCGATCCGACGCGCCGAGCCGAAGGTGTCGTTCGCGGAACCGGAGTCAGCTACCCAGCCGTCGGCTGATCACATCGATACCCTTGCCCACATCGGCCGGGGCGCGGGCGACGATGTCCACGAGGCAGATCCCCTCTTCCGGCGCACAGTGAAGTACGATGTGCCCCTCCAGACAGAGCAGGGCCACCGCGATTTCTCCGGCGCCCTCTCGCGCCACCGGTGGACCCAATCCGGGCATTCCTATCGCGCCGGCAGCCGCTACGACGAGAGCCGAAAGGCCGTCCGTATCCCGCAGGCGAACCGGAGGGACCGCTGTAAGCTCGAGCAGATAGTGATTGAACCTGGCGCTCACCACTGAGTCCTACGGATCAAGCACGAGGCGGAGAGGCGGCTACCGCGTCTCGGTAACCTTCCGGCACACCCACATCGAAAAATCGTGCGGGGTTGATCACACCGGCCAGGGCGTCGCGTCGCGCCAGGCGCTGTAGGATCGGGACGTCATCCAGCTCCGTGCCAGGCGGGAGCCCCCGGCCCACCTCGTCGAATTCACCCAGGATGTCTCCGCCGAACGCCATCCGGCCTATGGGAGTGAACGCGGCGTCCGCGCCGGCCGCGTCGAAGCGGCCGGCACCCTTATCGGCGACTGCTACGACTCGGAGGTCTCCCTGGGGACCCTTCCGAACCGCCGCACGGCCGGTGGTCCCCTTCGAGCCGGCGTCCTTTCGCTCGATCTCGGTCAGGAGGACCGTGGCCAACCCGGTCGAGCGATAGGTCACCAGAACCGCCGCGGAGGGGTTGGGGCCGTGGAAGAGGTTATCGGGGAGGAGGGCCAGGAAGGGCGAGCCCGCGAGATGGTCACGGGCTCGGAGGAAGGCGTCGCCGAGTCCCCGGGGATGATCCTGCGGAATGAATTCCAGCTCGAGCGGTCCCTGATAATTTCGGGCGACGGCCTCGAGCAAGGGCTTGTGCGGATTGGTGATGATGATGGCGCGAAGAAGTCCGGCATCGGCGGCTTCGTCAAGCGTCCAGTACAGGACCGGCCTGAGTCCGACCGGAAGGACTTGCTTGGGCAGCCAGCGGGTGATCGGGTGCAGCCGGGTGCCAAGGCCACCACACGGAATCACCGCCGTGTCGAGCGTCATGAGGGGATCGAGGTCACGAAGGAGCGCGGAACCGGGGGACGGACCAGGGTATCTTGTACGCTCACGTTCGGCGAGGGGAGCAGCGTGTCCGAAGCTAGTCCTGCTCGGAAAACCGAGCAAGGCCGCGCGCGCTGGACAGCGGCCGACCTGCTCAGCATTCTTCGAATTCCGCTGGCCGCGGCGTTCCTGTTTGTCCCGGACAGCGGCTGGCGGCTCGCGATAGTCGGCGCGGCCGCAATCACCGACCTGCTCGACGGCCCGATCGCCCGTCGGCTTGGCAGCTCGCCATTCGGCCCGGTTCTCGACCCTATCGCCGATAAGCTGTTCATGGCGGCGGCCGTCGGTGTAGTGGCGTTCTCTGGGCGACTCGGAGTATACGAGATCGTCGGTGTCCTGTTGCGCGACATCGTCGCTACCGTCGCATTTGCCGCAACGTTCATTTCCCACCATCCCAGGGCGATCCCGGCACGATCCAGCGGCAAGGCGGTCACGGTCGCTCAGATTCTGACCTTGGTGGCCTTCCTGGTCGACTCGCCTTATCTGCGCCCGATCGCCTGGGCAACCACCGTCATCTCTATCATTGCTATCTGGGACTATTACCGCGTAGCGCCACGAGCGCAGAAGCGGTTGGGGACATAGAGCATGGAGGACGAAACCAAGCGCATCACCATAACCTGGCAAGAGGGACTCCGTTTCTCAGGCGGAGCGCCCGATGGACCGATGGTCACCATCGACGGCGACAACGCCGCCGGCCCTGGGCCCATGTCGACTCTACTCTTGGCTGCGGCTGCGTGCAGCGGGTCAGATGTGGTGCTCATCCTCGAGAAGATGCGCGTCAGGCTGAGTGAGCTTCGAATCGACGTGGCCGGAGTGAGACGGAAGGAAGAGCCCCGGCGGTACGTATCCATTCACCTCGATTACCGGGTCGTGGGCGAAGGGCTCGATCAGACCAAGGCTCGCCGAGCCATCGACCTCTCTCTCGAGAAGTACTGCTCGGTTATCCATTCTCTTGCGCCCGACATTGCCATCACCTATGCGCTGTCGCTGGCGTGAGTTGCTCGTCAGTGGAGCGGCTCTCGCCGCCGCCGAACCGGGGGCAGCGCAGCAGGTCCGGGAGATCGGGGTCCAAGCTATCGGGACCTTCTCCGAACCGGGACTGGCAGTGGCTGGGATATATGGCGGCCTGCGCACGCCCGGCCGGACTCGTCTCTCCGGGAGCTTAGGAGTGGGCCTCTCCGGGGACGACCTGTCCTGGCGAGGAGAGGTTCTAGGTCACTTTCTGCTCAGTCCGGAGGAACGGCGAAAGAACGGGTTCTACTTGGCTGGTGGTCTGGCAGCGGTAGGAGGGAGGGTAAGTCGGGGATATCTGGTCTTCGCCGTCGGGCTCGAGGAGCGACCCAGGGCGGCTTCCGGCTGGGCTGCTGAAGTGGGGATGGGAGGCGGCGTCAGGCTGGCACTGGGGTACCGATGGCGCCGCTTTCCGGCGATAGAGAGAGAATAAGGAGCTCAGGCCGCGCCGGATTCCACCGTGTCGACCCGACGGACCGGCTGGCAATAGCGCTCTCCCAGGGTGCGGAGCTGCGCCAGCTCTTCCTCGCTCAAGTCCTCGTACCGATCGGCGACATACCCCATCGTATCGTCGAACCACTCCTTCTGGTGCTCCGGAAGCGCGTCAATGACGCCGCAGCGGAGGATATGACTGAACAGTTCGTCACGCGCCTGGGCGAACGAAGCCGCCTCAGGGGAGCTACGGGTTTTCTTCTTGCTCATGCACCGTCCTTTAGAGGTCAGAATGCGGCCTGCACCGCTGATGGAGAGTATCATAACCCATTGCACCATTTGGTGCAAAGGAGCCGGGAGCCTTTGACTTCTGACTTCCAGCTCCCGACTCCCAGCTCCCGACTCATTATCTTTATCTGCCCGAATCGCCTGAACTTGACCGAGGGTGAGGCTGCACCCTCGAGGTGGCTATGGCAGAGCATGACGAGGTGTACAACGAGGAGCGTGCGGAACGGCTCGCAGCGCTCCTGCGTTCCCTGGCGGCGCGGATCCAGGAGTTGGATCAGGGGGGTCAGCTGCTCCGGAGCGGACCGGAGTTGCTGCGGCTGATGGGGGACGCGCGGAGCGAGCTGTTCCACTACGAGGTCCGCAGCACCTACGACACCCCTGAGATCGCCGACAACCGGCGCATCGTGGAAGAGGCCCAGCGCCAGGACTCCTTCTTACCCGACGAACCCGAGGACGATGAGCCATGGCGGCGACACCAGTCGGAGTGAAGCGCTTCTATGCCCTCTTCGCGGCTGTCGCCCTCTTTGGTCTGGGAGGCCTGGCTTACCTGGTGCTCAAGCCCCGCACCGTGAGCATTCCGGCCAACGTCGCGGTCCAGCCTTCCGACACCTCCGGCTTCCGCGGCTACCTGAAAGGCTCGCCCGATGCCCCGGTGGAGATCACGGAGTTCGCCGATTACCAGTGTCCCTTCTGTCAGACCTTCGCCACGCTTCAGATGCCGACCATCGAGGAGCGGCTGATCGCGGCCGGCCGGGTACGCTGGCGGTATCGCGACTTCCCTCTGCAGCAGCATCCGTTCGCCCGCCTTGCGGCACACTCGGCAGCGTGCGCGGACGAGCAGGGGAAATACTGGGAACAGCACCAGCGGATCTACGAAGGCCAGTCGGAGTGGGCCGGAACGCGAGATGCGGGCCCGGTGTTCCGGAACTATGCCAAAGCCTCCGGTCTTGATTTGGGGCGCTATGATGCGTGCATGAAGGCGGGAAAGTACGCCGGCCGCATTCAGGCGAGTTATAACGAGGGGGTGCAGCTGGGAGTGGGCTCGACTCCGACCCTGCTGGTTGGGGGAAGACTGTATCGGGGCCGGCTCGACTCCGATGCCATCATCAAACTGGTGGATTCGCTGGCTCCGCGCCGCTCGAAATGATCTATCGAATGAGCGCGGCGTTGCTGAGTCTGACCGGACTCTTCGTCTCCGCGTATCTCTACCTTTATAAGATCGGAAGGATCGGCACGCTGGCCTGCGGCACTGGAGGCTGTGAAACGGTGCAGCAGAGCTTGTGGAGCCGGTTTGCCGGAGTGGAGGTCTCCCTCATCGGCCTGGTGGGATACGCGGGCCTGCTACTGGTGAGCCTGATGGCTCTGCAACCCCGCCTCGCATCCCAACGCTGGCCCGCCAGCCTGCTCGCGGGGCTTGCCGCGCTAGGCGTCGCCTTCACCGCGTACCTGACGTATCTCGAGCTGTTCGTCATTCACGCGATCTGCCGCTGGTGCGTCGGTTCGGCCGTCATCATCGTCGCAATTTTGGTGGCGGCGCTCCTGGACCAGCGCCGGCTCTCGCGCAAGAGGATTGCATAGGTGACACCGGATCCAAAGGCCCCGCCCAGCGCTCAGCCGCAGGCTGACTCGGCGCCGCGAGGCAAGTACCTGGCCCTCTTGTCGCTAACCGCGCTCGGTATTGTGTACGGCGACATCGGGACCAGTCCCCTGTACGCGGTGCGGGAGTCCTTCCTCCACGCGCACGGCATAGCACCGAGTCCCGAAAACATCCTCGGCGTGCTGTCTTTGATATTTTGGTCACTGATCCTTGTTATCTCGGTGAAGTACCTGGTGTTCATTCTCCGAGCTGACAACCGTGGGGAGGGAGGGATTCTGGCACTATCGGCGCTGTGCACGCCAATGGGTATCCGCCATCGGAGCGGTCGGTGGGGACTCGTCATGCTCGGGCTATTCGGGACGGCGCTCCTGTATGGTGACGGCATGATCACTCCGGCAATCTCGGTGCTTAGCGCGGTAGAAGGGCTGGAGGTGGCCACTCCGCTGTTCCAGCCTTACATCATTCCGATCACCATTAGCATTCTGGTCGCCCTCTTTCTCTCTCAACATCATGGGACAGCCGGGGTCGGGAAGGTATTCGGGCCC
>DASXRM010000046.1:0-3948 GCA_036506575.1 Gemmatimonadales bacterium | reverse complement strand
CTAGATCAATGTAAAGGCATTACTTAGAACGCGGCTTTCGGGTGAGCTCGAGCTCTTGGCGTAGCTCCGCCGTGAGCGCCTCAGTCGCCTCGGGCCGGCCGTGAAAAGCCGCCGGAGTGCTTTGGAAAAGCTCCACTTGCCATCGATCATCCTGCTTCGCCGCAACCAGCGTGTGGACCGTGTTGACCGAAGGGTTGAGATCAGACTTGCCGGGCGGCACCATGCCCGCCACGGCTCGCAACAGCACCACGTCGCCTCCGAGCACGCGCACCTCTCGAATCTTTCCCACGAACGCCGCAGTCGGATGGCTGCCGAAGATCTGGCGTAAGTGACTTTCGATCTCGGCCCGGCCGTCCACCTGACTCCCGTCGAAACCGACCAGGTTACCCCCAACCGCGAACAGCTTAGCGTATGCCGCCGAGTCACGCGCGTTCCACTGGCCCAGAAGTTCGCGATAGAGGCGCGCGGCTTCTTGGGAGGCTTCAGTGTCGGCGGATTGGGCCGTTGGTTGGGACTGGATGGGCTGCTCCTATCGGTCCGATGTGATCTCGATCCGCGAGGTAAAGCGTGGCGTATGCCAGATCCGGTGGGTCTGCGCGCGGAAATCCGCCGGTTTCGCCTGGAAAATATTCGGCACCCAGGTCTGCGGATTGCGGTCGTACAGCGGGAACCAGGTGCTCTGGATCTGGACCATGATTCGGTGGCCCGGTTTGAAGGTGTAGCTCTGTTGATGCAGATCTACCCTGAAGTCGAGCGGCGCATCCGGTCGAAGTGGCTCGGGAGAAGAGAAGCTCGTCCGATAGCGACCACGCATGATCTCGTGCGCGACCATCAGCTGGTAGCCACTGAGCGGCCAGTTGTCCGCCACGCTGTCGGGGTAGACATCGATCAGTTTTACTACCCAATCGGCGTCACGCCCCGTGGTCGACGCCACGATCCGTGCGGTGACGTCGCCCGCTATGAGCAGGTCCTCGGTGAGCGGCTCCGAGACCCAGCTCACCACGTCGGGACGCCCATCGACGAACCGCTGGTCCTCGGTTTCCCAGGTTCGCCAGCGGGAGCCTCGCGGATCGTAGGTCTGCTCGATGGGACGGACCCGGTAAGGGACCGGGTGAGCCGGATCGGAGATGTACTGGTCAAACCGTGACTCCCCGGCGGCCGGCGGATCGAAGGAGAGCCGGCCGCCGGCGCGCAGGTAGAGACTCCGCGGCACCGCGTTTTTGGGCGGCCAGCTATCGAACGAGCGCCATCGCTTTGCACCGGCATCGTAGAGGTACGCTTCCGGCTCGGAGATCTTGCCTTGGCCCTGGAGCCAATAAGCCAACCAGGGCGCCTCCACGTCGCGCAGGTATGCTTCGGAAGTGCCGGGATCAACGACCGGCATGCGGCGGTCCTCCCGTCGCCAGCCACCGTGGTTCCACGGTCCCATGATGAGAAAGTTGTGGTGGGACGAATCGCCCCGCTCGAGGGCGCGGTACGTGGCCAGGGGCCCGTAACGATCTTCCTGATCCCACCAGCCACCCACCGTGAGGGTCGGCACTACCGGGGTCTTCAACACGCGCTGTACCGCGCGGGTCTGCCAAAAGCCATCGTACGTGGGATGCCCAATGAAGGCCTCCCAGGTCGGAACCTTCCCGTGAAAGTATTTCGCATCCACGTTGGCGAGAGGCCCGAGGCGGCGGTACCAGTCGTAAGTGTCCCAGATATTGATCGGGACCGGTACCGACATGTCCGAGCTCAGCTCCATGCTCCCGGCGTACTCGAACCCATACGAGAGGCGGAAGGCACCCTGGTGAAAGAAGTCATCGCCCATCCAGGTGTCGGTCATCGGAGCCTGGGGCGAGATGGCTTTCACTGCCGGGTGCGGATTGATGCCGGCCATGGT
The DNA here is from genome assembly GCA_036506575.1 of Gemmatimonadales bacterium. Lineage (GTDB taxonomy): Bacteria > Gemmatimonadota > Gemmatimonadetes > Gemmatimonadales > GWC2-71-9 > CAVVWJ01. The sequence goes on along the minus strand of DASXRM010000046.1, from coordinate 2,063 downwards.
CGCGAGAAAGCCGGGGTAGGACACGCCGAGCACCCCGGCCCGGCCGTTGTTGTTCGGCACATTCCGCAGGAGCCATCCGACTGTGTCGTAGGTATCCGTGCTCTCGTCGACACCGTTGGTGTCGGCCGGGTTGTGGAGCGGATGGTTCATCACGAACCGACCCTCGCTCCCGAAGCGGCCGCGGATGTCCTGATAGACGAAGATGTACCCGTCCCGGGCGAGAAACCGGTAGTCGTTGCCTACGGCGGTATCCCCGGCGATTCCGTAGGGAGTGCGAGTGAGCAGGAAAGGCAGGAGCGCGTGCGCTCCACTCGGCTCGCAGACACTGGTATTGAGATGCACCCCATCTCGCATCGGGATCTTGACGAAGTGACAGCTGTACGAGGCCGGCGCCAAGGTTTGGGCCGCTGCGCGCCCGGCGAGGGGCAGTCCCAGGAGAGTGACTAGGGCAGAGATCCGGATGGTGAGCATGGAGCGGCTTAGAACCACCTACTCTCGAGATCAGGAAGGTCCGAACTGGTACCTGAGGCCCGCGTGCCAATTCCACGCGCCGTTGCTGGTGCCGTCCGCGTAGATATCCTGATACAACCCCTGCACGCTCGTGTGGGCACTGAGATTTTCGTCGATCCCCAGCCGAACCCCGAGCTCGAGCCCTGTGCCCCAGCCCCAGGCCGCGCCTACCCGATCCTCCGCCGGTGGGTCCGGCGGCGGCTGAGGCACACCGTGCGAGTTCGCGCTCACCGTGACCAGCGTAGCGCGATCTTCAATGGAGCTTCGCAGGAGCTGCAGCGGAACTGCCAAGAACGGTTGTATCGAGCCGCAGCAGCTCTGGAGCCCTAATTGGTAGCGCAGGCCGAGGCCCACCAGGTTTCGCCCCCTGGAATCGTCCGGTGTCGAAGCGATCTTGGTACGGGCATACCAGAAGCTGAGGCCGAGCGCGTGCTGCAGCGGTTTGGTCGGAGAAACCAACGGTCGCTCCACCACCGCCGCCAGGCTGACACCGCCACCGTTGAAGACTTTGGCGTAGCCCAGTCCGGCCTGGACCTCGACGCCGCGTGCCTGAGCCTGAACCAGAGAACTGAAGGCAGCCATCGAGGCGACGATCAAGAGGAGTCGGGCTCTCCTCACGACTTCTTCCGCGAGCTGGAACGCTTCCGCCGCCCGCCCTTCTTGGCCGGCACCTTCGCCCCCTTCTTCCGTGCCTCCGACAACCCGATCGCGATCGCTTGGGCGCGGCTCTTCACCTTGCCGCCCCGTCCTGATTTACCGCTACGGAGGGTGCCCTTCTTGCGCCGGCGCATCGCGCTCTCGACGCTCTTGCCTGCTCCCTTGCTGTACTTGCGCCGGCTGGACTTGCGGGAAGAGCGCTTCTTTGCCGCCATAACGCCTCCGTTAAGAAGAGGGGGGACCAAGTCGGTTCGGCGATCTGCAAGGTAAGCAATCGAATGCGACTGTTCTATGACCCTATTCCCGGATAAACGTCCGAGCGGTGACCAGCTCCGGGCGATAGCCGTCCGTCCCGCTCATCTGCTTCAGAAACCTCCGGTAGCCTGCACGGGCAGCGGCGCGATCACCCGCGAGCTCGGCGGCCCGGGCGACGCCGAACAGGCTTCGCGCCCGTCCCCGCTCCCGGGTAAGCGTGGCTTGGTACGCCTCGCCCGCTTCCTGGTAGCGTCCCGTAAGGAGGAGCATGTCGGCGAGAAGCTCGCGCGCCGGCAGCAATTCGGCCGGGGTCACCGGGTGCTTGTCGGTGACCTCTTCGCTGTCGGCGGCGGCGCGCGCGAGCTTCAGCCCGCCGGTGGTGTCTCCCAGTGCGAAGCGCATCCACGCGGCAGCCGCATCCCGCTTGATGCCGACCACCCTCGCCCAATAGGTCTCCTGCCGATCGGCCAGACCGGTCGAGATCGAGTCGAGCGCGGCGATTTCGGCCCGGGCCGCGGCAGGATTTCCGCTCCGCGCCGCTCCGAGCGCACGGGTGAAGCGGCTCAACGCCACCGGGATCCCGAGGCCTTGCGCGGTCACCACCGGAAAGGCAGCCGCGGCTGCCCAGTCGCCCCGCTCGA
>DASXRM010000045.1:0-6147 GCA_036506575.1 Gemmatimonadales bacterium | reverse complement strand
CACCGATCACGCTAACCCTCAGATTTTTCTCCAGGAGTAGCGTCCCACCGCGCGGTGTATCCTTTCCCTACTTACTGCCTACGCCTTTGTCATTCCCGCTCACGCTTTTGGCTTCCCGCTCACCGCTCACGCTCTTTCTCGCCGCGCGCCACAGCCGCAGCCAATAGCCAACCAGAATCACGGTCGCGACCGCGTACGCGGCGACGAGATACTCGCCGTTCTGGGGCGGCTCAGTCAAGCTCACGGGCATCCTCCCTGGCTTCCTCCGCCAGAGCCAAGCCGTATCGAGCAGTCACGAAGCCGACGTACAGCAGCGTGAAAACGAGGGTCGAGATCAGCAGCGTCCGGAGCATCTCGGGGGGGAGTGAGGGCGCGCTGGGCTTGAGCACGATCGGCTGGGGATGCAGGGTGCGGAAGAGATAGACGCTCACATGAATGAACGGGACCAGCAGCATTCCCAGGATTCCGACGACGGCGCTGAAGCGGGCTCGCTCGGCAGGATCGTGCACCGCGGCTCTGAGGGCGAGATAGCCCACAAATAGAAAGAAGAGAAACAAGGTCAGGGTGAGCCGAGCATCCCAGGTCCACCAGGTGCCCCAGATCGGCTTGGCCCAGATCGGGCCCGTCGTCAACATGACCGCGCTGAACGCGACACCCACCTCGGCTGACGCCGCGGCAAAGCGGTCCAACCGCGGATCCTGGAGCCAGAGGTACAATGCGCTGGCGATCCCAACCAGCGAGAACGCCAGCAGGGCGCTCCAGGCGGCCGGCACGTGTACATAAAAGATCTTTTGGGCCAATCCCTGGCGCGCCTCGGTGGGTGTGTAACCTAGCGCAAGGACGTACACCACCACGAGGCCGAAGAGCCCGGCGGCACTCAGGCCGAGGCCGCGGCGTACGATGCGGCGCGGGGCCGCCAGGTGCGGAGTGCGGTTCACTCTTCCACGACCGCGGAGAAGACCAGAGTGCAGAGGGTCACGAACACGATGTCATAGAGGGCGAGTAACCTAAGCCAGCCCCACATTTCACTCAACGGACGCCCCGCGAGCAGGCGCGAGGTGACCTGCACAGCGCCGATGAGGGGTGGAACCATGAAGGGCAGCAGCAGCACCGGCAGCATGAGCTCGGCAAATCGGGTCCGCACCGCCATCGCGCTGAAGATCGTACCGACCGCCACGAAGCCTGTGGTGGCGAGCGCCGCCACCCCGAGGATGCCGGGGAGCACCCCCCACAAACTTACGTTAAAGAACAGCGTGAAGAGCGGCAGCGTGACCAGTTCCACTGTACCGACAAACGCGAGATTGGCCAGCAGCTTGCCGAGAAACACAACCTCCCGCGACACCGGCGCCAGCAGAAGACCGTCGAGCGCCGCGTTCTCTCGCTCGATGTTGAAGGCGCGGTTCATCGCCACCATCGCCGCGAGCGCAAACGTCACCCATAGCACGCTGGGCGCGAGAGCCGTCGCTGCCAGCGCTGTGGGATCTCGGGCAAAGTTGAACACCACGAGGACCAGGGCGGCAAAAACCAAGGCCGAGAGCAGGGCGGTGCGGCTCCGCAGCTCCGCCCGGATGTCCTTGGCCGCGATGATCAAAGCCAGATGAAGGGAACTAGGCACCGGTCATTCCATGGTAGCGCGGCAGGAAGGCCTCGAGCGAACCGGTGCGCGGTTCGTCGGTGGCCCAGCGTCCGGCCACCAGTACAGCCACGCGGGTTGCTAGATCCCAGACTTCGGCGAGCTGGTGGGTCACGACGATAAGTCCGAGCCCCCGGCCGAGGCGTTCGTGCAGATCCGAGCGGACCCGCTCGGCGGCCAGAGCATCGAGACCGGTAAAGGGCTCGTCAAGGAGAAGCACTCGCGGCGAATGCAGGAGGGCTCGAGCTATGGCTGCCCGCTGCAGCAGCCCCCGGCTGAGGCGTCGGGGCAGCTCGGAGGCTCGGGCACCCAGTCCGGCCGCGTCCAGCGCGGCTGCCGCAATCCGGTGCGGCTGATCGAGCGCATACAGCCGGGCCGCGAATACCAGGTTTTCGAGCAGGGTCAGGTCGTCGTACAGCAGCGACTGATGAGAGAGGAGGCCGATCACGCGGCGAGTCGCGTCGGAGCCGCGACGGACCGGTTGCCCCAGAACCCGAACCTCACCGGAATTGGGGCGAAGGAGACCGGCGAGAAGCCGCAACAGGGTCGTCTTGCCCGCACCATTAGGCCCCAGCACGGCCAGGACCTCACCCGGTTTGAGAGCGAGGTCTACGCCACGGAGTATGCGGGTTCGCCCGAAGGAACGGTGAAGTCCGCGAGCTTCTATGAGGGGGACACCGTCATGAGACGGCATCGATCCGCGCGCCGAGCTCGTCGAGGCGGAACGGTTTGACGATATAGCCGGAGTGGGGGAGATCGAGAACCTTGAGTTGAGGCTCAATGCTCATGTACGCCGTGGTGATGATGACGGGAAGCTCGGGTTGAGTGAGCCGGATGCGGCGCAGAAGATCGATCCCGTCGGTATCCGGAAGGCGCATATCCAGCACGGCTACGTCCGGCTTATGCTGCTCGAGCTGCTCCAGCGCCTCGGCACCGGTAGAGGCGAACACCAGATCGTATCGAGGATTGAAGGCCCGCTCATAACTTGACCGAAGCGCTGGCTCGTCCTCGACAATCAAGACGCGCCGGCGGCGCTTTCCCTTGCTCATTCCATGCACCCCTGAGGCAGTGCCTACCGCACCGGAGAGGATGAATCTGAACTCGGGGGGCACTCTAAGCAATCGGGAAGGGGCCGTCCACCCGAATCGGCACCGTAGCCGGAAAGGCGGAAAGGCGGTAGGGCGGTAGGGCGGTAGGCCAAGAGGCGGTAGTTAAAGAGGCGGAAAGAGCGGAAAAGGCGGAAACCACATACCGCCATTCCGCCCGAGGCGAGCGCAGCGAGACGAGGCTACCGCCGGCGAAGCCGATACCGCCGCTGCTGCCCGCCCGTCAGGCGTAGGTCGATTCGACCTGAAAGAGATCATCCAGCTTGGTGAGCACCAGAAGAAACCGAATTTCTTCACTGGCATTCCGAAGCACGACCACCTGACGCCGCTCGGCAGCACGTCGCTGAATCAGCATGAGAGCGCCGAGTCCGGCGGAGTCCACGTGCCGTGTCCGCGCGAGATCGATCACCAGGCGTCCGACTCCCTCTGGCATCTCCTCGAGCAACTTGACCGCGGCCTTCCGGATCTCCACTCTAGTGTCCAGTCCGAGCGTTTCCGGTGCTGCCATGGCGCGCTCTGCGTCATGCGGCGACCTCATCGATCCTCCTTCGGCACCGAGCTATCTCAACCAGGTGCATTGGACCTGGTGAGACCTCTAGTTTTGCGGCCCCGAATCACTCCGGGTGTGCTCTTATCGGGCGGATTTGCGCTTGGCCGCATGGGACCTCGCGCCCTCGCCGGGTAAAAAGGCGAGACTAGTGCCACTGACGACAACTGTTGGATTCGCAATCCTTTGCGAGGCCCCTTACCAACTATTGCAGTCCCAATTCACGCCGCACTCCGCGGCAGACCACTGCAAAAGTAGCGTGTGGCCCCCGCTGCGCTCTTACAACGACTGCCTGGGCCCCTTAGTTTTTCCCCGACCTTCACCCATGTCGCCATGACCGATCAGATCGATACGCTTCTCTCCGAGCAACGACGCTTCCCTCCGCCCCGAGCGTTTGCCGCTCGGGCTGCGGCGACCGAGGCCCTCTACAGCGCCGGCCGGGACTGGAAACGGTTCTGGGAAGAACAGGCGCGCGCGCTCGATTGGATATCGCCCTGGAACGAGGTGCTCGACTGGCAGCCACCCCGCGCGCGGTGGTTCGTGGATGGGAAACTCAATGCGTCGGCAAATTGCCTCGACCGCCATCTGTCCGGGGCCAGGCGAAACAAGGCGGCCATCATCTGGGAAGGCGAGCCGGGTGAGCAGCGGGTGCTGACCTACTGGGATCTGGCTCGCGAGGTCCGCCGCTGCGCCAATGCCCTCAAGGCGCTCGGCATCCGGCGCGGCGACCGGGTGGCCATCTATCTCCCCATGATCCCTGAGGCCGCGATCGCCATGCTGGCCTGTGCCCGCATCGGCGCGGTCCATTCGGTGGTGTTCGGCGGCTTCTCCGCCGAATCCCTGCGGGATCGGATCAACGATGCCGAGGCGGTTGCCCTGATCACCGCCGACGGAGGCTACCGCCGGGGACAGGTGCTGCCGCTGAAGCGTTTCGCCGACGAAGCCTTGGCGCAGTGCCCCTCGATCAAGCACTGCCTGGTGGTGCGGCGGGTGGGTGACGAGGCCGCCGCCATGATGCAGGAAGGCCGCGACCACTGGTGGCATTCGCTCCTGCAGCGCGCCCCGCTCCGGAATGAGCCGGAGGTGATGGACGCGGAGGACATGCTGTTCATCCTGTATACCTCGGGCACAACCGGTAAACCCAAGGGGATCGTTCACACCACAGGCGGCTATCTCACCCACGTGGCCGCGACCACGAAGTACGTGTTTGACCTCCGTGAAGAAGACGTATTCTGGTGCACCGCCGATATCGGTTGGGTCACCGGCCACTCGTACGTGGTATACGGCCCCCTCGCCAACGGGGCGACGGTCGTGATGTATGAGGGGGCCCCTGATTGGCCTGAGCGCGACCGGTTCTGGAGCATCGTGGAGACGTACGGAGTGACGGTGCTTTATACCGCACCGACCGCGATCCGTGCCTTCATGAAGTGGGGTCCCGAGCATCCCGGGCGCCATGACCTGTCGACCTTGCGGCTGCTGGGCACCGTTGGCGAGCCGATCAACCCTGAAGCATGGATGTGGTACCATGAACACATCGGTGGGGGCCAGTGCCCGATTGTGGACACCTGGTGGCAGACCGAGACCGGCGGAATCATGATCACCCCGTTGCCGGGGGTCACCACCACCAAGCCGGGCTCGGCCACCGTGCCCTTCCCGGGGGTGTCAGCCGAGTTGGTGGATACCAACGGCAGGCGGGTGGAGAAGGGAGGCGGTTTCCTCACGCTGACGCAGCCCTGGCCTGGCATGCTCCGCACGATTTACGGCGACGATGCACGCTATCGCGAGACCTACTGGAGCCGGTTCCCCGGCCGCTACTTCGCGGGGGATGGGGCCAAACTCGACGACGCGGGCTACTGGTGGATTCTGGGCCGGGTGGATGATGTCCTGAACGTGGCGGGACACCGGATCGGCACCATGGAGGTGGAGAGTGCGCTGGTAGACCATCCGGCCGTGGCGGAAGCGGCAGTGGTCGGGCGATCGCACGACCTCAAGGGTCAGGCACTGGCGGCATTCGTCACCCTCAAGGATGGGAAGCAAGCCACCCCGGCGCTGAAGGACGATCTCAAGGACCACGTGGTCAAGAAGATCGGCGCCATCGCAAGGCCAGACGACATCCTCTTCTCCGCCGATCTCCCCAAGACCCGGAGCGGAAAGATCATGCGCCGCCTGCTCAAGGACATCGCCGAGGGCCGCACCCTGGGTGATACCACGACCCTGGCCGATCCCGCGGTGGTCAATCGATTGAAGGAGATGTATGAGGGGCAGGAGTAGCCCTACAGCTCAATTTGGGCCCCCAGCTCCACGACCCGATTGGGCGGCAGACAGAAGAACGAGGTCGCGGTCCGGGCATTCCGGTGCATGACTGCGAAGAGCCGCTCCCGCCAGAGTGCCATGCCCGGCTTGTTAGAGGGAATGAGCGTCTCCCGTCCCAGGAAGTAGGTGGTTTCCATCGGCTTCAATTCCAGGCCCTTTTCCCGCAACTCCGCCAGCGCCCGTGGGACGTTGGGCTCTTCCATGAATCCGTAATGTACAATGACCCGGTAGAAGCCTAAGCCGAGGTCCTCCACTGTAGACCGATCCTTACTTGGAACGTGCGGCACCTCCGCGGTGGCGACGACGAGGAACACGACCCTTTCGTGTAGCACCTTGTTGTGCTTCAGATTGTGCAGCAGGGCCGGCGGGGTCGCCTCGGGGTTGCTGTACATGAACACCGCTGTGCCGGGGACCCGCAGCTTAGAGTTGGCGCGAACGTCTTGTAGGAAGAGGTCCGCCGGGAGCACCACCCCGTCGAGCCGCTCCGCCAAAATCAGGCGCCCGCGCTGCCAGGTGGTCATGAGGCCGAACAACACCGCTCCGACCAC
>DASXRM010000044.1:0-2673 GCA_036506575.1 Gemmatimonadales bacterium | reverse complement strand
CGTCGCGTGCTGACACTCATGAAGGACGGAGACCGAGCGGTCCTGGTCATCGTGCCGGTTGCAGGCGGAGCTCCAAGGCCGGTTCTCGAGCCCCGGGCACCTTCGCCCAGACCGGGTTCCATCTGGGCCTGGTCAGCCGATGGCCGGTTCATCAACTACATCGGCCAGGACCCGGCGGATAAGAAGGCCGGCATCTGGCGGGTTCCCGCGGCCGGCGGACCAGCCCGGCTCAGCGTGTGGTTCGATAAGCCGTCGGGCATCCTGATCCGCCCCTGGTTCAAGGTACGGGGGAGCCGAATCTACTTTGTCCTGGGCGACCAACAGAGTGACGTCTGGATTACCGAGGTGGTAGGCTCGCGGTGAACGTCTCTCGCAGAGACCTGCTCAGACACGCCGCCCTGACCGTGGCGGCACTGGTGTTTCCCGCATCGCTCAACGCTTGCCGCCGAGGATCGCCGTCACCCAACCCGCGAACCGAGGGGTTCGACCCGGATCAGCAGCGCCTCACCGCCTGGACCGCGGCACTTCGCGCCCAAGGGTCGTCACGGCCAGATGCTCCACTCGGTCCCCAGGCCATCCGCGTCGGCGAGCTGGCCGCCGGCACTCCTTATGTACCCTTCACCCTCGACGCGTATCTCCGCACCGGCGGCAACCCCTGGCACGAGCCGCTGACGCTCTCGCTGACCCGCTTCGACTGTGTCACCTTGGTGGAGGCCTGCCTGGCCGTGGCGCGGACGGCGGGCGACATGGGCCAGCCGACGTGGGATCGATTTGGCCGGGAAGTAGAGCGCATGCGCTACCGCGGCGGCGAGCGCCGCGGATATACCTCCCGGCTGCACTACTTCAGCGAGTGGATCACCGACGGGGAGAAGCGCGGACTGGTGCGGGACCTTGGCGCGGAGCTGGGCGCCGCCGAGGATTCGCGTCCGCTCCGCTTCATGACCGAGCATCGTGGGAGCTACCCCGCCCTTGCCGATGACGGCGTGTTCCGGGAGATCGGTACGATCGAGCGCCGACTGGACGGACACCCCCGCCGGGTGGTACCGACCAAGCGCATTCCCGAGGTGGTCGACCGGATCGAGACGGGGGATGTGCTTGCCTTCGCGACCGAGATCCCGGGTCTGGACGTGACCCATGCCGCCTTTGCGTACCGGGATCGCAACCGAATTCTCCGGGTGCTCCACGCTCCGCTTTCAGGTGGAGTGGTGGAGGTCACTCGCGCTACCCTTCCGGAGTACGTCGCCGCCATCCACGGTTCAACCGGGGTCCTGGTGGCGCGGCCACTCGAAGGGTAGCGGAAGGAGTCCAGCACATGGCTTACTACCTGGTTTCGGCCGTCCCTCGGACGGACCTCATCGCAAATCTGGAAGCTCGGCTCGCCGCCGGCGAGTTCCTGCCCTTACGGCCTTTCGGTCAGGCGTTGTCCGTCTCACTCCAGGCGGCGAGGCGCCGGCCCGACGGAACCGCGGTCTGGGAAGAGGAGGATTATTGCCGACCCCCGCTCGCGCAGGAGCGCGCGGCGGTTCTGGATGAGTACTTCGACCGGCTGGCGGTGGAGCGGGTTGAGCGCGGGAAGGGGTGGGAGCAGATCGAGCATCTGCCGGCGCTCTTCCCCGCGCTGGTAGATCGTTAGGCAGCTGGCGCCGGTTTGTCTTACTGGCACTTACATCGACCGACTCAGCCCAAACTCGAGCAGCGATGCAGATCCAGCGGCCCAGTAAGGCGGAGATCGCCGCTGCGGCGGGACGAACGGTTCCGGACCTCATCGGTCCCGGACTCGAGGTCCTCTTCTGCGGGATCAACCCGGGACTCTATTCCGGTGCCACCGGCCATCACTTTGCCCGGCCGGGGAATCGTTTCTGGCGCGCCCTGCATCTGGCAGGCTTCATGGAACGGCTCGTGAGCCCCTGGTCGGAGCGCGTGCTTCTCGATGAGGGATTGGGCATCACCAATCTGGTGGCGCGCGCCACCGCCTCGGCGAGCGAGCTTACAGGAGCCGAACTGAGGGCCGGGCGGCGTCGGCTGGAGCGCACAGTGCGCCGGTATTGCCCGAAGTGCGTGGCGGTCGTCGGGATCGGCGCGTACCGGACGGCGTTCGAACGGCCTCACGCCAGGATGGGACGACAGCCGGAGCGCATCGGAGCCAGCAGCTTGTGGGTGCTCCCCAACCCGAGCGGTCTGAACGCGAACCATCAGATTGCCGATCTCACCCGCGCGTTCGAGGAGCTGCGCCTCGCCGTTGCGGGCCCCGCCAGAAGGCACTGCTGAAAGCAAACGGCCCGCTCATCCAAGACGAGCGGGCCGTTGCTGTGCGTCGTGCTGCTGAATTACAGCTTCACGACGTTCTCCGCCGCCGGGCCCTTCTGGCCCTGCACGACGTCGAATTCCACCCGGTCACCCTCGGCCAGGCTCTTGTAGCCCTGTGCCTGGATCGCCGAATGATGGACGAAGCAGTCCTTCTGACCGTCCTCGGGCGTGATGAAACCAAAGCCCTTCGCGTCATTGAACCACTTGACCGTGCCAGTGGTGCGTGCCATTTCCTACTCCTTGTTCCTGGTGTAATCGGAGTGGGGACATGCCGCACGACCGACTACGGTTTGCGTGGATTCCGCCTCCCCGCGGGGCGCGGCTGCCGCGGCGCAGCGTGCGCCAGGAACGACAGCCAAATGAAAA
>DASXRM010000043.1:0-49446 GCA_036506575.1 Gemmatimonadales bacterium | reverse complement strand
GATCCGATCGCGAAGGTCACTGACTATGCCGGCCTCGGAATCTTCTCCAGCTTCATCAAGCTGGGTGCTATCGCCGGGCTGACCTCGGTCATCCTGGTCCAGCTCCTGGGCCAGTCCCGGGTCTTCTACAGCATGTCACGTGATGGGCTGCTCCCGCCCTTTGTTCGCCGGATTCACCCCCGGTTCCGCACCCCATACATCACGTCGGTGGTCACCGGAATCGCCGTCGCCATTCCAGCGGCCATTCTTCCAGTGCGCGACGCAGCGAAGCTGGTGTCCATCGGCACCCTCCTCGCGTTCGTGATCGTGTCGCTCGGGGTACTGGTGCTAAGAATCCGCGAGCCCAATCTGCCCCGGCCGTTCAAGACTCCACTGGTATGGTTCGTGGCGCCCATGGGAGCGCTATCGGCCGCGTACCTCATGGCCTATCTCGACCAGGAGACCTGGCTTCGGCTGATCGTGTGGCTGGCCATCGGGCTAGCGATCTTTTTCCTCTATGGCCGGAAGCATTCCAATCTGATGTCGGCGGGCATGCGCTAGAGCGGGACAGTACGAGCGGGCGATAAGAACCGGTGGTCCAGCGGCAACATGGGGGACGGGCAACGACCATTGCTGGGGTGACCGCATGTCGCACATTCGGAAACCACTCGGCTTTGCGGTGGGCCTGAATACGGCAGTGTTCGTTTTGGAGATGGTAGCCGGCTTGCGCGCCCACAGCCTCAGCTTGGTGATGGATGCTGTACACAATCTGTCCGACGAGCTGGCGCTCGTGTGCCTCTTCTGTGCCTACCTGGTCACACTCCCTATCACCCGCGGCCTCCAGCGGTCGGCCAATGTGCTTAATTCGCTCGGCCTTGTAGTCGTAGGCACACTCGTAATCTGGCAGGCCGCGGAGCGGATGGTTCATCCCCACGTCGTTGTCGGCTGGTTGCCCGTGGTCGCGGGGCTTCTCGCTGCAGCAGGCAATTGGGGTGTCGCCCGCGCATTGGCTCCGTGGCAGGCCAGCAACGCCACGATCCGACTGGCCTATCTCCACAATCTGGGCGATACCTACGTATCGCTTGCCCCGGTCGCGGCGGGGCTGCTGGTCCTCCTCTTCCGCCGTTCCTACTTCGATCCGGCCATCGCGGTGCTGATAGGGTCATGGATCGTGCTGACCACATTGCTGGAGCTGCGCCGTTCCACTGACGAGCTACTGTGGCCGTCCGAGGCGACCTGTCCCCATGGCGAGCACGCCGCCGCGTGAGAATACCCATGACCCAGCGTTGAGCGTTTCGCACCGGTCCCGCCTGGCTGTTAGTATTGGAAATGCCGCTTTCGCTGTCCTCCGAGAAGGCCACTCTGGCCCATGCCTTTGGCGCCGCGCTCCGGCCAGGGCAGCGGGTCTGCGTCACCACTCACGTCAATCCCGATGGGGACGGGCTGGGCAGCGAGGTAGGGCTGGTCCACCTGCTTCGCGCTCAGGGCATCGATGCCGTCATCACCAATCCGACCCCGACGCCACCACGCTTCGGCTTTCTGTTCAACGATCTGCCCGGAATAGACCGGACCCCCGACGCGGTTCGCGAGCTCCGTCGGGCCGATCTCATCGTCGTGCTCGACATCTCCGATCTCACTCGTCTCGGCATGCTGATCGAGACCGTCCGAGACCGGGGCGTTCCGGTGGCCTGCGTAGATCACCATGTGAGCGCGGGTGTCCTGCCGCCAGGCCCCCGCTACGTCGACCCGGACGCAGCCGCCACCGGTGAGCTCATCTACGAGCTGGCCGCGGGGAACGGATGGCCGGTCACTCAGGCGGTGGCGCGGGCGCTCTACGTCGCGATTCTGACCGATACCGGCGGATTCCGGTTCAGCAACACCCGTCCGCGCACACTGCGGGTTGCGGCGGACCTGCTCGAGACCGGAGTGGACGCGGAGGAGATCTACCTCGAGGTATATGCCCGGGCGCCGGAAGGCCGGCCCCGGCTGTTCGCCGAGGCGCTTCAGACGCTCGTGGTGGAGCACCAGTACGGACTGGCGTGGGTCACCGTCCCGCCGGGTTCCATCGAGCGTCATGGGGTCTCATCGGACGATCTGGATGGGGTGGTGGAATTTCCCCGGTCGATCGAGGGTGTCCGGATGGCGCTGCTGTTTCGGGAGATTGCCCAGGGTAGGGTGAAGGTATCGCTCCGGTCGGTGGGTGATGTCGATGTCGCGGCTTTTGCCAAGGCGTATGGCGGGGGTGGACATACCAAGGCGGCGGGACTCTCGCTGACCGGATCGCTGGCCGAAGTGCAAGCGACGGTGCTTCGGGCGGCGCGCGAATATCTGGGGACGAACGGAGCTGGGAGTCGGGAGTCGGCGGCTCCCGGACCACGCTAAGAAGGTCGCTCACTGCGTTCGGAATGAGGATTGTGCACCCGTGTGACTCGCGACTCCCATTATATTTCCGAACAAGCCAGTAGGAATTCTAGACTTGGACGCACATGGATACGATTGACCGGATCGAGCGAACCCTCGACACCTTACGGCCTTACATCGCCTCGCATCGAGGTCACGTGGAGGTCGTGGATTTCGACGAGCAGGATGGCGTCCTCCTCCTGCGCCTGGGCGGGACCTGTCACGGCTGCTCCGCGTCGACGGTGACTCTCAAACAGGGTATCGAGAGCCGGTTGCGTGAGATGGTCCCGGAAGTGAAGCACGTCGAGGCGGTGTAGCCTTTGAGCGAATCGATTGAGGCTCGCGTCGCGGCGGCGCTGGCGCGCATCCAGAATCCGCGGCTGGACAACGACCTCTTGTCCGCCGGGATGATCCGCGATCTCACCGTCACAGACGAAGGGCGGGTGACGTTCACGTTCCTGCTCGCTCCCGAGGATCCGGCCACCCTGGTACGGTCGGCTCGCGCCGCAGTCGCCGCGGTCGAAGGAGTCAGGAAGGACGAGATCAAGATCAACGTCACCAACCCCGCCGGCCCCGCCAGACCCACCCATGGACCGCCGACGCCATCGGGCGCAGTACCGACTTCGGCCGCGTCCCAGCCGCTGGATCAGCCCAACCTCGGAAAGATCATCGCGATCTCCTCGGGCAAAGGTGGGGTCGGGAAGTCCACCGTAGCCGCGAACCTGGCGGTGGCGCTGGCCCAGGCGGGGTTCCAGGTGGGTGTCATGGACGCGGACATCTACGGTCCGAACATCCCCCGGATGTTCGGGGTCTTCGATCGACCACCCGTGGTCGGAGGGAAGATCCAGCCGCTCGAGGCCCACGGCGTGAAGCTGATGTCTCTGGGTCTCCTGGTGGAGCGCGATGCCCCAGCCATTTGGCGAGGCCCCATCATCATGAAGATCGTGAATCAGTTCCTCAGGGACGTTGACTGGGGCAAGCTCGATTATTTCATCGTGGACCTCCCTCCTGGCACCGGGGATGCTCAGCTTTCCCTGGTTCAGGCGACCCAGGTGGCCGGCGCTCTCATCGTGACGACGCCGCAGGAAGTTGCCGTGGGGGATGCGCTCCGCGGCGCCAAGATGTTCGAGCGGGTGGGTGTCCCGGTGATTGGCGTGGTGGAGAACATGAGCGGCTTCACCGATCCTGAGACCGGCCGTCGGCTTGAGCTCTTCTCGTCGGGTGGCGGCCAGCGGCTCGCCGACGAGATCGCCGCACCCCTGCTCGGCACCGTGCCACTCCAGCCGCAGCTCGCCGCGCTGGCCGATGCCGGCCAGCCCATTCTCGTCGCGCAGCCGGACAGTCCCGCCGCCCAGAGCCTGCGCGATATCGCCGAAAGCCTTCAGCGAAAGACCGCCGGCCGGACTATGGCGCTCCCGATCCTTCGGGGGTGAAGAGGACGGAGAACACTGCGTTTCCTCGCAATGACTCCGTGATGGTGCGCGCCCTCGCAACGATTATCGTCGACATCTCGTACGGATGACGTTCGTCACGCTACTGACCGATTTCGGGACAAGCGACTCTTACGTTGCGGAGATGAAAGGGGTGCTCCTCAGCGGGGCTCCCTCAGCGGTCCTGATTGATGTGAGCCATGGGGTCGCTCCGGGCGACATAAGATCAGCCGCCTACATTCTGGGTCGCGCTTGGCACCGGTTTCCCGCCGGCACCGTTCATATGGTAGTGGTTGATCCGGAGGTTGGCACTGCCCGTGCCGCGCTTGCCCTCAGCGCGCACGGCCACTACTTCGTGGGTCCCGACAACGGCGTGTTCACGCCGGTTCTGCGCGACTCTGAAGTGGAAGCGGTGGCGCTCCCGCTATCCGCCGCCGCGTCGCCGACCTTCCATGGTCGCGACCTATTCGCTCCGGCGGCAGCCGCACTGGCCGGCGGAGCCGGCCTATCGGCCCTGGGCCCGCCCTTCGCCGGCATCCCCGAACGGCTCGCGTACACCCCGCCGCACTATGAAGGGAAAACGGTCGTAGGCGAGATCGTCTACATCGATCGATTCGGCAGCCTCATCACTAACCTCACCTCGGAGCAGGTTCCCTCTTACGCCACACTCGAGGTGGAAGATCTCGATCTCGGTCCGCTCAAACGCACCTACAACGACGTGACCCCGGGAGGACTGCTGGCCTACATCGGATCCGGCGGCACCATCGAGATCGCGGTGCGAAACGGATCAGCGGCCAGGCGGCTGGGTGTTGGGGTGGGAGGAAGAGTTCGGGCCAAACTGGGCTAGATGATTGGGGGAGGTGTGGCCGGCCTGGCGCGCCAGTGCCGCAGCCGTTCCCGGAGTAGCCGCAGGTAGCCGTATAGTTTCCAGATCACAAACACCGCCACAATCACCAGTACCACAACGATCCCGGCCGTCAGGATGGGGTGGGCCGCCGCCATCCAGGCCAGGAATACGGCCAGGGCGTCTTCTACAATGCTGAGCGTCCAGTTACTGACCGGCTCCGGGCTGGTATTGGCCGCGGCCCGGCTGGTAGCCTTGGCCCCGTGCGAGGTGAGCGCCACACCTCCTGCGAGGAGCGCGGCACCCAGCTTCCACTCCTCCGGTACGTGGCCAAAGGCGCTGTACGAGATGATTGCCGCTGCCGGAGGCCGGATGAAGGTGTGTACGGCGTCCCAGGCGGTGTCGATATAAGGGATCTTGTCGGCGACGAACTCGATCAAGAAAAGCGTGATCGCGATCCCCAGGACGAAGGGGTTCGCGAGCACCTGAAGGGAATCGGGGAGCTGAACGATGCCGAATCGCTGAAACAGACCGGCGGCCGCCACGGTGGCGTAGACATTCAGCCCTGAGGCGAAGGACGTGCCGAGGGCGAAGCCGAGGGTCTCAAGGGGAGACATGGGGGAAAGCTAGGGTAAGGGGTGAGCAGTGAGAAGTGAGAGGGAAGAGGTGTCATCCTGAGCGAAGCGAGGGATCCACTTCGCTCTGGCTGAAAAACCTCTCACCTCTTACCTCTCACCTCTCACTGCTACTCCACCCACTCCACATTCACCCCGCCGACAGCCGTTGTGAGGTCGAGGTCCAGGTGGCGCTGGGTACGGCTATAGTTGGGCGACTCGAAGGCATCGCCTTGCCGCACCAGCCCGACCGGCTCGAAGCTCGATAGGAACTTGTCCATCCTGATCCGGACACCGACTCCGCGCGGGAGGCGAAGGGTGAGCTCGCCCATGGCCATTTTCACCTCTACCCGGGAGCTCGAGCTCCAAGTCCCGGCAAAATCGAGCAACACCTTGCCGATCCCACCCTCGAATTCGATCTCGTCGCACCGGCTGTTCCCCAGACCGAGCACCGACACCTCAGCCGCCCCCGCACTGATGCTGGCGAGATCACAGCGGGCCGCATTCGGCTGTGAGAAGCGGATCAGGGCCCGGCTGGCGCCGGTTTTCACGTGCAGATTGGTGATTCTGAGGCCGCCCAACTCCACGTCGGCATCCGTGGCGCCCAAGGTGAGAGCGAGCGCGAGGTCCACTCGGGGCGACAGGGCGACCGTTGCGATCTGGCTCAACTGGTTCCGTGAGACCACGCGAACTCCACCCTCACCCGCGGGCCTCAGTCCCAGAACCACTGCGCCGCTCTGCGCATGGTAATCGCTCACCGGCAGGTAGCGGTCCTGGTCGTAGGAAAGCTCCATGCGATACAGCTCGGCCGGCCGGCCGGGCGCCACTCGAAGGTTACCGGCCGCATACTCGAGCCGCGCGGCCAGGCGGGTTTCTCCATGCATCTGGCGGAAGGTGGCGAAGGGGCGCATCGTCTGGGCCTGTGCTGCCCCGGTCCACAGTAGGAGGACCAGAGTGACCGCCCCGCGTTTCACGCTCAAGCTCCGCGCGGAGGTGTGCGGGTGCCAGGCCGCCGGCCCGCAGGCACGCCGAACTGGGGAGTGGCCCACAGGTATTCGTCGGTGAGTGCTTCCGGGGGGAACAATCGTCCGGCAAAATTCTCCTTGATGCCAGCGCGGCTCAACAGCGCCGCCCCAAAGCCAGCGGTTCCCAGGAGCCAGGTCACGAAAAACGCCGCTCCCCAGACGATACTTCCCGCCACCGGCACCCATCCGAACAGCGCCCACGCGGCCCACAGACTCGCCAGGGCCAGCAGGCCGACCAGGACATACCGATAGCTGTTGGGGGACCCGATCAGAGCGCCGAGAGCCATACGCCTCCGGGTGTAGGTCTCACCCATCGCGTGAGCCACGGCGAGGTACCCGCCGACGATGCCGATGACGGCCAGCATGGCGAACACCGCGATGGCAAACGGGAGTAGCAGAATCCCGGCGACACTAAGGATCAGACCAACGACGAGCATGCCAAAGGTGGGAAGAAGCAGAATCTGCCCGAGGAGTCCGGTCAGAAACGCTCGGCCGAAGGAGTGGGAGACGGTGTCGGAGACGATCTCGAGATTTTGCCGGCCAAACATCACCAGGCCAAAGCCCAGCACCAAGAGAGTCAAGAATACCCCGAGAACCCCGGCGATGCGCCGGAGCACACTCTGAAGCGGGGTGAGGACTTCCGGTTCGGCTCTGGTGACGGGGGAGAGCAATGTGGTCGCCTTGAGGGTGCGCACCTCGCCGCCGATCTCGCCGCCTTCATCCCTTACCTCGCCTCCTAGGGTGAGGATGTCACCAGAGACCACTCCGCCCGGATGCAGCACCACGTCACCCTTCACTGTCACCAGATTCCCGCTGAGATGCCCGTAGATGTCGGCGTTTCCGTCCACCACCAGCAGGTGGCCGTTATGGCTCTCGGATGAGCCGAGGCTAAAGTCTCCCCGGCGCGCCGTTCCGCCGGAAACGGTGAGCCGGACCTCTCCGTTCACCGGCTCGAGTGCCGAGCGGAGCCGCGTCTCGACCACGGTGGGCCGGCTGAGATCGCTCAGGTCGATTGAAGTTCCGCCGACTGGAATCGTTTGAGGCTGAGGACGCGCTAGGGCCGACTCGCGCTGCCCCTGCCAGTCAGGTGAGACCTCCCGGATGAGCATCCGGAAATGGTCCACCAGGTTTACCGCACTGGAAGTGAGGCGATCGAACGGGGTCTCCGCAGGCAGCGGGCCCGGCACCACCGCGGCGAGAACGGCGAGGGGCCCGAGCAGCCGATTATACCCCCGCATGGGCCACCTGCTGGGTCGGAACAGCCAGGAGGCGGCGCAAGGCGAAGACTCCGCCCACGTAGGCGAACGAGGTCAGCGCCGAGATCAGCGCGAGGCGAGCCGGATGCTCCAGCAGAGCCCTGATGCCGGTATACCAGGGCTGCTCGATCAAGTTGGACGCCAATCCCCGAACGCCGAGCCATACCGCCTGCCCGCCTTGAGAAATGAGCCAGGAGCCGATCGATGCGAGGGTCTCCTGGTGCGTGAGCGACCAGACTACGCTGCCAGCCATCGAGCTCAGCAGAAAGAGCGCGAGTCCGGCAGCAAGAGTCCTCGGGGCTGCAAAGAGACGGCGTCGGGTAGCCTGGAGGGAACGGATGGCGAAGGGGTCAGGAACCACCACTGAAGCCATGACCCGCTCGGTGAAGCCATCCACCGGACTCATTAATGGGAGGGCCGCGATCTGCTCCGCGATCTCGCGGTCCGCCCGCACCTCCTCGAGACAGGCCTGGCACTGATCGAGATGGCGCTGCAACTCGACGGCGGGCGCTCCGCTGAGGCAGGCGTCGATCTCCTCGGGGGAGAGATGCGATCCGGCGGGACGGGTCATAAGTGGACCCTCCTACGTTGAGGGTGAACGGGAGGTTTCATCCCTTGAGGTGCGCGAGCGACTGTCTGAGCTCATTGCGGGCGCGGTGGATATAGGTCTTCACCGTGCCGAGTGGCAGGTTGAGAATCTCCGCGATCTCCTCGTACGCGCGCCCCTCCACATGGCGGAGCAGGATACACGAGCGATACTCGGGCCGGAGCGAGCCGATGGCAGCCTCGATCGCAGTACCCAGCTCTTTGGCTTCCACCGTGTCGAGCGGGGTTTCCTGCCGAGCCCCGATCTGAAGCGCGGTGGCCTGCATGGCCTCGGGCGTTTCGGCGTGGGGAGAGCCATCTAACGAGAGGGTATCCAACTCCCGCCGGCGCAGATGATCGATGGCCGCGTTGTTCGCGATCTTGAAGATCCAGGAGGAGAACTTGAACTCCGGGCGGTACGAATCGATGGCGTTGAGCGCCTTGACGAACGTTTCCTGCGCCAGGTCCTCGGCCAGCTCGCGGTCGCGCACCATCCGAAAGAGCAGGGCAAAGATGGGCCGCTCGTAGCGACGGATCAGTTCCCGGTAGGCGGCCTCCTGACCGGAGCGGGCCCGCAGCACCACGTCCTGATCGCTGAGGCCGCCCCATTCCTGCCGGCCGCTAGGCACGAAATGCTCGCCTTGCGAAGGAGCTTCCCGCGGGACTACATTCAGCGCCTATGTTAGCCTCGGATCGTCAGTTACCCGTTTCAGGCGGTCCGGAAAAGCGGGCCTACGTCCGGGCCATTTTCACCGCCATTGCTCCCACTTACGACCGGCTCAATCGCATCATCAGCTTCCGGTTCGACCAGCGCTGGAGACGCTACGCGGTCGCACGGTTGGGGTGGGAGCGGGAGCCTGAAGGAATCTATCTCGACCTGTGCGCCGGCACCCTGGATTTCGGCGCCACGCTGGCGAACCGGCCGGGATTCCGCGGGCGGGTGATCGGAGCTGATTTCGTGCGGCGCATGCTGGAGCTGGGGCGCGACAAGGCGCCGAGGCTGGTTCCGGTAAGCGCCGACGCGCTCGAGCTACCGTTTCCCGACCAGACGTTCGACGGCGCGATGGTCGGCTGGGGTTTGCGCAATCTGATGGATCTCGATGCCGGGCTCGCTGAAGCGGCGCGGGTCCTCCGACCGGGCAGGAAACTCGTTATCCTCGAGACGGCCCTCCCGGGCCGACGGCTCCTGCGCGCGGCATACCAATTCTATTTCCGTCGGGTAATGCCTTTGATTGGCCGCTGGATCTCGAAACATAGGAGCGCCTATAGCTGGCTACCAGAGTCCACCCGTGTCTTTCCCGCACCTCCCGAGCTCGCACGAAGGATGGCAGAGCAGGGGTTCGAGGAGGTCCGCTACGACCTGCTGATGGGAGGGGTGTGCGCGTTGTATGTGGGGACGAAAAGCGTAAACGGTGAACGGTAAACAGTGAACGGGCACCAAGACTCCTCATCCCGAGCACGGCGAGGGATCCGCTGTTCGATGACCCTGCTACACCGGTTCACGTTCACCGCTCACCGTTCACCGTTCACGCCTTTTCTGTAGGGGACATGGCCCTAGACAACCTCCGCGACTTCATCAAGGCGATCGACGGCATCGGGGAGCTCACTCGGGTGACTCACCCAGTGCGCGCGCGGCTCGAAATCGCCGAAATCGCCGACCGGGCCATGAAGAGTTCCGGCGGAGGGCCGGCCCTGCTATTCGAGCATGTGCTGCTGGAGGATGGCCGGCGGAGCTCTCAGCCGGTTGCCATAAACCTGTTTGGCTCGCTTCGCCGGATGGGATTGGCCCTGGGGGTCGAAGATCTCGACCAGATCGGCGGACGCATCTCCGAGATGCTGAACCTCAAGGTCCCCGAAGGGCTTCTCGGCAAGCTCGCCATGCTGCCGAAGCTCGCGGAAATCGGGAAGTTTCCGCCCCGGGTCAAGAGCGGCCGCCCGCCCTGCCAGGAACTGGTTCTGCGGGACGGGGAAGTGAATCTCGATTTCATCCCGTTTCTTACCACCTGGCCCGGGGATGGAGGCCGGTACATCACTCTCCCGATGGTGATCACTACCGATCCTGCTCGCGGGATTCGCAACGTCGGCATGTATCGCATCCAGGTCATCGGCCGAAATGCGCTCGCCATGCACTGGCAACGGCACAAGGTGGGAGCGGCTCACTGGCGCGACATGGCGGCTCGAGGCCAGCGGATGCCCGTGATCATCGCCTTGGGGGGCGATCCGGCCAGCATCTACTCTGGATCCGCACCGCTCCCCCCCACGATAGATGAGTTTCTCTTTGCGGGGTTCCTCCGCCGCGAACCGGTCGAGCTTGCGCGCGCGGTTACCTGCGAGCTGGATGTGCCGGCTCAGGCGGAGCTGGTGCTCGAAGGCTTCATCGACCCCGCCGAGCCACTGGTACTCGAGGGACCATTCGGCGACCACACCGGCTTCTACTCGCTGGCGGACTACTACCCCAAGGTACACGTCACCGCGATCACCTCCCGGCGAGATCCCATCTATCCCGCAACGCTGGTGGGTCGCCCTCCGATGGAGGACTTCTACCTGGGCCACGCCACCGAGCGGATCTTCCTGCCGCTGCTCAAGCTCACGATCCCCGAGATCGTGGACTATCACATGCCGGCCCCCGGCATCTTCCACAATCTGGTCTTCGTCTCGATCGACAAGCAGTACCCGGGTCAGGCCTATAAGGTGATGAACGCGCTCTGGGGCCAGGGTCTCATGTCACTCGCCAAGGTATTGGTGATCGTGGACAAGGAGGTCAACGTGCGGGACCCGGATGAGGCCTGGTGGATCGCGTTGAACAACATCGATCCGGAGCGGGACGTCCGCTTTACCATGGGGCCCATCGACGTGCTCGATCACTCCAGCCGGGCCTTCACTTACGGCAGCAAGATGGGGATCGACGCGACCAGGAAGTGGAAGGAGGAAGGCTTCGACCGGGAGTGGCCGGAGCTGATGACGATGGATGCGGAGACCAAGCGGCGGGTGGATGAGATGTGGGGGAAACTCGGGATAAACCTGAAAAGCGTGAGAGGTGAGCGGTGAGCGGTGAGCCGGAATACCCTGGATCGGGTAGACCAGCGGGATCCGAGCGGGATGACCCGCTTACCGCTTACCGCTTACCGCTTGCTGTCCGAGAGGGCCAAACCTACGAGGGCCAATCCCTCCTGGTCCGGTATGCCAACTTCGTCAAACTGCCGCACACCTTGTTCGCGCTGCCCTTTGCGCTCCTCGGCGTGCTGGCGGCCTCCTTGGCCAGGCCCGTCACTCCCAGCACGGTTGCGCTGGTAGTGCTCGCGTTCTCCTCGGCGCGCTGGGCCGCGATGGGCTTCAACCGCATCGCCGACCGGCGGTTCGATGCGCGCAACCCGCGGACACTCAACCGCGAGCTGCCTCAGGGCCGGCTTTCACTCACTCAGGCCTGGGCGTCGGTGCTTCTGGCCGGCGGGCTCTTCACGCTGTCGGCAGCGCTTCTCAATCCCCTCTGTCTGCTGTTGAGCCCGATTGCGCTCGTGTGGATCCTGCTCTACAGCCTGTCCAAGCGGTTTACCTGGTGGCCCCATCTCTGGCTCGGCCTCAGCCTCGCGATCGCCCCGGTAGGCGGTTATCTCGCCGTGACCGGCCGCTGGAGCACTCCGGCCTGGGTTCTAATCACCATTACGCTGGGTGTGGCAACCTGGGTCGCTGGATTCGATATCTTCTATGCCCTGCCGGATGCGGGATTCGACAGCGCCGAAGGACTCCGCAGCGCAGTAGTGCGTCTGGGTGAATCTCGCGCCCTCGTTCTCGCCAAGGTGCTTCACGGAATCACCATCCCGGCGCTCGCGCTCTTCGGTTTCGGAGCCGGCTTCGGCCCGTGGTACTATCTTGGCCTCACCATCGCTACCGGTATCCTGGCCTACGAGCACCATCTGGTGCGCCCCGGCGATCTCTCCAGACTCGATGCGGCGTTCTTCACCATGAATGGCGTGATGTCGCTGGTGGTGTTTGGGTTTGCGCTGGTGGATAGGCTTTTATAAAGGCGGAGAGGACGGAGAGGACGGAGAAGACGGAGATGAAGAAGAGCGATAAAACCGTTAGGACGGACCAAACGGGAAAGCCCGAGTGGAAGAGACCAGGTCGTCGTTGGCCCTCTCCGTCCTCTCCGCCCTCTCCGTCTTCCCTGCCGCCCAAGCATCCACTACGCTCTCCCACCCCCAACCGGCGCGGCCGGTGAACCGCTTTCCGGTGGTTCTCGCCCTGACGGGGGCGTCCGGGGCGCCTTATGGTGTGCGGCTGCTCGAGCTGCTTGCGCTGAGCAACATCCCGGTATGGCTGATCGTCTCCGAGCACGGCATGCGGCTGCTTCGAGAGGAGTGCGGGATCGGGTCGCTCGAGGGACTGCGCCAGGCAACGGGTGGGGATTGGTCTTCGGTGGTCACGTTCGCCGACGAGGATCGAGGTGCCTTACCGGCCTCGGGGTCGCAGCGCACCGCGGGAATGGTCATCTGTCCCTGCTCCATGGGCACCGTGGCGGCCATCGCGGGGGGAACCAGCCGCTCACTGGTCGAGCGGGCAGCGGATGTGACTCTCAAAGAACGTCGTAAGCTGATTCTAGTGCCGCGGGAGACCCCGTTATCCCTGGTGCATCTCCGGAATCTGGTGACTGTCACTGAGGCGGGCGCGGTGGTCGTCCCCGCAGCACCCGGTTTTTATCATCGTCCCACGCAGGTGAGCGAACTGATAGATTTCGTGGCACAGCGGATCCTCGATCAGCTGCAGATCGATGTCGAGGTTGGCCGTCGATGGGGAGGCAACGCAACGTGAAGTGGAACCCGGAAAGACTCCGGCGCCTGGGTTGGGGCGCCGTTCTCGCTTTTGTGTCTAGTGGTGTAATTGGCTGCGGTGACGGCAACCAGGATCTCGCCGGGCCCGAGCCCCCGGGGCCTCCGGTTGACGAGGGCCAGGCACCTACCGCCGGATGCTCGGATGGGCTGCTCGAGCACGGGGCGCTATACCGGATCTGCTTTCCCCCCACCTGGAACGGGGACCTGGTGCTCTATGCCCACGGCTATGTGGCGCCTCACAGGGCGCTCGCGCTTCCCGACGACATGGTCGGAGGTCAGTCAGTCTCCGATACTGCAACGGGACTGGGCTACGCCTATGCGACCACCAGCTACCGAGCGAACGGCCTGGTTGCCCCCGATGCGGTTGACGATCTGCTCGAATTGCTGGATACGGTCGAGCATCGCTACCGTCCCGATCCCGCCCATACGGTCGTCGTCGGGTTCTCCGAAGGCGGCCTGGTCGCCACCCTGGCGGCCGAGCGCCATGCAGATCGCTTCGACGGGGCGCTCGCGGGCTGCGGGCCGATCGGCAATTTCCGGGCGCAGCTCGACTACATCGACGACTTCCGAGTGGTATTCGACTACTTCTTTCCCGGGGTGATCCCCGGGACCGCGCTGGACATTCCCCAGTCGGTTCGAGATCGCTGGGAGGAGGTCTATGTGCCAGCGATCGTCATTGCGCTAGCGCTCAAGCCCAGCACCGCGCGCGAGTTGCTGAGTGTTACCGGCGCTCCGGCCGCGGGGAGCGACCTTCGGTCCATTGCCGAGACGGCGATCGGGCTGCTCTGGTACAACGTCTTTGGAACCGCCGACGCTCAGGCCCGCCTGGGCGGGCAACCGTTCGACAATATCGGCCGAGTGTACTCCGGCTCGGCGGATGACGCAGCACTGAACGCGGGGGTCCAGCGCTTCAGTGCGGAACCGGCGGCACTGGCCGCCCTCGGTCGATTCGAAACCTCCGGCAGTCTCACCGTACCGGTGGTTAATCTGCACACGACCGGTGATCCGATCGTCCCATTTGGTCAGGCATCGCTCTATGCCGGGAAGGTGACCCAGGCTGGTGCGCCGGCGTGGTTCACCCAGATCGATGTGGACCGATATGGCCACTGCGCGTTCCAGGCTGATGAGCTGCTGAGCGCCTTTGCGAGTCTCTGGCAGAAGGTGGATGACCGCCCTGCTGCCACCCTCTCCGCGGTGGTCCCGCGCTGATGCGGCTCGGCGTCATTGCCGATACCCATGGACTGCTCCGGCCCGAAGTCTTCACGGCCTTTGCCGAGGTCGACCACATCCTCCACGCCGGCGATATCGGACCGCTGCGCCTGCTTACTGAGCTCGAGGCGCTCGCGCCGGTCACCGCGGTCTACGGGAATACTGATGGCGAGGAGGTTCGGCGCCGGCTCCCCCAAGTCGCCGCAATTGAGCTCGATGGGTTCGACATCGTGGTGACCCACGGCGATCAGCTCGGCTCCCCGACTCCGGAGGGACTCAACGCCGCCTTTCCCGACGCCCAGATCATCATCTACGGTCACACTCACCGGCCGCTATTCACTGTGGTGGACGTGGTCGTCACCGTCATGAACCCCGGCGGCGCTGGTCACCGCCGGTTCGGCCTTCCGCCATCAGTCGGCGTACTGGAGCTCGAGCCGGGGATCCCGCCGAGGGGGAGGCTGCTCCCTCTGCTGGAACTCGATCCAGACTAGAGGATGTCGTTGACCCTGCTTTTGGTGCTTCAGCTCGCATGGGCGGACACCTTGAAGATCCGCACCGTGGCCCAGCCTCCTCGTCCTGACGCAACGATCGATAGCGCATTTCTGGGATCACCCCAGATTCGGATTCAGACCCGGCGGGGGACCGCCTCTATCTGGCTCCTTAGGGCTGCCGACACGGTTTTCGTCGCAGCCAGCATCCCGGATTCCACTCCGTACTGGGGCGACGATTTCGTCCTCGGTCTGGATACTCGGGGGGACGGTGGGGCGAATCCGCAGCACGATGACTTCCAATGGTACTTTCGCCGGGTGCTCGATAGCAGCGTGGTGTTCCGCGGGCGGAATGGGAGATGGGAGCCGCCGAGGGACGATCCCGACTGGCGGCTCGGGGCCGAGCGTGCTGGCGGCGGGTGGGAAGTGAGCGGACGAACTGGGGTGAGCGGGTGGAGCTTGATCCTGCGGCTCGATCCCGCCTGGTTCACGGGAGAAGATGGCCGGCGACCGCGTCTCGCCCTGCGGATCTACGACAATGCGCCGAGCGGCCGGTTTGCTTGGCCGCCGCCGCAAGGGCAGGCCCCGGCCACGGTAGTCGAGCGGACACCGGCTCTCTGGTCCGTCGTCAGATAACTCCATTTTCCGCCCCACCGCGCAGCCGCCACGGGGTGGGGCGCGCCGGGCGAGCCGCTAGCCTGGAGGCCGCGTCAGTGCGCGCTCGCCTCTGTGCTGGATCGTCACCGACGCAGCGCACTGCAGCGGCCGAAAGGGTGGTGGCTCGCCCAAAGCGAGGGGTTAGGGGCGGCCGAAGTCCCGCCCCACCGCGCAGCCGACACGGGCACGGGCTCTCCGGCAGGCTCCGCGACAACCCCTCCGCCCTGCCCCTGGGAGCCTGCCTTCGAACCCCTACCCGTGTCGTCTGCTCCGCCCCACCCGCTTTCCTCGTGGATTGGGGGCAGCTCGCCAGCCGCTGCCCCGCCTTCTCACATCCACTGCTCGTATGGCGTGGTCCTGCGGAGCGCATCCGGGTGTGCCCGAAACCACGCCATCATCAGCAACACCTCGTCAACCGCATCCATCGGAAGGGGTCCGGTCGAGGCAGCGGGCTGCCCCGCCTCCTCCGCGACCACCGCCCTGAAGGCCTCGTGCTCGATCGGCGTGGCCGGGTATGGAAACGACGCTCGCACAAGGCCGCGTCTCAGGACGTATACCCGGTCATCGCCGAAGTCGCCGGGGTCGCGATAGACAAAGGTGAGGAGATCGATCGCGCTCCGCGCTCGGCTGGTCGCTGCCAATAGCCACTCCAATTGCTCGAACTTCTCCCGCCAGCGCACCGCGAGCTCGAACTGCGCCTTCGCCGCCGCCTCCTGCATCGCCGCCACCACTCGATCAATCGGCTGGATCGTCCGGCCTTCCAGGAACGCCACCGCAGTCTCCACCCGACGCCGGTATTCGCTCTGCGACACCAGGCCGGCGCAGGGCCCGGTGCAGAAGCCCAGCTCATGCCGGATGCACGCCGCCTTTCGCGGCCGCTCGAAGAGATCGCCCTGACCAGCGAAGACAACGGGTACGGTCGCCGGACAGTCGCGAAGACCCAGGAGGTCGTTCAAGGTGCGAACCGCCTCGAGCATGCGGGACATGGACTGAAACGGTCCGTAGCAGCGCACGTCATTCCGGGCGATGACGCCTCCCCCGTACACCCGCGGCGCCGCTCCGCCGGCGATCTTGATGAGCACGGAGCGGCGAGTCCGGTTCCCTTTGTGATTGAAGTAGGGGCGAAACTTGCGAATCTGGCGCAGCTCGCCGAGATAGGCGGCAAACTCGCTGGGCACGTAGTCCCAACCGATCTCACTTACCGCATAAAGAATCCGGGCGGCCTTGTCATCGGGATACCTGGCGCGGAAATACGTGAGCAGCCGAGTGCGGAGCCGCTTTGCCTTGCCCACATACAGCACCCGTCCGGTGGCATCAAACATCTGGTAGACAGCCGGACGGTTCTCCGCTAAGGCGCGCACCCGGCGTAGTAACTGGTCCAGGTCGGTGGAGGGAAGGGGTACCGCCCGCTGTGATGATCGGGCGCGACTCACGACTGACAGCGGTGGCAGAAGATCGAGATCCTGCCGTCGATGGCGTGAGTGCCAGTGAGCCGGGTCCCGCAATTGCGGCAGGGCTCGCCCTCCCGGCCGTAGACCAGGAGCTCGAGCTGGAAGTTGCCCGCCTCTCCGGTGCCGGTCCGATAATCCCGAAAGGTCGTCCCGTTGGATTGGATTGCGGCCGTGAGGATCCGGCGGATCTCAGCGTGGAGCCGGCGGTGATCATCGGGACCGAGTCGGCTTGCCGGCTTGGAGGGATCTATCCCAGCCGCGAAAAGCGCCTCGTTCGCATAGATGTTTCCCACACCGGCGAGATGTCGCTGGTCCATGATGACTTTTTTTACCGCCTGGCGGCTCCGGCGAAGGGCAGAGCCCAGATGCTCCGCCGAAAACTCATCGTCCAGCGGCTCCGGTCCGATGGCCCGGTTGTAGCGCTCCCATTCATTCTCATCGAGCAGAAGGATGGTCCCCAGACGCCGTACGTCGCGATATACCAGCACATCGCCGCCATCGAGCTCGGCTCGCAGCACCGCGTACTTCGTCTCATCCGGCGCGAGCGCGCGATGGTATATCACCAGCGAACCGGTCATGCCCGGTTGGATCACCAGGCGGGCCGAGTCGAGCTCGAGCACCGCGTGTTTGGCCCGGCGAAACACCCGTCGAATCGTCGCGCCGGAGAGGCGCCGGAGGAGCCGCCGGCGGGTAGTTCCCCGGAGGACGTCATCATGACTGAGAGTAGCGCGGCCAAGGCGGCGGCCGACGAGTGCAGGGCGGAGGTCTCGGACGATCGTTTCGACTTCGGGCAGCTCAGGCATTGCGAGCCGTCAAGGCGTGACGATCACGGTTCCTGTCATGGTCGGGTGAATGCTGCAGTGGTACCCGTACGTCCCCGCGACGCCGAAGGTGGCCTCGTAGGTACTCCCCGGGGCAAGGTTTCCCGACGAGAAAGAACCATCGTCCGCGGTGATGTTATGGGTCACCCCGCCACTCCCGTAGGCGCCCCCGCCCTGATCGTCGTTGGACCACCGGACCACGCCACTTGTCGCGAGCGAGAGGGTCAGCGGATTCGGTGAGAAGGCCGCCGTGCCCTTGGTCTGGGCACCGAGCACGATGCTGATCCCGTTGCCCGACAGATTGGGGCCGCTCGGCTGGTTGATGTCGCTACCGCCGCAGCCGGCCAGCGATGCGATACCGAGCAAGCCTAAGAGATAATGGAGTCGATGCATTGATCCTCCTGCTGTCTTATACCTGGGGCGCGGCTATGGCGCGGCGCTCCTCGAGTCTCGCTGCTTCCCGCCAGCCGATGTCACCGCGGAAGATCTTGCCCTCGAACTGGACGGATTCCGCTGCCTGGCGACTGTGTTGCTGCGCTTCGGTGAAGCTCGCGGCGACAGCCGTCGCCGTCAACACTCTCCCTCCGTTTACCCGCAGCACACCATCGGGGCCGCGAGTCGTTCCGGCGTGGAAGATCGTGACGCCCTGGGGGAGAGTCTCGGGAATCGTGATCGCGGCCCCCATCGCGGGACGCTCCGGGTACCCTTGGGAAGCGAGCACCGTCGTCACCGCGGCCCCCCGGCCGATGTCCATTCGAGAAGGCAGCTCCCCCCGCGCTACTCTCCAGAGACACTCTGTGAGCCCCTCGGAGACCAGAGGAAGGATCGCCTGCGCTTCCGGGTCGCCCAGCCGGCAGTTGAATTCTATGACCCAGGGAACGCCCGCCCCATCGAGCATCAGTCCGGCGTAGAGCAGTCCGGAAAACGGGGCGCCCATCCGCTGCAGCTGCTCCAGGGTCGGCAGGAGCACGTCGCGCCTCACTCTTTCGAGCAGCGCCGGCCCGGCAACCGCAACCGGACTATACGCCCCCATGCCGCCGGTGTTGGGACCTCCATCCCCCTCCAGCAATCGCTTGTGGTCCTGGGACACCGGCAGGAGCTCCAAGTCCCTGCCGTCGGTCACCGCCATGACCGAGATCTCCTCTCCCTCGAGGTAGGCTTCGATTACCACAGTCCGCCCGGCTTCGCCGAACTGACCCCCCTCCAACATGGCGCGCACCGCCTTCGCGGCATCCAGCCGGCTCGGGCAAACCAGAGCACCCTTGCCGGCGGCGAGTCCCGAGGCCTTCACCACCAGCGGCGCGGGTTGACGGTCTATGTAGGCCAGGGCGGGTGCCAGCTCCGTGAACGTGCGACTGGCTGCCGTGCGCACTCCGGCGGCCGCCATTACCTGCTTGGCAAAGTCCTTGGAGGCCTCGATCTGGGCGGCCGCGGCCCCGGGGCCGAACACCGCCCGCCCTTCGGCTCGGAGCCGGTCGGCCAAACCGCGCGCCAGAGGGACCTCGGGCCCGACGATGGTAAGATCGATCCCGTGCATGTCGGCCGCGTCGGCAATGCGGTCGAGATCGTCGGCAGCGATGGGAAGGTTGTCGGCAATTTCAGCGGTGCCGGGATTACCGGGAGCGCAATACAGCTCGGCCCCGGGGTTCTCTCGACGGAGAGTCCAGCAGAGCGCATGCTCCCGTCCTCCACCTCCTACTACGAGTAATCTCACGGCTTCTGGGCGTTCCTGAACGCCTCGCGGGCACGATCGGCGGCGCGCCGGGCAGCGTTGGCCAAGTGACCGGCCAACTCCCGCGCCTCGCCGGCGTAATAGCTGCCGGCCGCGGCCATATCGTCGCGCAACGGACGGTCGCTGGCTTCGGTCCCCCGGCGGACGTACTCGCCCCCAAGAATCCGCTCGTACTCGCCACCGGAGACCCAGCGCTGGAGCTCGGCGGCGCGAACGGTATGCATCGGGTGAGTGAGCGCCAGGGTGCTCAACAGCTTGTAGACCACGTCGAGCCCCTCGCTGCTGGTGGCGTACTCGTGGGCCTGCTGCATGAACGCGTCCACGTTGAGCTGTCCCGCAAAGCCCTGCCCCCGCCCGCCTCCCGCCATCTTCATGTCCAATCGCTGAGCCACCACGATGTCCTGGGCGCCGAGGAGCCCGGCGCGATCGGCGGAAAGCTCGGACTTGCGCGACCATTCGAGGAAGGCCAAACGGATCGGAAGCACTACCAGCTCTGCCAACACGGGGAGAACCCCCAGGCTCACCATCGCCAGGATCGCGGCGATGGTGCGATACAGCGCGTGTCCGCTGATGACGTGCCCCAGCTCATGCGAGAGTAGAACCCGGAGCTCATCGTCATCGAGCAACTCGACCGCGGCAGAGTGCACCACGATGAACGGCACGTCGATGCCGTATGCTCCCGCGTTGAAGAACGGCGTCTGGGAGATGTAGAGCTCGGGTACGGTCGCCCAGTCGAAGGTAGTGGTGACTTCAGTGTGCAGATGCCAGAGCTTGGGAAACTGGGTGGCTCCCACCCGGACGGCATTGCCCTGGAACAGGAGACGGATGCCCCGCTCGCCTCCCAGCATGGCGAGCACCTTTCGAATGACCTCGTCCACCCCGGGGACCGAACGCAGAGTCTGCAGCGCGGCCCGATCCGCCGGGTGCTCCCACGAGACGGCTGCAATTTCAGGAAAGCGCTTTCGTGGGCGGGGAGCAGGAACGCTGGACGTCATGTGCGGCTCGAGGGTTGGAGGTGCGGGACCTTACGGCTTATGGGGGCGCCAGTTTCAAAATGGGACGTGAGGGATCCCTGTCCTTATCTCATCCTCGCACTTGCCCGGAATGCCTGGTCGAGATCCGTGATCAGGTCATCCGTGTCCTCCACCCCGCAGCTCAGCCGGATCAGGCTTTCGGTGAGTCCCATGGCCTGCCGCATGGCCGGCGGCACGGAGGCATGGGTCATCGAGGCCGGGTGTCCGATCAGGCTCTCCACTCCGCCGAGTGATTCCGCGAGGACGAAGATCCGGGTGCTCTCGACAAACCGGCGCGCCCGGCCGGGATCGCCCAGGTCGAGGGAGATCATGCCGCCGAAGCCGCTCATCTGGCGGCAGGCGATTTCGTGCTGTGGATGGGAAGGCAACCCGGGATAATAGACCTTGGTCACGGTTGCTTGATGGGTGAGCCACTCCGCGATCCGGCGGCCGTTGATGTCATGCTGCCGCATGCGCAGCGGCAGGGTCTTGATGCCCCGCAGGGCCAGCCAGCAGTCCATCGGACCCGGCACGGCGCCGGCCGCGTTTTGGATGAATCCGAGGCGCTCCGCCAGATCGTCGCGCGAGGTGACGAGCAGCCCTCCCACCATGTCGCTGTGACCGTTGAGATACTTCGTGGTCGAGTGCAGAACTATGTCGGCGCCGTGCTCCAGCGGCCGCTGGAAGTACGGGGTGGCGAAGGTATTGTCCACCACGCATAGATACCCATGAGCCTGCGCCAGGTCTCCCACCGCCGCCAGGTCGGTGAGGTTCATCATCGGGTTGGTCGGCGTCTCGCAGTAGATCATCCGGGTGGCCGGCGTCAGAGCCTGCTCGATCTTGCT
Source organism: Gemmatimonadales bacterium (assembly GCA_036506575.1). Taxonomy (GTDB): domain Bacteria; phylum Gemmatimonadota; class Gemmatimonadetes; order Gemmatimonadales; family GWC2-71-9; genus CAVVWJ01. Next base: position 28,268 of record DASXRM010000043.1, on the reverse strand, counting down.
CACCTCCCGCATGTCCACGAAGGTCACTCGAAGCCCGAGATTCCCGTAGATCCGCTCCATGAGGCGGTGGCTGCCGCCGTACACGTTCTCACCGCAGACGATATGGTCGCCGGTTTTGAACAGCTTGAGCACGGCGTCTAGCGCCGCCAGTCCCGACCCGAACGCGAACCCATGGGTGGCCCCTTCCAGGCTGGCCACGTTCCGCTCCAGGGCCTCGCGGGTAGGGTTCTGGGTCCGACCGTACTCGTAACCCCGATGTTTACCGAGACCCTCCTGGACGTAAGTCGAGGTCTGGTAAATCGGGGTCATGACGGCACCCGCCAGCGGCTCTACTACCTGCCCGGCGTGCACCGAGCGGGTTGCGAACCCGTGCTCATGGTCGTGGGGAAGAATCCGGGTCATGGATCCTGCAAGGAGAGGGTGGAATGAAGCTTAACCACAGGGGGATCGAAGGCACAAACCTCGGCTCCCAGGTTGAAGATTGGATTGAGCTTCGGTTAGTTTCGCACCGTGTCTTCCACCACCTCTAACGGCGCCAGCGCGCGCTGCCTCATCGTCGACGACGACGCGCAGGTGCGCCAGGTGCTCAGCCGAGTCATCGCGACGCACGGGCTGTCTCCCGTGGAGGCCTGCTCCGGGGCCGATGCCTTATCGGTGCTGAAGCGAGCGGGCGAGGTCCCGATCTGCATCTCTGACATCTACATGCCCGAGATGGACGGGGTCACGTTCCTCCGCGAGGCCCTCCAGCGCTACCCCGATATGGCCGTGATCATGCTCACCGGAGTGGCCGAGGTAAGCACCGCCGTCGAGTGCCTGAAGCTGGGGGCGCTCGATTACATATCCAAGCCGGTGATGGTCGAGGAGGTCCGCGCCCGCATGGATAAGGCGTTGGAGAAACGACGGCTGATCCTGGAGAACCGGTTTTATCAACAGAGCCTCGAGTTGCAGGTGCACGACCTCGATCGCAAGAACAGAGCGTCCCTGATCAATGGAGTGCAGATGCTGGTGCACGCCCTCGAGGCCAAAGACGCGTATACCAGCGGTCACTCGAGCAGGGTAAGCCGCTACGCGACAAAGACCGCGGTTCGCCTCGGCTTCACCGACGACGCCTTGGAGCACATCCGGCTCGGCGGGGAGCTACACGACATCGGCAAGATCGGGACGAGAGAAGCGATCTTGAACAAGTCCGGCCCGCTGACGGTGGAAGAGTTCCACCATGTCAAGGAACACTCGGCCCTGGGTGAAAAGATTTTGGCCCCCTTCCTGGCCCAATCTCCGGTCGTGCTCCGCATCGTCCGGTCGCATCATGAGCGGATCGACGGCAGCGGGTTCCCGGATGCGCTGCGAGGCGACCAGATTCCGCTCGAGGTGCGAATTGTGGCCGTGGTAGACGCCTTCGACGCCATGACCACCAACCGCGCCTACCGGCCTCAGTTGCCCATTTCCGAAGCGGTGGACGAGCTGCGGAGGTGTGCCGGCATCCACTTCGATGCCGGCGTGGTCGAAGCCTTCCTCCAGGCACACGGCGACGGCTCCAAGCTCCCGATTACCTGAGCTCCCGCCTGGTACCCGTGTCCGACACTCTGATGATCAGCGTCTCCGGCATCCGGGGGCAGGTCGGCAGTGATCTTACGCCGGAGCTGGTGGCCCGCTACGCGGCGGCACTGGGGGCCTGGTCCCGTTCGACCGGTTCACCAACTTCTTCCTCCGCCCGCCCCAGTGTAGTGGTTGGCCGTGACGCTCGCACCAGCGGACCGATGTTCGCCCGGGCGGCTGCGGCGGGACTCATGTCCGTTGGAGTCGACGTGATCGACCTGGGGATCGTGCCCACACCCACGGTACAGTTGGCCGTGGAGCACCATCGCGCTGCCGCGGGGCTCATCCTCACGGCCAGCCACAATCCAATCGAATGGAATGCGTTGAAGCTCGTCGGACCGGACGGGATCTTCCTGGATGCGGAGGCCGGCAAATCGGTACAGGCCCTGGCGGAACGGGGCCCGCCACGCGCTGGATGGAGTGATATCGGTTCGTTCCGAGAAGACCCCCACGCCCTCGAAAGGCATCTCGACGCCATTCTCCGCTTGCCGATGATCGACGTTGATGCCATCCGGAGCCGCCGGTTCGAGGTTGCTCTGGATTGCGTGCGCGGAGCAGGCGCCGGCGCCATTCTGCCGCTCCTCGAGCGGCTCGCCTGTCGGGTCCACGGGATCAATCTGGAGATGGATGGCCGGTTCCCCCGCGCCCCGGAGCCGGTTCCCGAGAACCTGGGCGAGCTGGGCGAGCTGGTGCGGAATACGGGCTCGGATATCGGTTTGGCCGTCGATCCGGACGTGGATCGGCTGGCGCTGGTGGACGAGACCGGAAAGGCGATCGGCGAAGACTATACTCTGGCCTTCGCCGTGCGCGCTGTGTTGGACGGGCGCCTCACTGCGGGTGCGGTCCCTACTGTGGTCGTAAACCTCTCGACCAGCCTAGTGGTAGAGGATGTGGCTCGGACCCGGGGTGCGCGTTTCATCCGGACCCCGGTAGGAGAGGCGAACGTAGCTCGTACCATACGGGACGAACACGCTCTTGTGGGCGGGGAAGGTAACGGTGGAGTGATGCTGCCCGAACTGCACATCGGCCGTGATGCTCCCCTGGGGGTGGCCTTGATCTTGCATCTTCTTGCCAAGACTGGGGTAACGATCTCTCGACTCGTGGCCGAGTCGCCCCAGTACACTATAGTCAAGGCAAAGGCGCCCCGCGGCTCGGACCTGCAGCTGCTCTACGACCGCCTCCGCCGGCGCTTTCCCAATGCGACCGCAGATGAACGAGATGGTCTACGGCTGGCGTGGCCGGACCGGTGGCTGCATGTGAGGCCCTCGGGAACGGAGCCGATCATACGACTGATCGCTGAAGCACCCACCGAGGCCGATGCCGAAGCACTGGTGGCAGCCGGCCGCGAACTCCTGGACTGAGGTTCACGACGATGTGCGGTATCGTGGGCTATATCGGACCGCGTCAGGCAGCCGGGCTGCTCCTGGAGGGGCTGCGCCGGCTGGAGTATCGCGGATACGATTCCGCCGGGATCGCCGTCGTCAATGGGCGGGGGCTAAAGATCCTGAAGGCGGCGGGCCGGCTCTCCGTGTTGGAGAGCGAGCTGAACGAAAACATGCCGCTCGGAACCATCGGCATCGGGCATACCCGCTGGGCCACCCACGGCGCCCCCACCACGACGAACGCACACCCGCATACCGACCAGTCGGGCCGCATCGCCGTCATCCACAACGGCATCATCGAGAACTCCGGCGCTATCCGAAAGGCGTTGGAGCAGCGCGGCCACACGTTCAAGTCGGATACCGACACCGAAGTGCTGGCGCACCTGGTCGGCGAATTTTATCAGGGAGATCTGGAAGACGCGGTCGCCAGTGCGCTCCGGGACGTGGAAGGCGCGTACGGACTCGCCTTCGTTTCTTCGGAAGAGCCCGGCGTATTGGTCGCGGCGCGGAACGGCTCTCCTCTTCTTGTCGGGGTAGGCGACGATGAATGGTTCGTCGCCTCGGACGCATCCCCCTTGCTGCAGCACACTCGCTCGGTGGTGTATCTGGACGACGGTGAGATGGTGGTGCTCACTCGCGAGGGCTACCGGGTGCGCAACCTGGAAACCGCGCGCATCAGCAAACCGGTGAACCAGATCGATTGGGACGTCGCCACCGTGGAGCGGGGTGGCTACCCCCATTTCATGCTCAAGGAGATCTGTGAGCAGCCGGAGAGCCTCTGCAACACTCTCCGGGGCCACCTGCTCGAGGACGAGGGTACGGCGCGGGTCAGCGGCCTCAATCTGACTGATGAGGACCTCAAGCAGTTCGAGCGCGTCATCATCACCGCCTGCGGGACTTCCTGGCACTCCGGCATCATCGGGGAATACATGCTGGAGGAAATGGCCCGGCTCCCGGTCGAGGTCGAATACGCCTCCGAGTTCCGTTACCGGAATCCGGTGGTGGATCCCAATACCCTGGTCATCGGCATCTCCCAATCCGGCGAAACCGCCGACACGCTGGCCGCCGTCCGGGAAGCCAAGCGCCGCGGCGGCAGGACCATCGGCCTGGTCAATGTGGTCGGCTCGACCATCGCCCGTGAAGTGGACGGCGGCATCTATCTCCACGCCGGCCCCGAGATAGGAGTCGCGAGCACCAAGGCGTTCACCAGCCAGGTTGCCGCGCTCGCGCTGATCACCCTGCGGATCGCCCGGCTGCGAAACCTGAGCATCCTCCAGGGCCGGGAGTTCATCCAGGCGTTGCGGCGACTACCCGAGCAGGTCTCCCAGATTCTCGAGCGCACGAGCGAGATCGAGGTCTTGGCCGATCGCTTTCTCAGGACCAGCAAGAACGCGCTCTATCTGGGACGCGGCGTGAACTTTCCGGTGGCGTTGGAAGGGGCGCTCAAGCTCAAGGAGATATCGTACATCCACGCGGAGGGCTACCCTGCGGCCGAGATGAAGCATGGCCCCATCGCCCTGATCGACGAAAACATGCCGGTCGTGTTCATCGCTCCCCGGGACGCGGTGCACTCGAAGATCGTGTCCAACATCGAAGAGGTGAAGGCGCGGGGCGGGAAGGTTATCGCCCTCATCAATGAGGGCGATACCGAAATCCAGCGACTGGCCGATGCCACCTTTACAATCCCGGAGACGCTGGACCTGCTCACGCCGATCCTCACCAGCATTCCGCTGCAGCTGTTGTCGTACTACGTCGCGGTGAGTCGGGGATGCAACGTCGATCAACCGCGAAACCTCGCCAAGTCGGTGACGGTGGAGTAGCCGGCGGCCGCCGTCAGGCACTCGAGTTGGCCAGCGCGGGTCGGCGGAGCACGAGATTCGTGATCCCGGCCAGGATGCCAGCAGCGATCGCCGCCCACCGCAGGCCGACCGTCCAGAGTCCCCCCAGGCCAACCAATGCGTCCAGCGAAAAGATACCGGGCCCGGTGAGGGCAAGAACGGAAGCGCCGGTCGCGTACAGCAGGGGCACCTCGATTCCGTTCGATGTCGCGAAGAGACCATTCTGCCAGTGCGCGCTCACAGCGGCCACGATCATCACCGAGAGCATAAGCGCGGGCCCGACGGGTCCCAGAAATCCGAGCGCCACCAGGATACCGCTGGTCAGCTCAGTGAGCCCAGCCACCGCAGCGAAGGTGCGACCGGGGCGGAAGCCCAACCCCTCGAAAAATCCACCGGTGCCCGCCAGTCCATAGCCGCCGAACCAGCCGAACAGCTTCTGGCTGGCATGGGCAACCATGAGCAGCCCGAGAACCAGGCGGCCAATAAGTAGGCCGCCGCTCAGGGTAACCACGTCGTTAGGGAATGTCATTGGAAACTCCAGCTCAAGTGAACGTTGTCACGATCGTTGTTATAACACTTAGTATCCCAAAAAAGTTCACCCTCTGCCACGCACGTCGGCCAAGGCCTCTATGAGGGCCTCAAGGCGCCTGGAATCGAGCCCGCCGAATCGAGCCTGGTCGACAGCTTCCAGCGAAGGCGTGGCCTGTTCCAGCACCGCCAGGCCCTTGGGCGTGATCTGGGCGCTTACATGCCGGCGGTCTGCCGGGTCGCGCTCGCGCCGGATGAGCCCCGTCTCATCCATGCGGTCCAAGAGGCGGGAGACATCCGGCACCTTCGAGACGAGCCGCTCGGCGACCTCCCGCCCGCACAACCCCCGGCCACCGGCCCCCCGTAGGATTCGAAGGACGTTGTACTGGGTCGGGGTGATGCCGAGTGGCTTGAGGGCTTCGCCCAGTTGATGATCGAGCACCGCGGCCGTGCGCAGGACGCTAAGTAATGCCTCGGTAGTGCGATGGGTGAAAGGCTTGGGCTGTTTGATCTCGGCTCGAAGGGACATGGCCGAAGAATATATGTTGTAACATATATTGTCAACCGTCGCCGCGTTCGGGTCGCTACGGAGTGGAGCCCGGCTCGATCACCAGATAGGGCACATCATCCTCCCCGATGGCGCGCAGCCACGCCGCCAAATCGGCAAGGGCCTCCGGAGGGTAGACTCCGCGCGCGCCCTCGAGTCGGCGGAGAACGTGCAACGTCGTTCCCTCCTGAGCGTAGCGCGCGGTGTAGCTCCCCCACTTGCCCGCTACGCTCACCGCAGGCGGCAGCTGCACTCTCCAGCCGGCGGGCAAGGTGAGTCTGATCTCCGTCTGGCCCAGAACCGGTCCAACGATTTTGGCTGCATCAATCGGAAACCGGCGTGGACCCCTGGCCTCGAGGGCGGTGGCCACGTCCGCCATGCTGCGCATACTGGGCAAAGGGAGGGTCAGAATGATGGCGCGCCGGTTTGCCGTTGGGCGAGCGGCGAGGCCATGCCGGATGCGGAGCGCGACGCGCGGGTCGGCAGTGAGGTCGCGCCCATCAAAGATCTGCAGACTGTCGGCCTCGGCACCGGGGTAGAGCTTGGTCGCGATCGAGCGTGCGAGATCGGCTCGATGGGTGGAGTCGATCGGCGCACGAAACAGGTTGCGAAGGTCGTATTGCCGCGTTCCAAGCCCCCGCTCTTGGTACGAGGTGGTCACGTAGCCTTCGGGCGATAGGATGCCCACGATACGGGTTTCGTTCAGGTTGGCGCTCGGCGGGCTCTCGGGCAGCGTTACCTGCTCCGAAGTCCCGTCGGGATACACGATCAGCGCGAACTGCCCCTGGTCCGAAGCGGGCAGCTCCCCGTAGGGCGCCAGATCGGCCGTGAGGTCGACGTACACTCGTCCCTCAGGCCGCTCCACCACGGCGATGGCGTGATCCAACTGGGCGAGAGACGGTAGGGTGCGCTCCACCCGGCTGCCGCTGTTGAGAAGAACCGGATAGGCACGGAAGCCCAGCGCATTGACCACGGCGATGAACAGGGTCGCCTTGTCTTTGCAATCGCCATATCCGGTCACGATCACGTCAGCGGGCGTGCGCGGCTGATAGCCGCCCAGCCCCAGGGCAATGGAGACATACCGTATGTCCTGCGCCACCCAACGCTGTACCGCCCGAAGGGTATCGTCGGCGGTGCGAGCCCCACTCAGCAGTGGCCGGAGCCTCGCGCGCACGGTCCGGTCGAGCGGATAGCGATCACCTGCCAGCCCGGCGTACCAGCTCCCGATCCTTTCCCACGTCATGGGCGCGGCGAGGTCAATGGTCATGAAGACACCGTTCGAATCGGCCATGAACTCTTCAGCGATGACGCGCGGTACGTCCTGGGTAGCCCACAGGTAGGTGCGACGGCCGCGTGAGACGCTCTCCCGGTGCCGAAACGTCAAGTTGCGCTCCAGCAGGTGGGGCCGCATCGTCGCCGGAAGCTCGACCACATAGCGCGAGCGGCGGGTAAAGTACCCGGTATGCACGCTCCAGCTGAGCGAGAAGTCACCGGGCAGGAACGGCTTCAGCTCCTCAACCGTATAGCTCCAATCCACAATCGTTCCGGGCGCGACCCCGCTCAGGGAGTAGCGGCGGACCTTGGTGTCGCTGTAGACCGGGTCGCCCAGGGTCGCGGGGACGTCGGCGTCTTGAACCTGAGTCGGAGCGTCGCTGATCATCGTCCCATCCGGACGTAGCACCCGGATCCAGTTCACTGTCAGCCGCTGATGTCCCGGGCTGTAGGAGAACTCGTGCTCGGCATAGTCATCGACGGCGTGGGCCGCGAGAATCTGGGTTACCTGCCGGTAGGTCCTGGTGCCGGTGCCATCTGCCTCATAGCGTGCGACACCGTCATCGAGCAGCAGGACGACAGGCTCGTCCGGATGGGCGGCCGGGCTCACCGCCAGCTGGTAAAGGGTGTCGTTCCGGACCGAGGGATCACCGGCGGGAGTGATGAGCGGCGCCTGAGCCCAGGCCCGCGCTGCGGGCAGAAGAGTGAAGACGAGGAGAAACCGGCAAGCACGCATGCGGAGCCTCGGTCCAGGGCGCAAGGCGTGGCGCGGGACCAGCGATCACGGATGCGCGAGATTTCGGAGAATGGGAAACGCTGAGCTGCGCGAGCCGAGGTGCAAGAGGGGGGCCATATTGTTGGGGGGCTGGTGTGGCTGAGATGGTGGCGCGTGAGGTGGAATTCCCACGAGATGTGGTGCTCCTCCGCGGCAAGGGAGCAACAAGGGAGTCAGTTGGCCTGCATCACGGCTCCGCAGACCAGGTCGCCCCCACCTCGGTACCGACTACCCGCCGATGCTCTCGCCCGGCCGCGGCCAGGAACCGGCGAATGGGCTCATCGACCGGCTCACGACTCAGACGGAAGGTCGAGTGATGCACCGGCAGCACGTAGTCGGCGTTGAGTCTCTTGAACATGGCCCAGGCCTGCTCGGGCGAGGCGTGATTGTTGATCCAGGGGTCATACGCGCCGATGGGGAGCACCGCCAGGTCGATTCGGACCCGACGGCCAAGCTGGGTGAGCACGTCGGTATACGCGGTATCTCCCGCGAACAAGACGGTGCGTCCCGCCTTCTGAAGCAGATAGCCACCGTAGCCACGGTGCGTGTCCGTCACCATGCGGGCACCCCAGTGTCGCGCCTCGGTCGATTCGATCCTGACATCATCGATTTCCCGGCTTTCACCCCATGCAAGCTCGTGCACCTGACGGAAACGCCGAACGAGGTCACCATTGCCGGGCTGCACCACCACGGGTACATCCCGGGGCAAGCACCGCAGCGTACCCAGATCCGTGTGGTCCATGTGCGCATGGGAGAGCAGAATGGCATCGAGCGCGGGCAGCTCGCGGGGCCGGAGGGCCGGCTGAACCAGCCGGCGGGGTCCCAGCTTGGCCAACCCGCGTCCGATCCCGATTCGCGGCTCCAGCGCGGGATCGGTCAGCAACCAGGAGCCGTGAAAGTTGAAGAGCACCGTTGCGTGACCCAGCCAGGCGATGGTGAGTCGATCATCCGGCCATGCGCGGGGATCCGGGCTCTGGGGTGCAGGGGCGATATCAGTTTGAGGCATCGTATGTGTTTACCTAAAAAACCTCACCACGAAGGCACGAAGAACACGAAGGACACAAAGTAGGCTTGGGTTTCCGTTCGTGTTTGCTTGCAATGATTGGTTGCAGTTCTACTCAAAACTAAATCCATGAGGGTCCAAGGACTCAGGTCGGCAAATCATGAGAGTGGTGCTGCAACGCGTTTCAAAGGCCTCAGTAACGATCGATGGACGCGTGGCTGGCTCGATCGGCCAGGGCTTCTGCCTGCTGGTCGGGTTTACTCACGGGGACACGCCGGTGCAGGTAGATTGGATGGCCGACAAGGTGGCCGGGCTTCGGCTGTTCAGCGATGCTGACGGAAAGATGAACCTAGGACTGACGGACGTCGGGGGAGCGGTCCTCGTGGTGTCTCAGTTCACCCTCTATGGCGACACAGCCAAGGGGCGGCGGCCGTCGTTCGTCGATGCGGCCCGGCCCGAGCTGGCCATCCCACTGTATGAGCGACTTCTCGCGGCACTGCGGAGCCGTGGGGTGACTGTAGCCTCTGGCGAGTTCGGCGCGGACATGCAGGTCGAGATCCACAACGACGGCCCGGTGACCCTCGTCCTGGACCGCGGTCCATGACGGTGGTGCCTCTTACCCTAGCTTCCTCGTCGCCTCGCCGCCGGCAACTGCTCGAGATGCTCGGTATTCCTGTAAAGGTCGTGCCGTCCCATATCGCCGAGGTGCGGCGGTCACTCGAGACCCCAATGGATTACGTCGAGCGACTGGCCCGGGAAAAGGCGCTCAGCGTGCCCGGCGAGCTCGTGCTGGGTGCCGACACGACGGTCGTAGTGCGCGATGCCGTACTGGAAAAACCGGCCGACGCAGCCGACGCGCTCCGCATGCTGCAGCGGCTGCAAGGTCGTACCCACCAAGTGGTCACCTCGGTCGCCCTGGTGGCGGACGAATCGGTGCACCAGGCCACGGACGTCACCAACGTGACCTTCCGTAGAGTAGACGATGAGTTCCTCGAGGCCTACGTCGCGACGGGGGAGCCGATGGACAAGGCCGGTGCCTACGGGATCCAGGGCTACGGCGCGGCGCTGGTGGAGCGAATCGAGGGAGACTTCTTCAGCGTGATGGGCTTGCCGGTGCGATTGGTGCTGAATCTCATGCGGGAAGCGGGAAGGGAATATCGATTTGGGAGGTAGGCGGGAAGGGCTCCCGTCATTCTCGCGCCTCCAACTCCCGCTCCATCTTCAACCGGTAGACCTGCACCGACCTCGTCCTTCCCCGGAGTGCCATCGCGGGCAGGTATTCGTAGTCCGCATGGTCCTTCACCACCTGACACAGCGCCTCGCTTACCAGGATCTCACCCGGTCCTGCCTCCGAGCAGAGCCGGTTGGCCACGTTGACCGCGTCGCCAATCACGGTGTACTCGAGGCGGCGGTGGCTCCCGATGTTGCCGGCGAACACCTCACCGTAATTGATCCCGATTCCGACACCGATCTCGGGCCGTCCCGCGAGCACCCAGCGCTCGTTCAGCCGGCTCACGCCGCGTTGCATCGCCACTGCGGCCCGAAGCGCCCGATCGGCATCGTCGGCGTGTGCGATGGGAGCACCCCAGAGCGCCATGATCGCGTCGCCCACGAACTTGTCGAGAGTCCCGCCGTGCTCGAAGATGATCTCCACCATCTCGCTGAAGTACTCGGTCAGGAGTTGCGCGATGGCGTCCGGGCCCATGGACTCGGCCATGGAGGTGAACCCGCGAATGTCGCTGAAGAGGACCGTGATCGGCCGGCGATCGCCGCCCAGGGGGACGACCGCGTCCTGCTGGGCGATCTCGGCCGCGATGTTGGGGGCGAAGTAGCGCTCGAAGTTGGAGCGGACCAGCGCCTCGCGGCGGACCTGCTCGGCATAGCGGCTGTTCCGGATACCGATCGCCACCAGACCACTGAACGCCACCAGGAATTGCAGGTCCTCATCGCTGAAGGAGTTCGCGGCGGTCACGCTGTCCACGTACAGCAAGCCCAGAATCCGGTCGCCCGCGGCCATGAGGGGCGAGCACATGGCGCTGCGAACACTCTGAGTCACGATCGAGTGGCCCTTGAAACGGCTATCAGACCTGGTGTTGTCGGACACCACCGCGACCCGCTCCTGGATCACCTTGTCTACGATGGATCGGGGGACTTGCTGAAACTCCGCATCTCCCAGCCGGCTCCGCGAGATCGAGGTAACCAGCTCACCGGTGCTCTCGTTCCGGAGGAGGATCGATACCCGATCCACGTCCATGACTTCGAACATCATGTCCACGACGTTGCGAAGGAGCTTATCCAGGTCGAACTCACCTGAGAGCTTCTGGGAGATGTCGAGTAGGAGGGAGAGCTTCTTGGCTTGCCGCTCCTCCGCTGTCGCGGCCGCGACCCGAAGCTGACCGAATCCCGAGCTTCGGTCCCGACTGGTGATCCCGGGCGGGCCCCCGCCACTCACCATCAGTTGGCGCACAATGGTGTCGCCGAGGACCGGATTTGGCGGGGCCGCCGTCGCGCCACCCGACCCTGGTCCCGAGGGTCTCATCTCTTTCAGCTGAAAGAGGACCTTCCCAAACGTGATCGAGTCGTTCGGATGCAACCGCCCGGCGCTCACCCGGCTACCATTGATGCAGGTGCCGTTGGAGCTCCCCAGATCCTTGACCTGCACGCCGTCGGTCCCCACGGTCAGCTCGGCGTGACGCCGCGAAATGGTCGGATCGTAGATGGCGATGTCACTGCTGAGCCCCCGCCCAACCACCAGACTGCGGCCGTGGGGCAGCTCGAAGCTCTGGTCACCGGAGAAGCTGACGAGGCGGTAGGGCATGGTGGAAAATATGCGGGAAGGTCGGGAAGGTCGGGAAGGGCGGGAAGGTTAGCTGGTGCGTTCCGTTCCCGTCGTTCCCGTCTTTCCCGTCCTTCCCGTCCTTCCCGCCAGCGCCAACGCGAGCAGGACGGCGCGGGCCTTCGCTTCGGTCTCCCGCCATTCCGCCGCGGGATCGGAATCGGCCACGATGCCCGCGCCGGCCTGGACCCAGGCCCGGCCGTCCTTGATGACGCAGGTTCGGATTGCTATGGCGGTATCGAGAGTGCGCGCTCCCCAGCCCACATAGCCTACGGCGCCGGCGTATGGCCCGCGTCGTACCGGCTCCAGCTCATCGATGATCTCCATGGCCCGAACCTTCGGTGCGCCGGAGACGGTGCCCGCGGGGAAGCAGGCCGTCAGCGCGGCGATGGCGTCGAGCTCGGGCCGGAGCCTGCCTCGGATCTCGCTCACCAGGTGCATCACGTGGGAGTAGCGCTCGATGGCCATGAATGCGGTGAGTCGCACGGTACCGAACTCCGCCACGCGGCCGACGTCGTTTCTGCCCAGGTCCACCAGCATGAGATGCTCGGCCCGCTCCTTGGGATCGGCCGCCAGCTCGTCGGCAAGGGCGACATCCTCCTCGGCGGTGATACCGCGCGGGCGGGTGCCCGCGATCGGCCGGACCGTGACCTCCGCATCCTCGACCCGAACCAGGATCTCCGGCGAGCTGCCGATGATATGTACCTCGTCGCAATGCAGGTAGTACAGGTAGGGAGCCGGATTCAGCGCTCGCAGGTAGCGGTAGGTGAGCAGGGGCTCAGGCGCCGCGAGGTCCAGCCGCCGGGAGAGCACGGTCTGAAAGGTATCGCCGGCTGCAATGTACTCCTTGATCCGGCGCACGTCGTGCTGGAAGCGATCGTTGGCATAGGGGCCGGTCGCGGTGGGCGGCTCCGGTAGCGACTCGATCTCCAGCGCGGTGACGGTGCTCGGAGTCGCGAGCCGATCGAGCCAGCACTCGATTCGGGACACCGCCTCGAGAAACAGCCGGCGCAGATCGGCTTCGGCCGCCCCGATCGGCACCTCCACGCTGGCTATGACGGTCGCCCGGTTGAACAGATTGTCCAGGACGAGCAGGGTGTCGACCAGCATCAGGATTGCGTCCGGAAGTTCCCGATCATCCGGAGGGGCATCGGGCAGGGACTCGATGCTTCGGACGATGTCATAACCGAGGTAACCGACGGCCCCTCCGGTGAACCGCGGGAGGCCGGGGACCTCGACCGGCGGATGCCGCCGCATCGTGCGCCCCAGGTGATCCAGCGGGGCAACGTCCCTTTCCACGATCCTCCAACCGCTATCGGGGGTCCAGCTCGAGCATTCGCGCCCCCGATAGCAAAAGACCTCCTTGGGGTCCGTGGCCAGGAAGGTGTATCGGGCCCAGCGCTCGCCTCCCTCCAACGACTCCAGGAGAAAACCGTACCGGCCGCGATGCAGCTTGGCGAACGCGGTTACCGGCGTCTCGCCGTCGAGGACCACCTGGCGCGTCACCGGTACCATTCCGCCGCGTCGGGCTTGCTCGACAAAGCTCTCGAAGGTGGAGATCACTGTGGCGCCGCCACGAGGTAGCTCCCGGGCGCGGGGAGCCCGGCGGCCAGGTTATCGGGCGCGGGGTGGGTCGAAGGCAAGAGCTCGATCTGGTTGTCCGGCAATATTCGTCCTACCGCGAGCGCGCCCTCGAACGCCACATCGGTGTGATAGACCTGGCGGGCTCGGGCGGGAGCAGAGAAATAACGGGCATAGTCGAACGTGATGGTCGCGCCACCCCGAAGCGGCATACTGGTACTGAGGTCGAGGCCGTATACGCCGGGCCGCGGGCGCACGTCCACCGTGACCGTACGCCCGCTGTCGGCGAATGCGGCAGCGGGAAGGCTCAGCTTGGCAAAGACGACGTTTTCCGGCGGGCCGTGGCGGAGCACGATAGTTCGCGGAGTGCCGGTCGTGAAGCTCACCGACGTATCCGAGGGCGGCGGGCCTGAGGTTTCGAGCACGATGACGCGGGCGAGCGACAGGATGCGGGCGGGGGTCGGCCCGGCTGCGGGGGGTGTCGCGGGCGCGCTGGCTGGCCTGGTGCCGCAGCCCCCGAGGGTAGCAAACCCGATGAGCACGAGCCAGGTTACCGGGGCTATCCGGTCATGAAATATTGCTCGAGCGGCAGAGGTGAGAGGTGCATCGAGTGAGAGGTGAGAGGTGAGAGGTGAGAGGTGCATCTGGGCAAGCCTAGGGGTATCCTGGCCCTTAGCTGTGGTGATAACCGGCATCCTTCTCACCTCTTACGTCTCACCTCTCACCTCCCAAACCTGGAACACTCCCGAGACGCTCGCCCTGGTGCGGCGCGCAGTGGATCGCAGGCTGGCGGTGCAAGCGGATTCGGCGCTCACCAGCTACCGCGCTCGAGCCCACGGGTTTGTCTTTTTCCTGGCCCAGGTGGGAGAGGGCTTGACCGAGCCGCCGCGCCTGGTCAAGGCGGACGAGCTCGACGTGGAAGTGTATTGGCAGGCCCCCGATCACAGCAAGCAGGTCATACTAGGCTGGCGCGATGGGACTTTCCTGCCCACCGACATCAACTACCACCGTGACCACCTGGGGATCGTCACTAACAACTTCGGCAACGTCATCCGCATCGGTGAGGGCGATGAAGTCCGTGACGTAGCTCATCCACTCTCGCCCGCGGGGATCGCCGCCTACGATTACGCGCTGTCCGACTCGGCGGCGATCCGGAGCGCAACTGGACAGGTGACGGTCTACGAGATTCAGGTCCGGCCCCGGTCCTTTGCCCACCCGCTCGTGGTAGGGACGCTCTACCTGGATGTCGCGACCGCTGAACTGGTTCGCTTTCGATTCAGCTTTACCCCGGTAGCTTACCTCGACCGCCATCTGGAAGACATCAGCGTCGTCCTGGAAAACGCCTTGTATGAGAATCGGTTCTGGTTGCCTTATCGCCAGGAGGTCGAGATCCGCCGCCGGGCCACCTGGCTCGACTTTCCTGCGCGGGGAATCATCCGGGGACGTTGGGAGATCCACAGCTACGATTTGAATCCCGAGCTCCCGGCCGGCATCTTCGCGCGTCCGGCGATCGGCGGGCTGCTGCGTCCGGGGGGTAATTCGGGCTGGAATGAACCGCTCGAGCAGGCTATCGCGGGGGTAGCCCAGCCGGTCAACCGGCAAGACATGGAGGCGCTTCGGGGAGAAGTGGAGCGGATCGCGGGATCCCGGCCGCTCATCGGGCTGCCATCCAGCCGGCTCGCAACCGGATCGCTGAGCGATGTGGCACGGGTGACCCGGGTGCAGGGTCTCACGCTCGGGTTCGGCGGGGCCGCCGGGCTCGAAGGCAGCCGGATCCAGTTTCGCCCCTCGATCGCGTATGGCACTTCCGACCACCGGCTGCTTGGCTCCGCAACCGCGAGCTGGAGCACGGGAGCCACTCAGCTCAGCATCGGTGCCTCTCGCCGGATCACGGATTTCAGTGATCTGCCGGTCGTAGCCCCTTTGGTGAACTCCCTGTCGGCCCAAGAAGCGGGCAAGGACTATGGAGACTATGTCCTGATCCACGCCGTCGATCTCGGAATGCGACACCGCCTTGGCGGGCGTACCTGGCTGATGGCAGGCCTGGGCGTGGAAGAGAGCCACTCGGTGACGACCCGGGCATCACCAGCCACTGGCCGGTACCGCCCGAACCCTCCGCTTGGTGGGGGGAGTCACCGGTTGCTGCGGTTCGGGCTGGAGCGCGCCAGTGGCGGCATCGCTCTTCATCGCGATCTCCAGGGACGAGTCTCGCTCGAGGCCGGAGAAGGATCCAGCGAGTACCTGCGAGCCACTGCCGAGGGACGCTGGCTCGCGCGTCTGGGAAGGAGCGAGTTGCTGTCGCGAGGGTATTTCGGTCTGGGTAGCGGCGGGCTTCCGGCGTACCGGAGCTTCGTCCTCGGAGGACGCGGAACCCTCGTAGGCGAGCCCTTTCGGGCGTACGGGGGTAGAGAGGTGGCTCTGGCACATGTCGAGTGGCGCCTCGAGGTACCCGTTCCCGCAATCTCCCTGGGCTCTTTCGCATCCACCGGCCGGCACATGACCGTGGCTCCTTTCCTGGCCGCAGGGTATACCGGGCGGCCACTTATCGGTCTGCCATGGAATCGAAGCGCCGGCGTTCGCCCGGTGGCCGGTCTTGCCATCGAATGGTTCATGCGCCTAATCCGGGTCGAGGCAGGGGTGGGATTGAGGGATGGTCACGTCGGCGTGACCGTGGACTTCAATCGGGACTGGTGGGGCCTGCTGTAACCTTCTTATCTTTGCCCGAGTGGCTTCCCCCCGAGGGCCACCCATCCTTCTGCCTCGTCATCAGAGTCGTCATGCAGTTCACCGATGAATGGTTGGTCCCCTCCATCGAGACCCTCCTGTCCGATGAAGCTGTCAAGACGTTGCGGGAAGAGGAGGGGCCTGCCGTGTCCCTCTGGGAATTACTGGTGCAGCGCAAGCTGGCCAGCGACCAGCAGATTCTCGGCGCGATCGCCGCGCGGTTTCGCTTCCAGATCGCCGACCTGTCGAAGCCCGACCCCAAGCTGATTACCACCGTACCCGAGCAGTTGGCCCGCCGGTTCAACGTCGTTCCGGTGCGGCAGACCGACTCGTATCTCGAGGTGGCGACCGCCAACCCATTCGACATGGACGCCGAGAAGATGCTGGCGTTCGCCACGGGGCGTGAGGTTCGCATGCTCCTGGGCTCGCCATCGAAGATCCGGGAGAAGCTCGACGAGCTTTACCGCGATACCGAGACAGCAGTCACCCGGCTTCTCGAAGGCATCGGCAGCGACTTCGAGGTAGAGCAGATCAAGGAGGATGAGGAGAGCGCCGCCAGCGCGGAGCAGGCCAGCCAGCGGCCGATCCTGCGGTTGGTGGACACCATGATCGCAGATGGGGTAACCAACCGGGCGAGCGACATTCACGTGGAGCCGATCGAGGGTGGCGTTGTCGTGCGCTACCGGATCGACGGCGTTCTGCGGCAGATCATGAAGATCCCGCGCAGTGCCGGCGTGCCCTTGATCTCCCGGGTCAAGATCATGTCGGGGCTCGATATCGCCGACCGGCTCCGGCCTCAGGATGGCCGGGCGCGGATCTCGGTGAACGGAGAAGCGATCGACCTTCGGGTGTCGACATTGCCCGCGTCGCTGGGCGAGAAAGTCGTCATCCGGATTTTGAGCCAGAAAGCGACCAACCTCGCTCTCGACAGCCTGGGGTTGGCGGAAGACGAGCAACAGGCCATCCGCAAGCTGCTGGGTTACAAAGAAGGGATCATCCTGGTCACCGGCCCCACCGGATCCGGCAAGACCACCACGCTGTACTCCTCTCTCCGTGTGGTGCAGGGTGAAGGTATCAACATCGTCACGGTGGAGGACCCGGTCGAGTATCGGCTGGGCCAGAACATCGTCCAGGTTCAGGTAAACGAGAAGGCGGGACTGACCTTTGCCGCCGCCTTGCGGTCCATCCTGAGGCAGGACCCCGACGTGGTCCTGGTGGGAGAGATCCGCGATAAGGAAACCGCCCAGATCGCGCTGCAGGCTTCGCTCACCGGCCATCTGGTTCTCTCCACCCTCCACACCAACGACGCACCCAATGCGGTGACCCGATTGGTGGATATGGGAATGGAGGCGTACAAGATCGCGCCGGCCCTGCGCGGCGTGGTGGCCCAACGCCTGATGCGCCGCCTGTGTCGCGCCTGCCGGATCGAAGCCACCGAGCCGGTCAGCGAGCGCCTGGCGCGGTTCGTCCCTCAAGGGGTGACGTTGTACCAGGCGGTGGGCTGCTCGGAGTGCTCCATGACGGGGTATCGGGGGAGGTTCAGCATCGTCGAGGTGCTGACGATGAACCCGGAGCTCGAGCGCCGGATCGGCGAGGGCGCCACCGCGGAGAAGATCGCCGAAGCGGCTCGTGCGGCGGGTATGCGCTCGTTGTGGGGTAGCGGCCTCCGCCATGTCCTGGCGGGAGAATCCACCCTCGAGGAGCTACTCCGAGTCACCGATGCGCCTCAGGAGGCGCCGGCGAGAACACCCGAGCCGATCCCATCACGGCGGACTGCCCGCGGGAGCCGGACCGCATCACCCGCGCCAACCGCCACGGTGGCTCCCGAACCTGCTGCCCATGAGATATCGATGGAGATGGAGCTCCTCGAGGAGCCGACCGCAACCGATGGCATCGTGTCGGGTGGACGGGGCAAGGGGGCCTGCGTGCTCCTGGTCGAGGATGAGGAGCAGCTGCGCCGGGTCATGAAAGATCTGCTCCAACGCGAGGGCTACCGGGTCGCCGAAGCACGGGACGGAATCCAGGCACTGGACGAAGTCGATCGCTTCGCCCCCGACGTGATCATTCTCGATCTCAATCTGCCGGGGCTCGATGGCTATGGGGTCTTGGCCCAACTCCGCTCCCGCCCCGCGACCCGGGAGATTCCCGTCATGGTTCTCACGGCGAAGGGCGACGAGGACAACGAGGTGCGGGTCTTCGAGCTGGGCGCCGACGACTTCGTCACCAAACCGTTCCGGGCCCGCTCGCTCACGGCACGGCTCGAGGCGGTCCTCGGCCGCCACCGCGCTTGACCCGGCCGCGTACCCCGCCGCCATCCCCCGCTCAGCGGGTACCCACCCAGCCCACCAATCCTTCGCTCGACGCTCCCGGCCCGGTGGGCTCGCCGCCGGCATCGGACGGCCTCGAGCTGATCAAGCCGTCCGTGCGCGGCCAGGCGGGCTACTCGTTGGCCGCTCCGGCGGCTCGACGGAAGCTCAACCAGAACGAGTCGCCGTTCGATTTCCCCGCCGAGCTCAAGCGGGAAGTGTGGGATCAGGTCGCCGGACGGCCTTGGCAGCGCTACCCGGAGTTCGTGCCGCGCGATCTTCAGTCGGCGCTGGCGGCGCAGTATGGATGGCTGCCGGACGGCGTGCTGGTGGGGAACGGCTCGAACGAGCTGATCCAGGCGACTCTTGCCGTGACGCTCGGCGCCGGCGATGTGGTTGTCGCGCCATCACCGACCTTCTCGCTGTACCGTCTGCTGACCGGCGTGCTGGGCGGGCGCTACCTACCGGTGCCGCTGGGAGAAGCTTACGTCTTTGATGTCGATCGGCTGATCGAGACTTCCCGGCGGGAGCACGCCAGGGTCGTGGTGCTCAACTCTCCCAACAATCCGACCGGTTCGGCGCTCCCCGAGGGTGCTGTCGAACGGGTTCTCGATGCAACCGATGCCTTGGTGGTATGCGATGAAGCGTATCAGGACTTCGGCGGCCCCAGCGCCATCCCACTGCTCCGGCACTCGTCGCGCGTGGTCGTTCTCCGGACTTTCTCCAAGGCGCTGGGGCTGGCCGGACTCAGGTTTGGCGTGGCGCTGGCGCATCCGGCTGTGGCTCGGGAGATCGCCAAGGGAAAGCTGCCCTACAACGTGAACCTGATAACCCTGGCGGCCGCTCGGGTCGCCCTGCGGCACGCCTCGATGCTGACCGCCCGCACCCACGAGGTTATCGGCACGCGCGAGCGATTCGTGGCTCGCCTGCGCCGGGTCTCAGGTGTCTCGGTGTATCCGTCTGCGGCCAACTTCGTGCTGATCCGCTGTCAGGCCATCTCGGCAACCCAACTCTTCCATCGCCTGCACCAGGACTATGGTATCCTGGTACGAGACCTATCGAGCTCCCTTGAGCTGGCCGATTGTCTGCGGATTTCGATCGGCACGGCCGATGACATGGACGCGGTAATCCAGGCGCTGGAGGAGATCCTCTCCAACCCACCCGAAGAAGGTGGCCGCAGATAAAAACGGATAAAAGCACGGATCGCTCCTTGCGGGCTTGGGACTCCCGTCACAAGGTGGAGTCCGGGGATGTTGTTTTGTTTGAAAGCAGCTGTTAAACAAGAAATTGCCGAGCTCTGCTGCTGCGAGAGGAGCGCCGAGTGGGCCAGGAATAATCCGTGTTCTTTATCCGTGGTTATCTGCGGCAATGTTTTTGGGGAGCTCAGCATGTCCCGCGTAGCTGAGGTCAGGCGAACCACGAATGAGACCGATCTTCACGTCCGGGTCGATCTCGACGGCCGGGGCGAGGCACAGGTCAGGACCGGGATCGGCTTTTTCGACCACATGCTGGTCGCGTTTGCCCGGCACGGCCTGCTCGATCTGACGGTGGAGGCCCGCGGCGATCTCCACGTGGATGGCCATCACACGGTCGAGGACACCGGCATCGTCCTGGGCCAGGCGATCGGCGAGGCACTGGGCGACAGGGCCGGCATTCGGCGGTATGCCGACGTCGTGATCCCACTAGATGAAGCCCTGGTCCGGTGCGTGGTAGACGTCTCCGGGCGTCCCTATCTCTCATACCACATCGAGATTCCCAAGTGGCAGATGCTCGGAGAGTACGATGTGTTTTTGACCCCGGAGTTCTTCCGGGCGCTGGTGCTCAATGCGGGGCTCACCGTTCACCTCGATCTGGTCCGGGGAGATAACCCGCATCACATCGTCGAGGCCGCGTTCAAGGCCTTTGCGCGGGCCTTCGACGCCGCCACCACCCGGGATCCACGGGTGGGTGGAGTGCCCTCGACCAAGGGCGTGCTGTGATTGCCGTGGTAGACTACGGGGTAAACAACCTGGCGAGCGTGGCTCGCGCACTCCGGGTAAGCGGCCATCCGGCCGACCTGATCAGCGACCCCGAGGAAGTTCGACGGGCCGATCGGGTACTCGTTCCCGGCGTCGGTAACTTTGGCCAGGCATCGCGGACGCTCGCCTCCACCGGTCTGGGCGAGGCGATTCGGGAAGTGGCGAGGGCGGGACGTCCGGTGATGGGCATCTGCCTTGGCCTGCAACTCTTCTTCGAGCTGAGCGAGGAGGCCCCCCAGGCACGCGGTATGGCGTTGCTCCCGGGCCGGGTGCGACGGTTTTCCAGCGGACTTCCGGTTCCGCATGTCGGATGGGCCAAGGTCGACCTGACCGAGTCCGGTCGGCGGCACGCGCTCCTGAGTGCGGCGTTCGAAGAATCGTCTCAATTCTTTTATCACGTTCACAGCTATTACCCGACCTCCCTTCCCACCGGGGATGTACTCGGGACCGGCGACTACGGCGGCGTCTTTCCCACTCTCGTGGGCGAAGGGTCGATCATCGGGGCCCAGTTTCACCCGGAAAAGTCTCAGCGCGCGGGAATTGCACTGCTCGCCGCTTTCGCCGAGTGGCACCCATGACCTCGGTGCGGACCTCGCTGGTGGACGTGTACGTGCTGCGCAGGACCGGGTCCTCGCTGGAATGCCTGGCGCTTCGGCGCGCTCCTGGCGGGCGCTGTCCGGGCTCCTGGGAAAGCGTGCACGGGCACATCGAACCGGCCGAGCAGCCGGCCGGCGCGGCGGCTCGGGAGCTGGAGGAGGAGACCGGGCTCACCCCGCTCAGGCTCTACAACTTGAGCCGGGTCGAGTTGTTCTATCAGCACCGGGCAGACGAAGTCGCTCTGGTCCCGGTCTTCGCCGCTTTCGTCGCTCCCGATGCCGCCGTACGGCTCGGGCCGGAGCACGATCGCTTTGAATGGCTCGCTCCCGAGGGGGCTCGACTCCGCTTTGCCTGGCCCCGCGAGCGCCGCGCGGTGGACGATATCGTGGCGCTGCTGGGGACGGGGGACGCAGGCGCGGTGGACGACGTGCTCCGGGTATGCTAGCCCGGCGAATCATCCCCTGTCTCGACGTGGCTGGTGGGCGGGTGGTCAAGGGGGTCCACTTCGAGAGCCTCCGGGACGCGGGCGATCCGGTGGCGCAGGCGGCTCGTTATGACGCCGACGGCGCCGATGAACTCATCTTTCTGGATATCTCGGCCACCCCAGAGGCGCGCCGCACCACGCTCGGGATGGTCAGCCGGGTTGCGGAAGCCATTTTTATTCCGTTCACGGTGGGCGGGGGCATCCGCTCGGTGCAGGATGCCGGTGCGGCGCTGAGAGCGGGCGCAGACAAAACCGCCATCAACACGGCCGCGGTGCGTGATCCCACGTTGGTCTCCCGGTTGGCCGAAAGCTTTGGTACCCAGTGTGTGGTGGTGGCGGTGGACGTCAGGTGCATCGACGGGCGCTTCGTGGTGATGATCAACGGCGGCCGGGAGGAGACGCCGCTCGAAGCGGTCGATTGGACCCGGCGATTGGAGACGCTCGGGGCCGGCGAGATCCTGCTCACGTCGATGGACCGGGACGGCACGGGCCAAGGATACGATCTCCCGCTGATCCGCCAGGTGTCGGCCGGCGTGAGCATTCCGGTGATCGCGTCCGGCGGCGCTGGCCAACTGGAGCACCTGGCGGATGCTTTGGAGGCAGGGGCGCACGGGGTTCTTGCCGCAACCATCTTCCACTTTCGGGAGTCCTCTTTGCCGCGGGCGCGGGCTTACCTTCGCGAGCGGGGCTATCCGGTTCGACCATGATCCTCGCTGTTATCTCTCTGCTACCAGTTATGGCTTCATCGGTGCCAGGCGGCGCGGCGCCATGCCTTCGACCCATCCGGTCGGGCACACAGGTACAGGGTGAGGTGCGGATCTGCCCCGGTCACTATCGGATCGCTGACCGAAACGAGCAGGGCGTGATCATCGCCGCCGCTTCGGGGACCCGTATCGACCTTACCGGCGTCGTGCTCGAGAGCGGAGATTCGGTGCCGGACCGATTCATCGGGGCAGGGGTCACGAGCCAGGGGGTGGACGCGGTCACCATCATGGGCGGTGCCATCCGCGGATATCGCTACGGGGTGCATCTGGAGGGCGGCCGGGCCCATCGGATTACCGGCACCGACCTCTCGGGCAGCCGGGACCAGGGGGTCCGCTCCACGCCCGCGCGCCCCGACGCGATGGACCACCTGAACGTCGTGCTACCCGATACGTTCGAGCGATACGGCGGCGGCATTCTGCTCCGGCGAACCGTCGCCGCGAGCATTACCGGCATCACCGCACGTGGCGCTCAGAACGGCATCGCGCTCCTGGAGGTGCGCGACAGCTATATCGCCGATAACGATGTCGCGATGAACAACGGCTGGGGCATCCATCTCTGGCGCTCGTCCCGGAACATCATTGCGCGGAACCGCGCCGATCACACCCGTCGTTGCGAGTCTCAGGTGCCCGCCGGCGACTGCGGCGCCGCGGCGGTTCTGCTGCGCGATGCGAGCGACTCCAACACCATCGTCGACAACGATCTTACGGCATCGAGCCTGGGTTTGCTGCTCGCTGGCGAGCGCCGCGCGACCCGGCCCTCAGTGGGCAATCTGGTCTACCGTAACGACGCGTCTTCCGCATTGCGGACCGGCTTTACCTCGTCCTTCGGATGGAGCAATACCTTTCTGGATAACCGGGCCGACAGCTCAGCCATAGGCTTCCGCATGGATCACTCGGGAGGCACCATCCTCCGGGGGAATACCGTCATCGGCTCGCGGACGGCCGGCATAGTCAGCGACCATGGCAGCGACAACGCCATCCTGGACAACGTGCTGATCGGAGGCGCTGTGGGCATCCGGGTCGGCGCACCGGAGCAGCCGGGAGATCCCAGCCGCCGGTATCGGATCGACGACAACGTGCTGACGCGACTGGAGCAAGGCATCGTCCTGGAGCGGACCACCCGCGCCCAGCTGCGGGGCAACCTCTTTGACGGCGTAGGAGATGGGCTGGTGCTGGATGGAGAGGGGCACGCCAGCGAGGTCACGGGCAACATCTTCCTGCGGGCCACCCGATGGTTCATCGATGCGCCCGACCTGGCGGCGGGGGGTAACTACTGGGCCACCGCGGACGCCTCTAGCGCTACGTCGAAGGTCAAAGGACGAATCAGCGTGTTGCCCTGGAAGCCCGCCAGTGCGGCCGGCTACTGAAAAATCTCCTTGGCGACCCTCCGGAGGTCGCGGGGATTGAACGGCTTCCTCACCCGGCGAAGCGCCTGCTCCGATAACGGGGCAGGGAGATCCTCTTCGCCGGAGCAAGCGACTACCAGCCGGCCTCGGGCCTGGGGACAGGCATGGAGCAGCGCGTGGGCGAACGGCTCCGCCGCGCCGGCCGCCATCCGCACGTCTGCGATGATCATGTCGTAATCGCCCTCTCGCGCCAGTCTCAACGCCTGTTCCCCCGAGCGCACCGACTCCACCGCATGGCCCTCGGGAGTGAACAGGGCGCTCACCAGCCGATGTACCGCGGGATCTTCGTCCACAACCAGAATCCGACGGGCAGCCGAGCGACCGTTCTCCTTGGCCACCGGCTCCTGCACTGGGGCGGGGATCTCGGACTCATAGAGAGGCAGCGTAACCCGGAATTCAGCGCCGCCTTCGGGGGGCGGCTCGTAGACAAGAGCACCGCCGTGAGCCTTCACCAGCCCGTAGCTGAGCGACAGACCTAGGCCGGTGCCCTCTCCGGGAGCCTTGGTGGTGAAGAACGGTGTGAAAAGATAGGGAGCGAAGTGCTTCGGCACCCCCGGTCCGTTGTCGCAAACTCGGAGTACCGCTTCTCCCTCGGAGCGGCTGGTGGACAGGGTGATGCGCCGCGGTCTTCCGGCCTCCACGCCGGTCACGGCTTGTACCGCGTTGGTCACCAGATTGAGCAGGACCTGCTGCAGCTCGTAGCGGTCGCCCAGCACCACAACCGGATCCGCGCTCAGCGCCGAATCCAGCTCGATCCCGTGGAGCTGCAGCTCGTGCATGATCAGCAGCGAGGTCCGGGTGACTACGTCATTCAGATCGACCGCCGTCTTCTCGGCCACACCCTTTCGGGCGAAGGTCAGCAGGTTGCGCACTATTCGCCCGGCGCGCTCGGCCTGATCGTGAATTACCCGGAGGTGTTCCCGCGGAAGCTCCGGATGCGGGCGCCGCTCCAGCAGGAGCTCGGCCAGCCCCGCAATCGAGGTGAGAGGATTGTTCAGCTCATGCGCCACGCCGGACACCAGCTGCCCGATCGAAGCCATTTTGTCGTTCTGGATGATCTGAGCCTCGAGCATTCGCTGCTCGGTGACATCTTCGATCAGGATAACCACCGAGCCCGATTCCGTGCCGGCCAGGGGCGCCGCGGTCAACCGGAGCACCCGGTGATTCTGCTCCAGTCGCACCACCAAGGGGGCAGTCCTCTCCCTGCGATACGCCGCCTGGATCAGGCCGGCAACGACTTCGGACGCTCCGGGAAGCAGCTCGCAGAAGTCGCGGCTGACCAGCTCGGATTCGGGCAGTTCAGCCAGCGCCGCCAGCGCCCGGTTGGCCCGGAGGATCGCGCCCGTGGGTCCTACCACCGCGATCCCTTCGGTGAGAGCGTTGAACGCCGTTTCCCACTCTTCTTCGCTGCGGCGCACCATCTCGTAGAGGCGACTGTTGGCCAGCACCACGGATGCATTCGTGGCCACGGTCGACAAAAGCCAGAGATCTTCCGTCGTGAACGGACCGCCCCTCCGGTCGGCTACCGCCAGCGCGCCCATCGTGATCCCCTGGGCTCGGAGCGGGGCCACGGCCGCCGAGCGGACCAGCAAGCCACCGATGAGGTCGACCGTTGGAGTCTCGGTTCCCTGGGCGACCTCGATTCGGTCCCGCCCGATCGCGAAGCGCACCAGCGCGCTCTCCGATTCTTCGCTCACCTGTCCTACCAGCGACTCCAGCGTTCCTGAAGCCGCCACGACGCGTAGTGCCCGTCCCTCCATCTCAACCAGCACTACCACCGCGCCATCCGCCTGGAGAAAGCGCGCGGCATACCTGGCCACCTGGTCCACCACGCGGTCTAGCTGGATCGATTCCGAAAGGACGTAGCTCAGCTCCTGGAGGGAAAAGAGCTCACTGATGCGGCGGTCGACCTGAACCGCGAGCTGGTCGGCCTTGGCTTCGGCTTCTCGAGCCCGACGGCGGGATCGGACCAGAGCAACCCAGAAGGTTCCCAAAATGCTGAGGCTGGCAAAGAGGGAGATCCACCAGACCCGATCCTCCTCCCACCACGCAACGATGCCGAGGAGGGTCGCGGCTACCAGGTGGAGCGGAACCTCCCACCCTCTACGCCAGATCGAGAGGGCAAGGATGATAGTGCTCGCCACCGCCATGACCGCCATCGGCCGCGCCGGCGGGGGACCGGCAACGAGGACGGCAGTGAGGATGGAGGCGAGTAGTGCCCCGGCCGCGAGGGCGGCTGCGGGCAGCGGCGGGTTACCGGGCCGGCGAGACACCTCAGGACTCCCGGGCTTGGCTGCGCGCGACCCGCTCGGTTACGTAAGCCTCCGGCGGCGCATTCGGCTTGACCCGAATCGACTTGGCTGGAATGCCGACATTCACGTGATAGGGCCGCACATCCTTCGTTGCCACGGCGTTGGCCCCGACCATGGCGTTCCGACCTACCCGCACGCCGGCAAGGACGGTCGCGTGATAGGTGATCCGCACGTCGTCCTCCAGTATCGTCCGCGCATTGGTGACATCCCTTTGATCTACGATGCTGTGGGTGTGGCTGTAAATGTTCGCGTAGTCGGAGACACTCACGCGGTTGCCCAGCGTGATGCCCCCGCGGTCGTCCAGCAGGACGTTCCGGTGCACCACGACGTCGTCGCCCACCTCGAGATTGTACCCGAACGAGAACTCCACGAAGTGGAAGGCCTTAAAGTTCCGGCCGACTCGAGCAAAGATGTGAGGGGCCAGAATACGGCGGAAGCGCACGCCGAGATGCACGTTACCGCCGAGCGGTGAACGATCGAAGCCCTGCCAGAGCCAGATGAGCGGCTTCACCCGGGCGTAGCGCCCGGCGTCGACTTCGGCGTAATACTCGGGCTCCAGCGTGACGTTGCGGGGGTCGAATGAGAGCAGAGCGATCCGGCTCGCCTCCGTGGTCTTGGGATCCTGCAGCAGTCCCTCATAATCCCCGGCGCCGGGGTGATTGATCTGGAACAGCAGGTCGCGGGTCAGCCGGTGCCAATCGGCTTCCGGCTCCGAGAGTTGCGCCTCCAGGTCGGCGAGCCAGCCGTCGTAAAACTGTTCGGTGGCCTTGGGGAGACGAACGTCGCGGAGGGGCAGCAGGACCATGGGGCCTCTTCAGTGCCCGGGTGAGGTCATGGAAGTGCGGATACTGTCCAATGATGCGCGGGAGCGAGTGTTGACACCAGTGTTAATCGGGAATAAAGTAGTAGGGCTTATAGATGAAAACCATTCTCAATTAGTCTTCAGCCCCCTCATCAGGATCCCGGATGCCTTTCCCGCGGTGCGCGTACCTCAAGCTGGCCGCTCTCGCCGTCGGTGCGGTCCCTCTGTCCTTCAGTCCGGCTGCTCTCTTCGCTCAGGAGACCGAGACTACCACGGTTGGTGGGTATGGAGAGGTGCACTATACCAACGCCACCGGGCCGAATACCCCAGGCGAGATCAACGTACGGCGGTTCGTGGTCTATCTGGCGCACAGTTTCAGTGAGCGTCTGGCCTTCCGGTCTGAGGTGGAGCTGGAGGATGCCAAGATCGAGGGGGGCGAGGAAGGAGGCGAGGTGGCGCTCGAGCAGCTGTACCTCGACTATCTCATCGCGCCCGCCATCACCTTACGGGCAGGTCTGGTGCTCCCGCCGGTTGGGATCGTCAATGAGCTACACGAGCCGCCCACATTCAACGGAGTAGCTCGGCCCAGCTTCGATCGTGACGTTCTTCCCACCACCTGGCGCGAGCTCGGGATCGGTGCCGTCGGCGCGTTCCCGGGGTCGGCCGGGTTGAGCTACCGGGTGTACCTGGTCAACGGCCTTCGGGCGGATGGATTCGATGCGGTCTCCGGGATTCGAGGCGGGCGGCAGGAGGGAAAGGAGGCCAGCTTCGCCAATCCGTCGCTGACCGGTCGGGTGGAGTGGGTTCGTCCTGGCCTCAGGCTGGGCGGCTCGTTCTGGTACGGTGGCAGCGCCAACCAGGATCCGGCATTGGGCACCGGCAGCTTCGACAACGCGGTCGCGCTGGTGGCGGCCGACGCCAGGTACGATACCGGCGCATTGATGTTTCGGGGGGTGGTTGCCAATATCAGCATTTCCGATGCGGAGGCCATCAACGCCGCCTATGGCGGACAGGTGGGCAGCCGCATTGCCGGTGGATACGTCGAAGCCGCCTACAACCTATTGTCCGTGCTGGCGCCGGCCTCGGTGCAGCGGCTCAACGCCTTTCTCCGCTACGAACACTTCGATACGCAGGCCGAGGTGCCGCCGGCTGTGGTGAAGGACGAGTCGTTGGCGCGGCGCATTACCACCTTCGGGTTGTCCTACAAGCCGATTTATAACGTGGTCTTCAAAGGCGACTACCAGCTCCAACGCAATCAGGCGGGCCTGGGCGAAGGCGAGCTGCTGAGTCTGGGGGTGGGGTATCAGTTTTGAGGTGAGAGGTGAGAGGTGAGAAGTGAGAGGTGAGAAGTGAGAGGTGAGAAGTGAGACGTGAGACCTCTGGCTGGAAGAGTGGCTTGCTCCGGACCCATTCTATTCGTGGGTCCAAGCTGGTTCTGACGTTAATTCTCGCCCCCCTCTCCCCTCTCACCTCTTACCTCTCACCTCTCACCTCTCA
>DASXRM010000042.1:0-18047 GCA_036506575.1 Gemmatimonadales bacterium | reverse complement strand
GGCAACGACCCGCGGTTCCGCGGCCGCGATGGCGTGGGCTGCCTCCGCGCTCTCCCGGGATTCTCCGATCGCCACCACGCGGGCCACTCCGGCCGCCCACGCGCGCTCGAGCACCTCCGCGCGATCGGGAGCGTAGGCCGGATCAGCGAGGTGACAGTGGGTGTCGATGAGCATGGCGGGAAAGACGGGAAGGACGGGAAGGACGGGAAGGACGGGAAGGAAGGAGGGTGAAGGAGGCGTTCCCGCCCTTCCCGCCTCTCCCGCCCTTCCCGCTACCCAACCGTCTGGGGCTTCCGACCCGACACCGGCGGCGCTGCCTTACGTGGCGCCAGATGGCCCCGCGCGGCCGGACCGGGCCAGCGCTTCTCGATGGCCATAAGCACCGGCGAGGCGATGTAGATAGAAGAGAAGGTTCCGGTGAAGACGCCAAAGAGCATCACCAGGGCGAAGGGACGGATCACCTCGCCCCCGAAAATGGCCAGGGCAACAAGGCTCGCCATTGTCGTCCCGTGAGTGAGCACACTTCGGGGGAGCGTCTCGTTGATCGAGCGATTCAAGATCTGCTCGAAGCTCTCATGCTTG
This sequence comes from Gemmatimonadales bacterium, assembly GCA_036506575.1. Taxonomy (GTDB): domain Bacteria; phylum Gemmatimonadota; class Gemmatimonadetes; order Gemmatimonadales; family GWC2-71-9; genus CAVVWJ01. The sequence continues at coordinate 17,465 of DASXRM010000042.1, read as the reverse complement.
TGCTTGTGCAGGTTCTCCCGCACCCGGTCGAAGATGATGATCGTGTCGTTCAGGGAGTAGCCGACCATAGAGAGCACCGCCGCAACCACCGTGAGACTCACTTCCAACCGCAGTACCCCGATGAACGCAATGGTGGCGAGGATGTCGTGCGCCGTGGCAATGACCGCGGCGAGTCCGAAACGCCACTCGAAGCGATAGGCCAGATAGGCGAGCACGGCGAAGAACGACAGAAAGATGGCCAAAAACGCCTTCTGCCGAAGCTCGCCGCCGACCTTGGGACCGACCGCCTCGGTGCGGAGCACCGTGTAGTTCCCCGCTCCCAGGACGGCATCGAGCGCCTGGCTGACGGCCGCCGCGGTGGCCTGAGTGTCGTTGGCATCGCTTCCCGGCTTGGCTACCCTGGCGCGGATGACGTACTCATTCGCAGCCCCGAAGTTCTGGATCTCGGCGCCATGCAGGCCCTCCCGGTCCAGACCGGTCCGCAGATTTGCGACGTCCACCGGCTTCTTGCTCTGGATCTGAAGCAGCGTCCCGCCGGTGAACTCGATGCTGTAGTTGAGCCCGCGAATCAAGAGGAAGAGCAGACCCGGAAGGAGCACGATCGCGGTGACCGCGTAGGCATAGCGCCGCACGCCGATGAAGTCATACTTGGCATTGCCAAACAGTCGCAGCATGGTCAGATACTCAAGGTAGTCAGGGCGGGCCGGCGGTTCAGCCAGATCATGAAGAATGTGCGGGTCACGAAGATCGCGGTGATCATCGAAGCGATGATGCCCATGATGAGGGTCACCGCGAACCCTTTCACCGGCCCGGTACCGAACTGGAAGAGAAAGAGGGCGGTGAGGACGGCGCTCACGTTGGAGTCCACAATGGCGTTCATGGCGTGCTTGAAGCCTTCGTCTATCGCGAGCCGGACCGTCTTGCCGTGGAGCAGCTCCTCCCGGATGCGCTCGAAAATCAGCACGTTGGCGTCCACCGCGATACCGATGGATAGAACGATCCCGGCCAGGCCCGGGAGCGTCAACGTCGCGTTCACCATCGACAGCGCTCCGAGGGTGAACAGGAGGTAAAGGCCGAGAGCGAGGACCGCCAGCGCTCCGCTCAAGCGGTAGAAGATGAGCATGATGAGGATCACGAGCGCGGTGCCGACGACACCCGCCGTGATCCCCTTGTGAATCGAGTCACTGCCGAGACTAGCCCCGACCTGTCGTTCCTCGACGATCTTGAGCGGAATGGGCAGGGCGCCTGCCTTGAGCGTGAGCGCCAGGTCCTGCGCCTCCTGAAGGCTCTTGCCGCCAAGAGTGATCTGGCCGTTACGGCCGATCCGGCTCTGAATCACCGGCGGACGCCCCTGCACCCGGCCGTCGAGCAGGATGGCCATGTAGTCGCCCACGTGCTTTCCAGTCTCTTCGCCGAACTTCCGGCCGCCGGCGCGGTCCAACTCGAAGGTGACGATCGGTCCGTTGGTCAGCGGGTCAAGCTGAGCCTTGGCATCAACCAGATTGCTGCCGGTCACGATGCTCCTGTCGTCCAGGGCGTAGAGGAAACGGACCGGTTGCACCCCCACGCTGGCCGGCCCGGCGCTCCAGCGCAGTACCACGCCACGGGGCAGCTGCCGGGCCACGGCCGGAATGTTGAGCAGGCTGTCCACCCGCGGAAAGGCGGTCTCCGGCACCAGGTATTCGCCGGGGACCCCGCCAGCGCCGGCCGGCTGGATCAGTCCGCTGAGGACTCCGCCGGGCACCGGCGTAGTGTCCGGGGCCGTGCTGTCCTTGGCTGCCTTGGGTTTCGCGGTGCTGTCCTTCTTGGCAGCGGTATCGCCACCCAGGAGTTGCTGGACAGCCGATGGCTTCTCGGCCTCGGCTTCCCCTTTGATGCCCAGGTTCCGCAGAGTCCGATCCATCGCCGGGATGGCATTCTCCACCGCTCCGGTCTTGTCGGTGATCCGGAACTCGAGAAACGCGCTCCGCTGCACAATTGCCTTGGCGCGAGCGGGATCGGTGATCCCGGCAAGCTCCACCACGATCCGGTCGGCGCCCACCTTCTGTACCAGCGGTTCCTCGACTCCGAACTCGTCGATCCGTTTGCGCAGCACGGTCAACGCCAGGTCCAGATCCTTTTTGGGGTCGGCTGACACCTGCCGGGATTGATCGAGCTCGAGCGCAAGATGCATCCCGCCCTGCAGATCCAGTCCCCGCTTCAGCGGAACCCGGGTTACCACCGTGTCCCGCATGACCCCGCTCGGACCACGCTCGCGCAGCGTGATGTTTCGAGGAAAGAGAAAGTATACCGATGCGACAATGAGGATGCCGATGATGATGAGTCGGGAACGAATGGTTGAGAACATCGTCGGGTCAGTTTCTCAGGCGTGTCACACGCGGCTAAGGTTGGACCGAGCATCGGCGAGGGCAGCCAAGGCCCGGGTTCGATCGTGTTGCAACTGCTTCTTCAGATGCTCGAGGGACTCGAACCGTTCGATGTCCCGCAACCGCTCCACCCACTCGATGCGGACCCACTCACCATACAGGTCGCCATCGAAGCCGAACAGGTGCGCCTCGAGGATCCGCCGTCCATCCTGAAACGTGGGTCTCGGGCCCTGGTTCATCATGCCCCCGGCGCGTCCCCCACGCCACTCGACCACGACGGCATAGACCCCATCGGGAGGCAGCAGCTTTCGCGGCGAGAGCTCGCTCAAATTGATGGTCGGCACCCCGAGCAGACGTCCGCGGCGCTCTCCCTCAGCCACTCGCCCCACAACACTGTACCGCCGTCCCAACATAGCGCCGGCGGTAACCAGGTCTCCGCCGGCGACCGCGCGCCGAATGCGGCTGCTGGAGACATGCTGGCCGCCCAGGTCCACAGGATCCACCACATCCACGTCGAAACCGTGGGTACCGCCGAGGCGACGGAGAGTCTCCACGTCGCCACTCCGGCCCCGGCCGAAACCATGGTCATGCCCGATGACGAGCTCGCGCACGGAGCAGCGGTCGACCAGCACCTCCCGCACGAAGCCTTCCGGGGTGAGCGCGGCCAGGTGGCGGTCGAACCGAAGGAGAACCACGTAATCAAGCGGTGACTGGGCCAAAATTTCCAGTCGCTCGGGGCCGGTGGTCAGAAGCGGGGGTGCCGCCTCTGGGTTCACCACCTCGAGCGGATGGGGATCGAACGTCACCAGCACGCTCACCCGGCCCGCCGCCCGGGCCCGGCGGTCGATCTCCTGGAGAACTGCCTGGTGCCCGAGATGTACCCCGTCGAATGAGCCCACGGTCACGGTGGTGCCGTTCGGCAGAGGGGGAAGCGGGGAAGCGGGAAAGCGGGAAGGTCCCACAGTCACAGTGCTTCCAGCACTACCATGGGTCGGAGCCAGCCGGCTTCCGCTCTGGCGACCGCGACGAGCTCTCCATTGCCCACCACCAGGGCAATCGCTTCCCCGCTTCCCCGCCTCCCCGCTTTCCCGCCGTCCACCACCGCCCGCCCATGCACCACGTCACGTCGAGCCGACTCGTCGAGATCGACGCTGGGCAGGTCTCGGAGTATTGCACCGGGGGGCAGCACCGCGGTGGGGCTGAGCCGCTCCAGCGTAACCGCGTCCTCGACCCGGAGCGACCCAATGGCCTCCCGACGCAAAGCGGTGAGATGCCCTCCCACACCTAGGCACTCCCCGAGATCGCGCGCGATAGCCCGGATATAGGTACCGGAGCTGACGACGACGCGAAAGCTGAGCTCGGGCGGCTGATACTGCACCAGGGCGATGCGATGCACGATGATGCTGACGTCCGGCAGCTCGACCGCCTCTCCACGCCGGGCTCGAGTATAACTCCTCTCGCCGGCCACATGCTTGGCCGAATATTGCGGCGGCTGCTGGCGCTGGCTTCCTTCGAAAGCCGCCAACGCTTCGCGAATCCGATCCTCGGGCACCAACCTGCCGGATTCCGAGGTCTGGACGACGCGCCCGGTGGTGTCGTCGGTCGTCGTCCGGACGCCGAGGCACGCCGTTGCCAGATAGGTCTTGGGCTGCAGCTGGACGAACTGCGCGAGCCTAGTCGCCCTCCCCAGCAACACCACGAGCAGCCCGGTCGCGAAAGGGTCGAGGGTTCCGGTGTGGCCGGCGGCCCGAGTCCCCAACCCGCGCCGGACCTGCTGCACCACGTCATGCGACGTCAGGCCCGGAGGCTTGTCCACCAGCACTCCGCCGATCAGTCCTGGTCCTCCCGCCGGATCGTGTTCAACAGCTCGTTGATGCGGACGGCATGCTCCAGGCCGCGATCGAGCTCGAAGTGGAGCTCGGGCACGGACCGGGTGGTCAGCGCCCGAGCCGCCCGGGAGCGGAGAAAGCCCGCCGCGCTGTGCAGGCCGTCGAGAGCGCGAGCCTTGTCGGCATCCTCTCCGGGCACGCTCACCAGGACCCGCGCATGTGACAGGTCATTGCTCACCAGGACCATAGTGATCGTGACGAACCCCACCCGCGGGTCGCGGATCTCGCGGGCGAGCGCCTCGGTGATGACTTGTCGCAGAGTTTCGGCCATCTGCTCCGGCCGGCGCGAGGATCCCTTCATCTGAACACCGTCACCGTGTCCATGATCCGCACTCCGTCAGTCTCCTCCACCAGCCGATCGGCGGCGCGAAGAGTCTCTTCCACGACCCCGCGCGCGCTTCCCACCGCCGCGCAGGCGATCTCGGCGCGCTGCCAGAGATCCTGGTGCCCGGTTTCGGCGACGGACACGTTGAGGGTTCGGCGCAGCCCGGCCGTGAGTGGCTTCAGCACACCCCGCTTCTCCTTGAGCGAGTGACAGGCGGGGAGGTGGAGGTCCCAGGTGGTGATGGCGAGGTACATGGCTGTTTGCTATGGGCTATGGCTATAGGCTGTGGGCTGCTCCGGGAGCGGAACAGTCAATAGCCTATAGCGAATAGCCAGTAGCCCCCTAGCCCGCCACGTTCGAGGCCGCCGGCTGCAGCGTTCGCTTGATCTCTTCCATCCGGAACGATTCGATCCGATCACCCACTTTGAGATCGTTGAAGTTCTCGATGCCGATGCCGCATTCGAGTCCTTCCCGCACCTCACGGACGTCGTCCTTGAATCGCTTGAGGCTGGAGAGGGCGCCGGTATAGACCGTAGTCCCGTCTCGGATGACTCGCGCCTTGGCGGTCCGCTGGATCGTGCCAGCCCGAACGGCGCAGCCAGCTATGGTGCCCACCTTGCTGACCTTGAAGAGCTGCAACACTTCGGCCTCGCCGAGGACCGTCTCGCGCTCCTCCGGCTTGAGCAGGCCTTCCAGGGCGTTCCGCACATCTTCGACCGCTTCGTAGATGATGCGGTAGGTGCGCACGTCCACCTGCTCCCGCTCTGCCGCGGCCCGGGCGTTGGAATCGGGCCGGACGTGGAACCCGAGCACGATCGCGCCGGAGGCCTTGGCCAGCAGGATATCGCTCTCGGTGATCGCCCCCACGCCGCGGTGCACCACGTCGACTCGCACCTCGCTGGTGGTGAGTTGCGCGAGCGCATCGGCCAGCGCCTCGGCCGGGCCGCCCTGGTCGGCCTTGATGATGATGCGGAGCATGGAGACTTCGCCCTCTTTGAGGGCGCGGCTGAAGTCTTCGAGCGTTCCGCCTCGAGCGCTTCGCCGATTCTGGGCTTCTCGCTCCAGCCGCTGCCGCTTCTGGGCGATGTCACGGGCCTCGACGGCGTCGGTCACTACCGCGAAGATATCACCCGCGGCGGGCACCCCCTCGAAGCCCAGGATCTGCACCGGAATAGATGGTCCCGCCGCCTTGACGGTCTTGCCGCGCTCGTCGTAGAGCGCGCGGACCCGACCGGAGAACCTGCCACAGATGAAATTGTCGCCCCCAACCAGGGTGCCGCGCTGGACCAGAATGGTAGCCAGCGGGCCCTTGCCCGGGTCGAGACTCGCCTCGAGAACGGTGCCGTGCCCCTTACCGGCCGGGTTGGCTTTGAGGTCGAGGATCTCGGCCTGAAGCAGGATCTGCTCGAGCAGGTGATCGATGCCGGTTCCTCTCTTGGCCGAGATCTCCGCCGAGAGAACGGTGCCGCCGAACTCCTCGAGCACCACGTTCTGCTGCAAGAGGTCTTGCTTTACCTTGGGCACATTGGCGGTCGGGAGATCGATCTTGTTGATCGCCACGATCATCGGTACCCCGGCGTTGCGGGCGTGACTGATCGCCTCGACGGTCTGGGGCATCACCTGATCGTCGGCCGCGACGACGAGCACCACGATATCGGTGACCTGCGCGCCGCGGGCGCGCATAGCGGTAAACGCCTGGTGACCCGGAGTATCAAGGAAGGTGATGTTCTTGTCGCCGGGGAGCTCGACGTGATAGGCCCCGATGTGTTGGGTGATCCCGCCCGCCTCGCCGGCCACGATGTTGGCCTTACGGATGTAGTCCAACAGCGATGTCTTGCCGTGGTCCACATGGCCCATGATAGTCACCACCGGTGGCCGGGACACCAGCTGCTCGGGACTCTCTTCCCCCTGGTCGAGCTCGGCTTCCGCGGCGTACTCGTCCTCCCGCACCGCCTGGAATCCGAAGGCGGACGCGATCAGCTCGATCTGATCGAAGTCGAGGCGCTGATTTACCGTGACCATCAGCCCGAGCTCTTTAAAGGCGAACTGCACGATCTGGGTCGCTGGTACCTTCATGGCCGTGGCGAGCTCGGAGACGGATACGAACTCGTTGACCCGGATGAGGGTCTTCTCCCGCTCACGCTCTTCGGCCAATCGGCCGGCCTGAACGTCCCGGAATGAGGGCTCATCGGTTCGCCGGCCCTTGCGACCTGCCGGGCCCTTCATTCCCTGCAAGGTCCGGAGAATGTTCGCGTGCACCGCTTCCTGGTCCACCGACGAGCGCTTCCCCTTCTTGCCCTTCTTTCTTCCCCCACCCTTCTCGGCATCCGGTCCAAAGGTGCGGACCGGCGCGGCGCGGTCGCTGCCGGGCCTTGCCGGCATACCAGGCCGCGACGCGCCAGCCGGTCGGGTCGGCGTGGCGGGCGCGCTGCTGCTGAACACTGGCTTGGGGCCGCGAGTCGGAGGAGCGGCCGGCCGCTGGACTCGAGGCGGGATGAACGGCGCTCTTGGGGAAGCGGCCGGTGGCGCCGAGGGCCGGATGATGGCGGCGTCGGGCGAAGCTCCGTTCACCGGCTCTTCTTCGGTCACGACCTCTCCGTCCTCGCTCTCCGGCGGAGCGGGCGGCAGGTCCTTGAACAGCGCACGGGCGCGCTCCTCGAGGGTTTGAGCCGGCGCGGTCTCCTCGATCTCGTGGATCACCGGCCGCTCGAGCTCGAGGGCGGCCAGTTCGGCGGCCTTTTCGGCCTGAACCTGGGCCTCGACCTGGGCCACTTCGGCCGCGGTGCGGCGACGCTTGGCCGGCTTGGCTTCCGCCGCCACCGGGGCGGGCTCTGTCTTAGCCGCCTTGCGCCGGCCTTTCTTGGCGGCGGGCTCTTCGGCGGTTCGCCGCTTCTCCCGTTCCCAGCGCACCCGGACAGCCGACACCTGGTCGCTCTCCAGAGCGGACATGTGGCTGCGCACGAAGATGTTCATGTCCTTGAGCATGCCGAGAAGCTGCTCAGGAGCGACGCCGAACTCCGCCGCCAGATCGTGGACTCTCGTTTTAACCACTCATACCTCCGTCACGAGCGTACGGTTGCCAGCTGCACCATGCCGCCGGCCAACGCGCGATCCCGCACGCCTACCGCCATCACCGGCGGCTTGCCTAATTGCGCCCCGATCGCCGCGGCGCGTGGTCCCGGCAGCAACGGCACCCCTTTGGCGGTGGCCAGCCGGACAACCTTTTCCACGGCGCGTGGGCTGGCATCCTCCGCCACCACCACGCACCAACATTTGCCTGCCTGCAGCTCTTTGCGGACCGCGTCCACGCCGACCGCGATCCGTCCCCCTCGATGTCCCAGCCCGACCAAGCCCAGCAACCCGCTCATGCCGTGGGCCGGGACTCCTCGCCACTATCCTCGTCCGTGAGCTCGGAGAGAAACGCCATGAGCTGGTCGGCCGTTTCCGGCGTCATTCCCGGGATTTTGGCGATGTCCTCCCGCTCGAGATCCAGGATGTCGTTCAGCATCTTGTAGCCGGCGCTCTCGAGAATTCCGGTGAGCTCGGGAGATAGCCCCTTGAGCTCGCTGAGCGGCACCTTACCGGCCATCTCCTCTTCTGGTGGCAGTGGGGCGAACAGCGGACCCTCGCCGCCCCGCTCCAGCCACTCGCGGCTGGAGTAGAGGTCGATCTTCCAGCCGGTGAGCTCGGAGGCCAGGCGGACGTTTTGCCCGTTCCGGCCGATGGCCAGGGAGAGCTGATCCTCATCAACCACCGCCTGAATGGTCTTGGCTTCGGGGTCGGAGAAGACCTTGGCGACGCGGGCCGGCGCCAGCGCCAGGCGGGCGAACCGCTCCGGATCGGGTGACCAGGGGACGATGTCGATCCGCTCGCCGCCGAGCTCGTTGACCACCGCTTGAACCCTCGAGCCCTTGAGTCCCACGCAGGCCCCTACCGGATCGATGGCGTCGTCCCGCGAGATCACCGCCACCTTGGTTCGGCTGCCGACCTCTCGGGCGATGGCCCGGATCTCGACTACCTGCTGCTGGATCTCCGGCACTTCCAGTTTGAAGAGCGCTTTGACGAAGAGCGGATCGGCTCGGGAGAGGATGAGTCGCGGCCCCTTCGGGGTCTCCTCCAGCCGCTTGAGCACGGCGCGGATGGTGTCACCCTGATGGAAGTGCTCGCGGTGATTCTGTTCCCGATAGGGCACGATGGCCTCGGCCTCGCGGAACTTGTTGAGCATGATCACGAGCTTGCCACGCTCGATCTGCTGAACCTCGCCGGAGAGCAGCTCACCGACCTTGGAGGTGAACTCTTCCCGGATGCGGGCCCGCTCGCCCTCGCGCACTCGCTGAATGATGCGCTGCTTGGCGGCCTGTACCGCCAGACGACCGAAATCGACGAAGGGCACCTCTTCCTCGAGCATGTCCCCGATCTGAAAGTCGGGGTCCTCGTACTGCGCTTCCTCCAGCGTGATCTGCCAGCTCGGATCCTCGACTGTCTCGACAACCTGGCGCAGCCGCACGACCTTGATGGTGCCCTGGAGCTCGTCCACGCTCAGCTCGAACCTGACATTCGGACCGAACTTGCGCACCAGCGCGGCGTGAATGCCGTCGCGCAGCAGCTCCAGAAGATCGGAGCGCTCCAGCTGCTTGGCCGTGGTCAGCTCGCGGAATGCGGCTAACATCTCTGTCGAACCTGCCATCCATTCACCCCATCGATGGGCACCCGATGGGTACCCTAACCGTGATGGGCGCATGCCGTGCGCCCTACCTATCGCCGTTTGCCGAACACCTCCACATCCGCCACCAACGTCGCTTCGCGTATGGTCTCGAAGGCGAGCGTCACCTCGGTCCCGTCTTCACGCCGGAGCACCACGTGCTCGTTGTCGGGAACCGAGAGAATCTCGACCCGGTTCCGTCCCGGCAGGGAGTCCGCTCGGATCCGGGCCTGCCGCCCGATAAAGCGTCGCCAGTGCTCGGGCCACCGGAGCGGCCGTTCGACCCCCGGTGACGACACCTCTAAGACGTACCGTGGGCCGACTAACGCCCTGGATTCGAGGAAGCGCTCGAGTGACCGGCTGATTGCCGCACAGTCGTCGGCCGTCACTCCCTGGCCAGGTCGGCTGTCCGGGCGGTCCACCCGCACCTGCAAAATGGGTCGCTGGAGCGTTCCGGTTCGCCTGAGATCGACGAGCTCAAACCCGAGCCCGGTGACGTGATCGCGAATGGGAACCAGCAGCGCGTCGGCAGACATCGGCGGAGAAGGAAAAAAAATGTGGGGGAACTCCCCCACATCGACAGTCGGCCCGAACCAGGCGCCTCCCGGGACCGCAGGGTAAATATTACTTGGGGAGCGGGTTGGAAGCAAGCGGGGAGGCACCCCCGCCGCCGGCCTGCCCCGCTGCTATCCCTATGTACGCCACCATTCGGCCATCGGCTCCGCCGGAAGCACGGTGGCTGTAGAAATTCGGGCGGTCATGGGATGAGCACCAGGCTGACGAGGTGACCTGAGCCAAGCCTAATTCTCGAGCCTGTTCCATCAAGCGGCTGCGCAGGTCGAGGTGCCAGGGCCCGGGCCCGGAAACCGACACGCCGCAGCCGGTCATGACCTCAGAACCTACTTCATAACAATCCCCACATATACCCACGCCACAATGCATTGAAAACTCTGAGGGAGAACAGCCCGTAGTGGACTCGAGGCGCTCCACTCCGCACTCCAGGATTCCGCCTGCGGTGCCCCGCCAGCCGGCGTGGAGTAACCCGACCCCCCGACCAGGAGCCACGAGGTATACCGGTATACAGTCGGCTATGGTGATGGTGAGCAGGATGCCGGGGGTGGTGGTGATCCAGCCATCGATGGCTTCGACCTGGATCCAGCCGCGTGCGGAATCGAGGGTCATGAGCTCCACGCCGTGCGCCTGGTTTCCCAGGGCGATGGCTCCGAAGCCAGACATCTCCCGCCGGAAGGCGAGCCAGCGGTTCATCACCTCGCCCACAGGTTGGTTGCTCCAGAGACCCAGATCGAAGCCCCGGCCCGGCTCGGAGCCGCGGCCAGTGATGCCGGCAGTGACTCCGAAGCGTTCTCGCCAACCGGGAATTTCAAATCTGGGGATTGGCCCGGGCACCGGTGTTTCTCGGACTACACGGGATGCCTGGGTACTGGCTTCGTCCGACGCGAAGGGCGCAGGCCGCGTCCCCCGACCTGCGCCCCTACTACCTCGCTTCCCCCCTTTCCCGCTTCCCCGCGTCTTACCCATCCACCCGCTCGATCTCGGCTCCCAACGCCCGGAGTCGTTCATCGATCCGTTCGTATCCGCGTTCGATCTGGCCGACGTTGTGAATCGTGCTGGGTCCCTCCGCGGCCAGCGCCGCGAGCAGCATAGCCATGCCGGCCCGGATGTCCGGCGACTCCACCGTGCCGCCTTTGAGGGGGGATGGACCCGAGATGACGGCGCGGTGAGGATCGCACAGAACGATGCGGGCTCCCATCCCGATGAGCTTGTCGACAAAGAACAGCCGCGACTCGAACATCTTCTCGAAGACGAGAAGCATCCCGGAACATTGGGTAGCCGTCACGATGGTGGTCGACATGACGTCGGCGGGAAACGCCGGCCAGGGGCCGTCTTCCAGCTTGGGAACATGGCCGCCCAGATCGGGCCGGATTCGGCGCTCCTGTCCCGGGCTCACGCTGAGCCGGCTTCCCTCGACCCGGGGACGAATGCCGAGGCGCTCGAAACCGAGCAGCGTGCTTCGCAGATCTTCGGTCCGGACCGGCTCGATGGTAACTTCGCCATTGGTCACGGCTGCGAGGCCGATGAAGCTGCCGATCTCGATGTGGTCGGGCCCAATGGTATAGGCGGCACCCGCCAGCGGACCGCCCCCCTCAATAACGTAGATGTTCGAGCCGATACCATCGATGTGAGCACCCATGGCCACCAGTGCCCGGGCAAGGTCCTGCACGTGAGGCTCGCAGGCCGCGTTGCGGAGCACGGTCCGGCCCTTGGCCATGACCGCGGCCATCAAGGCGTTTTCGGTACCGGTGACGCTCGGTTCGTCCAGGAAGATGTCCTCTCCCCTTAGCCCCTTGGTCTCGAGCTCGTAGCGGTCACCGACCATGACTGAAGCGCCGAGATGCTCGAGAGCGAGGAAATGAGTATCGACGCGGCGCCGGCCGATCACGTCGCCCCCGGGCGGCGGCAAGGTCACGCTACCGAACCGGGCCAGCAGCGGTCCCGCGAGGAGGATCGATGCTCGAATTTTGGCACAGAGCGCGGGATCCAAAGCCTTGGGCTTGAGGCTCCGGGTATCGACCCGCACGGCGTTGGCACCGGTCCACTCCGCCGTCGCGCCGAGATCCACCAAGAGCGCCAGCATCGTCTCGACGTCACGGATGCGGGGGATGTTGTCCAGATCAACTGGGCCATCGGCGAGAACAGTCGCCGCGAGGATGGGAAGCGCGGCGTTCTTGTTGCCGGCGGGACGGACGGTTCCCTTCAGCGGGCGTCCGCCGTGTACGAGAAAACGAGGAGGCATGGACAAAGCTGCCGCCGCCAATGAATCGCGTCAAGCGGAACGAGGGGGTTGCGATGCTGCCGCAGCCGCTTTGTATTAGCGTGGGTGGGCGGACGGCCGACCCTGGTGTTTGGAGGTTTGAGCAGTCGTGGAGCCTTCCCCGGAGGTGACTGGCGTATGATGACACTCGCACTCTTGCAGGTCGGCGCGTCCCCTGACTGGGTGGGGCCCACCGTGGCGATATCGCTTGCGATCCTGGCACTCTCGTTCCTCGGCCTGGCGGTTGCCGTGGGGGTGGTGGCCCTCAAGCTGGCCGGCCAGGTGCGGAAGGTGAGCACGCTGGTCGACGGACTTCAGGACGATGTCGCCCGCACCCTCAAGTCCGTCCGCCGCCTGACCGAGCAGGGCCAGGACATCATGGTCCTGGTGCGGCACGAGGCCGGCGCTTTCGCCCAGACGGCGCGGCGGCTGCGGCGCAAGACGGTCCGCGCGGTTGACCGGATCGAGGTGAAGCTGGAAGAGCTGGAAACGTTGTACGACGTGGTACACGATGAAGTGGAGGGGGCGGCTTTGGACATGGCCGCCGCGCTTCGCTCGGTCCGCCGCGGCAATGGGATGCTCGGCCGAGTGCGGCGCCTCCTGGTGCCGAGCCGCTGATGAAGCTCACCCGCCTCTCGCTCGCAATCGCGGGCGTGGGGCTTGTGTTTCTGCTGATACCGCAACCGGCGCACGCCTGGACCCCTGGCACTCACATCTATCTGGGTGAATCGGTTCTGGCCAACCTGCCCTACCTTCCGGCGGCGGTGGCCGATCTGTTGCGGGCCTTTCCGTTCGATTTCCTCTACGGCAACATCGCCGCCGACTCCAGCATCGCCAAGCATTACGCACCGCTGGGCCGGCATTGCCATTATTGGCACGTGGGGCAGGAGATCCACGACCTCGCGGCGACTGACGCGCTGCGCGCGTTCGGGCTCGGCTATCTCAGTCACCTCGCCGCCGACACCATAGCCCACAACTATTTCGTTCCCCGGCAGCTGATGCTCACCAGCAGCACCGCAGCCGTGGGGCACTCGTACTGGGAGACCCGGGTCGAAGCTCATCTGGGTGACGCGTACGCCAGGGCCGCCAAGGACGTGATCCTGCTCGACCACGCCCCGGCCGATGCCCATCTCGATCGCATCATCGCCCCGACGATCTTCAGTGTGCGGACCAACCGGCGTCTCTTCCGCGGCATGGTGCATCTCACCGAGACCACGAGCTGGCAGCGTGCCAGTCAGGTGGCCCGGGAATACAGCCGTTGGCCGCTGACCGATGCGGATGTGGAACGCCACCTGGGGCTTTCCTTCGATTTCATGATGGAGCTGCTCACCGAATCGGTCTCATCGGCCCGCCATCTGGATCCTTCGGGGGAGCGGCCGCTCAAGACCGCCAAGGAGATCCGGCGCCGAGTCCTGCGAGAAGCAGGTCGGCGGGACGTGGCCCAGCTGCAGGAGGCGGCCACCGAGCATTTTGGGCTCCCCGCCCGACCGCTCGTCTTCTGGACCAAGGTTTCCCAGAAGCTGCCATGGCGCGCCCCCGAAGGTACCGCCCCCTCTCCCAAGCATCTCGTGAGCGGCAGCCGCTGATCTCCTCGACTCACCCACTCGACCGGAGGGTTCGTCAGTTGAGGTTCCCAGGCCTGGTGGCCGGGTCCCTCGCCGTCTCGGTCTTGAGCGCATCTCCAGCGCGTTGCCAGGACTCGATCCCAGCCGTGACCATTCGACCGGAGCCCTCTCCGCTCGCTGAAGGGAGGCTGGGCTGGCTTCGAGTGCGACCGAGCTCCGGATCCATCCTGACGGGCGGCGAGGCAGCCGGTGAGCCGATCCATTTCGAGGGATCGGGTGACAGTAGCTACCGGGCACTGGTGGGAGTGCCGATCGAGGCCGGCGACTCATTCAAGGTCGCGGTGTTCCTGCAACGCAGGGATCGCACCGATACGGTTGTGACCTCGATCCCGCTCCGCCAGGGAGCCTACCCCAGCGAAGTGCTTGCGGTCGCGCCCGCATTCGTGAAGCCGGACAGTGCCGCCGCCGCTCGTATCCAGTCGGAGCTCGCCAAGAGCCGGGAGATCTCTCGCCAGTCACAGGAGAGACCTCGAATTTGGAACGGCCCCTTTCGACTTCCCCGATCGAGCCGCATCACCAGCCCATTCGGCACGGCACGAGTTTACAATGGCGAAGTGCAAAGCCGACATTTGGGGACAGACTTTGCCGGCGCCGTCGGTGAGCCGGTACGCGCAGCCGGACGCGGTGTGGTTACGCTGGTAGCAAATTTCTATCTGGCGGGCCGCGCGATCTACATCGACCACGGCGCTGGACTGGTGACCGCCTACTTTCATCTCAGCCGAGCGGATGTACGTCAGGGCGATACGGTCGTGGCGGGACAGCGCATCGGCGCGGTAGGTCGAACTGGCCGGGTCACAGGCCCGCACCTTCATTGGGTGGCGCGGTACGGGGCGATCTCGGTCGATCCGATGAGTCTTCTGGAACTCGAGAGGACCCCGCATTCGCGAGGTGGAATGAAAAACGGGGAAAGACCCGGCGGGAACTAGTCTGTTCCGCCCCACCTCGCAGACGACTCGTGCTCCCCCCAACGCATTGGCGATCAGCTGGGCGGAGCGGCGGGCGAGCCGCGAGCCAGGAGGCCGCGTCAGGGCGCGCTCGCCTCTGTGCTGGATCTGCTCCGACGCAGCGCACCACAGCGGCCGGAAGGCTGTGGCTCGCCCAGAGCGAAAGGGTGGGACAGCGGAGCCCGGCTATGAACTCCGAGACTCGGCTGTCTTTCGCAGCCTTTCCTGAAGAACCGGCTGCACACCTTTTGGGTCGGCCTTCCCCTTGCTTTGCTTCATCACCTGGCCCACGAAGAAGCCCATCAGCTTAGTCTCGCCACCACGGAAACGGGTGACCTCCGCGGGATGGGCGGCGAGAACCTCATCTACCCAGCCGGCCAGCGCTCCCTGATCGCTCACCTGAACCAAGCCGAGTCGCTCGGCCACCGGCCGGGCCTCCTCGGCCGGCGAACGGACCAGTTCTGCATAGACCCGCTTAGCGGCTTGATGGCTCACGGTCCCATCCCGCACGAGCCCAATGAGAGAGGCCAGCCGCTCGGCTGAGACGGGGAACTCGCCGTTCTGGTTATAGGTAGTCATGACGTCGCCCATGACCCAGTTGGCGGCCACCTTGGGATCGACTCCCGCGCGCACCACTGACTCGAAGTAATGAGCCAGAGCGGCCTCGCTGGTGATCACTCTCGCGTCGTACGTCGGCAGTCCATACGCCGCTTCGATCCGCGACCGCTTGGCCTCGGGGAGCTCGGGTAGCGCCTTCCGTTGCTCGGCAATCCACGTTTGGCTGAGCACCAGGGGGGGAAGGTCCGGATCCGGGAAGTAGCGGTAATCGTGACTCTCCTCCTTAGAGCGGGTGGGTTTCACCTGGCCGGTTGCCGCGTTGAAGAGCAGCGTCACCTGCTCCACCCTTCGCCCCGATTCCAGCAGGGCGACTTGGCGCGCCCGTTCGGCTTCCAGGGCGCGCTCCACGTTCGCGAAGGAGTTCATGTTCTTCACTTCGGTCTTGGTGCCGAGTCGCGACTCACCCGGCTGGCGGATGGAGATATTGGCGTCCACCCGCAGACTCCCCTGCTCCATGCTGCATTCGCTCACGCCGGCATAGACCAGGATCTGGCGAAGGGTGGCGAGATACGCCCGCGCCTCGCCGGGCGAGCGCAGGTCCGGGTCGCTCACGATTTCGGCCAATGGAATCCCGGCCCGGTTGAGATCTACCGCGGTCTTTCCGGGGAACCGGTCGTGCAGCAGCTTACCGGCGTCTTCCTCGACATGGAGCCGGGTGATGCCCACCTGAACCCGACCGCGCTGGGGGCTTTCGAAAGTCACCCTCCCTCCGGTAGCGAGCGGCCGGTCGAATTGCGAGATCTGATACCCCTTCGGCAGGTCAGGGTAGAAGTAATTCTTGCGCGCAAACACGCTGGTCTCTTGCACCGTGCAGCCCAGGGCGATGGCAGCCCGGGTGGCCAGACGGATTGCCTCGGCGTTGGGTACCGGGAGCGCACCCGGTAGGCCGAGGCACACGGGGCAGACGTTGGTATTCGGCGGATCACCGAAGGTAGTTCGGTCCGCGCAGAACATCTTGGTGCGCGTGCGGAGCTGCACGTGCACCTCGAGTCCGATCACCGTCTCCCAGTCCATCAACGCACCTCCGCCTCTGCGAGAATGACCCGCTCCAGCGCTGCGGCCGCGGCCACCAGGCGCTCTTCATCGAAGACGGGGGCGATGAGCTGGGCCCCGACCGGCAGCCCCTCGCTTCGCCCGGCCGGAAGGCTCAGCGCGGGCAACCCCGCGAGGTTGATCGGGCAGACGAAAACGTCGGCGAGATACATGGCGACCGGATCGGCGGTCTTTTCGCCGGCCCGGAACGCCGGCGTCGGGGTAGTTGGCGTCAGGAGCAGATCGACCCCCGAGGCGAACGTGCGCCGGAAATCGTCCGCGATCAGGGCGCGTACCTGCTGCGCCTTGCGATAGTAGGCGTCGTAATATCCGGCGCTCAGCACATAGGTGCCGACCAGGATCCGGCGCTGCACCTCGGGCCCAAACCCCTCGCCCCGGGTGGCGCGATAGAGCGAGCGAATATCTCCCTCCGGTCCGATCCGACGTGGGCCGTAGCGCACCCCGTCATAGCGAGCCAGATTCGCCGCGGCCTCGGCCGGAGCGATGATGTAATACGTCGGGACCGCGTAGGCGGAATGCGGCAGGGAGACCTCGCGGACCTTGGCGCCGAGCTCGCGCACAAGCTCGATTGTGCGCCGAAGCCCGGCTGCGACTCCGCCGTGGAGGTCGGAAGGGAAATACTCCTGGGGAAGCCCTACGGTGATTCCGCGGAGGTCCGGCAGCGGATCCGGCATTCGCATGGCCGGACGGTCGACGGTCGTCGCATCCAGCGGATCGGGTCCACTCATGGCGCTGAGCACCCGGGCGGCATCGTTCACGCTGCGGCCGAACACCGAGATACAATCGAGGGAGGAGCCGAAGGCGACGAGACCATAGCGGCTCACCCTTCCGTAGCTGGGCTTGATCCCGACCACGCCACAGAAGCTCGCCGGCTGACGGACCGAGCCTCCGGTCTCGGAGCCCAGAGCAGCCGGCACCACACCGGCCGCCACCAATGCCGCTGAGCCCCCCGAAGACCCACCGGGCACCCGATCCGGATCAGACGGATGCTGCACCCGGCCAAAGGCCGAGTGCTCGGTAGAGGAGCCCATTGCGAACTCGTCGAGGTTTGCCTTGGCCGCAATCATAGCGCCTGAGCTACGGAGGCGATGGACCACGGTGGCGTTGTAG
>DASXRM010000041.1:0-5055 GCA_036506575.1 Gemmatimonadales bacterium | reverse complement strand
AAAGCCGATCCGGCTCCAGAGCCCAATGAGCATGTTCTGCGGATTCCCCACGATGGTGAGCGCCGAGCCGACGTTGGAGCCCATCGCCAGCGCGATGAGATAGGGCGTGGGGCGGACTCCGAGAGGCCCCAACGCCGCCAGCAGTACCGGCGTGAACACCAGACACACGGTATCGTTCACGAAGAGGGCCGACAGGAGCCCGCTCCCGATCACTACCGCCACGAGCAGGCGCCTGGGGGTGGGTGAGTGGAGCAGCAGCCAGTCCGCCGCCCACTCGAAGAAGCCGCCCAGCTCCAGGTGCCCCACGAGGATCATCAGACCAAGCAGGAAGACAAGGACATCCAGGTCGATCGCGCGGTACGCGTCAGCGAGAGGGAGTCCGCCGACCGTCACCATGGCGACCGCCCCCAAGAGAGCCGCGGCGGGCCGGTTCAGGTGAAGCCATCGGATGCGCTGGACGGCGATGAAGAAGTAGGTCAGGCCAAAGATGAGGAGGGGGGTGGACATGAACAACCTTAACTGCAAAGAGTGAACTGCGAACAGGCGGTTTAGACTGCGTCCCGCGCTCGTCGCACTCCTCCGCCTCGTAAGTGGTTACCTCGAGCCGGTGTCCGAACGGGTCCGTAAAGTAGATCGACCAAGCACCCGTGACCGAGGGTGGGTGCGGTGGCGCCGCCCTCCTGCAGACCCAGTTCCGCCGAGCGAGCGCTAGCAGAAGGGGACCGTCTAGCGCCGTCGCAGCGAGCAGGCGCAGCGCACTGGACGTCGAGCGCCTTGTCAGGAACCTCAGCAGTGGAAGCGTCGGGGCTGCCGAGGGCTCCCTCGAATCTGCCGGTCGCCAAGGTCAGTCACTAGTCAGCCTTGCTCCTGCCGCAAAGCGCGGGATATTCTCACTTCCACCTTCTCACGCCTCTCGTTCCCGGGGTTCTCGTGTCCGCACTCGTGCGGGTCGGCGTTCGCGTCAACGGCACCCATTACGACCGTGAGGCGGAGCCGCGCCTCCTGCTGAGCGACTTTCTCCGCCACGACCTGGGCCTCACCGGGACCCACGTCGGCTGCGAGCACGGCGTGTGCGGCGCCTGCACAGTGTTGCTCGACGCCGAACCGGTGCGGTCCTGTCTCCTCTTCGCCGTGCAAGCGGACGGCTGCGAGATCACCACCGTGGAAGGCCTCACGCCGGCGGGTGACACGCTCAGTCCCATTCAGGCCGCCTTTCGCGAGGCCCACGGGCTGCAATGCGGCTTTTGCACCGCCGGCATCCTGATAACCATGACGGTGCTGTTGCGGGACCATCCCAATCCCGACGAGCCTCGGATTCGGGAAGCCCTCTCCGGTCATCTCTGCCGTTGTACCGGTTACCAGAGCATCGTGGAGGCCGTGCGGCTCGCGGCGGAACGGACGGCGGCCCGGTGACCGGAGTCATCGGCGCGCGAATACCCCGCAACGAAGACGCCCGGCTTCTCACCGGCCGGGCGCAGTTCGTGGACGACGTGCGGCTGCACGGCATGCTCCACGTGGCCTTCCGCCGGAGCGAATACGCCCATGCCCGGCTAACCGGCATTGACGCCTCGGCTGCCCGCGAACGGGAGGGCGTGGTGGCGGTGTACACCGCGCCCGATCTGGGCGACTACTGGAAGCCCGGCCCTCTGCTGGTGTCGCCTCCGCCGATTCCTGGGTTGGTCTTCCATCCGGCGACCCAAGTCCCCCTAGTCAAAGACAAGATGCGTCATGTAGGGGAGCCGATCGCCATGGTGGTGGCCACCAGCCGCTACCTCGCCGAGGATGCGGTGGAGGACATTCTGGTGGATGCCGAGCCGCTCGAGCCCGCGGTGGATCTGGAGCGCGTCCTGGCGCCCGATGCCCCGGTGATCCACGAGGCGATCGGCTCCAACCTGGCCGCGCACGCGGTCCAGCGAAAAGGAGACTACCAGGCGGCGCGCGCCCGGGCCGCACTGGTGATCTCCCGCCGCTTTCACTATGACCGCGGAGCCTCGGCCGCGATCGAGACCCGGGGCGTGGTCGCGGCCTGGGACGCCAACGCGGAACAACTGACCATTTGGGACACGACCCAGGCTCCGATCCCGATCCGAAACGGGCTCGCCGCCATGCTCGGCCTGCTCGAGTCCCAGGTGAGGGTCATCGCTCCGTTCATCGGCGGCGGCTTCGGCCCCAAGATCATGATGTTCTACCCCGAGGAGGTCCTGCTCCCCTGGGCCGCGATCCGGCTGGGCCGGCCGCTCAAGTGGATCGAAGACCGGCTCGAGAGCTTCACCGCGACTACCCAGGAGCGCGGGCAGATCCACGATGCCGAGCTGGCTGTGGATTCGGAGGGCCGGATACTGGGGGTGCGGGACAGCTTCCTCCATGATACCGGCGCCTACGATACCTATGGGCTCACCATTCCAATCAACAGCCAGTGTACCCTGTTGGGGCCCTACCGGGTGCCGACCTACGAAAGCGAGTTCAAGGTCGCCTTCACCAACAAGACCCTGGTGACGCCGGTGAGAGGCGCCGGTCGCCAGCACGGCGTCTTCGTCATGGAACGGCTGCTCGACCTCGCCGCGCGGAAGCTCGGCATCGACCGGGTCGAGATTCGCCGCCGGAACTACCTTCGGCCCGACGACTTTCCCCACAATCACGGCATCCTGTTTCAGGACTCAGCCCCGCTGGTGTACGACAGCGGGAACTATCTCCCCGCCTTGGAGGAGGCCGCTCGCCTCGTGGATTACGATCGTTTCGTCCGCGAGGTGCAGCCCGGACTACGCGCGAAGGGTCGCCGAGTGGGATTGGGCATCGTCTCCTACGTGGAGGGGACGGGGATCGGTCCGTACGAGGGGGCACGGGTAACCGTGGAGCCGAGTGGCAAGGTGCGGCTCGCGACCGGGGTTGGCACCCAGGGACAGGGTCACTTTACCTCGTTCGCGCAGATCGTGGCCGAGGTGCTCGGCGTGGCTGTGGCCGACGTGCACGTGATTACCGGTGACACTGGCGTCTTCCCTTGGGGAACCGGCACCTTCGCCAGTCGCGGGGCGGTCGTGGCGGGCAGCGCGTGCTATGCCGCGGCTCGTGCGGTACGGGCGAAGGCGGTCGCGCTGGCGGCGGAGCTACTGAAGGTAGACCAGTCCTGTCTGGTGCTGGAAGGAGGCAGGGTCGCCGAGGCAGGGGATCCCAGCCACGCCATCGGCCTCGGAGAGTTAGCGCGACTGGCCAATCCGCTGCGTGGCGCCGTACGCCCCGGCACCGAGCCGGGTCTCGAGGCCACGGCCTACTTCGGTCCTGACCGGGGGAGCACGGCCAGCGGAGTTCACGCGATGGAGGTCGAGGTGGACGCGGAAACGGCTATGGTGCGAATCACCAGGTACGTTGTGGTCCACGACTGCGGCCGGGTCATCAATCCGCTCATCGTCGAGGGACAGATCCAGGGAGGCGTGGCGCACGGGATCGGCAACGCGTTCTACGAGCAGCTGAGATACGACGAGAGCGGCCAGTTGCTGAATGCCTCGTTCATGGATTATCTCATCCCCACCGCGTCCGAAGTTCCCGCCGTCGAAATCTCCCATGCGGAAACCCCTTCGCCGCTGAACCCGTTGGGCGTGAAAGGCGTGGGGGAGGCGGGGTGCATTCCGACCGGGGCGGCGTTCGCGCAGGCGGTGGAGGACGCGCTGGGCGATCCGGAGCTGGAGATCCTGGAGATACCGTTGAGTCCGAACCGGCTGTACGAGCTCATGCTACGTAAAGATCATGGTCGATGACGAACTCCTTGTTGCGCGATGCTCCTGCGCAAGTTCACCACGAAGGCACGAAGGTCACCTTCGTGTTCTTCGTGCCTTCGTGGTAAAAGGGGTGGGGCGGTGGGGATGAGTTCGTGAAGCCCCCCCCGTTCGACTATCGCCGGCCCGACTCGCTAGACGAGGCGCTGGGGATCTTCGCCGAGCTGGGGACCGACGCCAAGGCGCTGGCCGGAGGCCAGAGCCTGGTTCCCGCGATGAACTTCCGGCTAGCACGACCGGCGGTGCTGGTGGATCTGAACCGCCTCGGCACGCTGGCATACGTCGACGAGTCACCGGACGGAGGACTGCGGATTGGAGCCATGACCCGACAGCGAGCCGCCGAGCGAAGTCCTGCAGTCGCGGGCAGGGCCTCTTTGCTCTTCGAGGCGATGCCGTGGATCGCACACCCGCAGATTCGGAACCGGGGCACCATGGGTGGCAGCTTGGCTCACGCCGATCCGGCTGCGGAGCTTCCGGCCGTGATGGTCGCGCTCGACGCCCGATTGGTTCTGCGGAGCCGGACCGCCAGCCGTACAGTTCCCGCGCAGGGTTTCTACACCGGTATCCTCAGTACCGCTCTGAGACCTGACGAGCTGCTGACCGAGATCCAGATCCCGCCCCGCGCGGCCCGCACGGGTACGGCCTTCATGGAGCTGGCGCGACGCCATGGAGACTTCGCGTTGGTCGGGGTCGCGGTCGAGCTGGTGCTGGACGAAGGCGGGGCCTGCACCTCGGCGCGGATCGTCCTGCTGAGCGTGGGAGACGGCCCGGTGTTGGCGACCACAGCCATGGCCGCGTTGGTGGGGAGCGTTCCCACCGCGTCCCGGATCGAGGATGCGGCCCGGGTGGTGGGAGAGGCCGATATCGATCCGCCCAGCGATATCCACGCGTCCTCGGCGTATCGCCGGCATCTCGCGAGCGTCCTGGTGCGACGGGCGGTCACCCGGGCGGTGGAGCGGGCGGCTGAAGCGAATGGAGCCGCATGACTCAAGTCATCCGCGCCGATCTGGTCGACCTGGTCGAGCCGCCGGCCCCGAGCCCGCTGGTAAACGCCGATCTCGCTCCCACGCCGGTCGCCGCCCGCACCTGGGGACGGTGGCACATCGCGTCGCTCTGGGTCGGCCTCAGCGTCTGCATTCCCACCTACATGCTGGCCGCAAGCATGATCCAGGCGGGCCTGACCTGGTGGCAGAGCCTGCTGGCCATTCTGCTGGGGAACTTGATTGTGCTGGTTCCCATGGTCATCAACGCCCACGCCGGCACCCGGTACGGGATTCCTTTCCCG
>DASXRM010000040.1:0-9597 GCA_036506575.1 Gemmatimonadales bacterium | reverse complement strand
CTTCTTGGCGCGCGCGACCTGGCGCTTGAGCGTGGTGCGGGGACAGCCGAGGAATGGCTGCTCGTCGGGGGTGTAGATGTCGCAGAGCAGCCGGGCTACCCGGCCCCCCTCGTCATCGTACGGGAGAATGCGAAAGGTGTGCAGGTCGGGCTTCAGGAGCATGTCCGACTCCTCGATGCGCACAAACCCCTCGATGGAGGAGCCATCGAACATGATCTCGCCGTCGAGAGCCTTCTCGAACTGACTGCGAGGCACCTCGACGTTCTTGTTGACACCGAGGATATCGGTGAACTGGAGCCGGAGGAAATCGACGCTGAAGCGATGGGCGAGCTTCAGGAGATCGTCCTTCCCCGCATTCCCCAGGTCGGTGGGGAAGCCGTCCAGGCTGGGCCGATCGGGCAGGCTGGAAGGAGTCTGCTTTCCTTGGGCCATATGGTTCGTATTCAAATGCGTGATCGGTGAACGGCAAGAGTGACGGGAAAGAAAGGCGGACGCGGGTCTTCCTGAAAGGGCGAAACCCCGGACGGCGGGTACCTGTTTACCCCTCACCGTTCACCGTTTACGCTTCTGGTCAAATGAACCTGTCTCGACCCTCCACCTGTCCCTCCTGTGGTGCCGCCGCTTCCGGCAATTTTTGCAGCGGGTGTGGGGCCAGTCTCACTGCGCGAGCCTGCGCCGTCTGCCGGGCCGAGCTGTCGCCCCAGGCCCGGTTTTGTCACCGGTGCGGTCGCCCGGTAGCAAGCGGCATGACTTCGGCATCAATGCCACAGTCGGACCGTCGAGCCTGGATGATTGCGGGCGGGTTGTGCGTGTTGCTGGTAGGCGGAATCGCTTATCGGGTGTCGAGCTCGGCACCCCGGCCGGCACTCCCTGACATGGCCAACACAGGCGCGACATCCTCCACTCTTGATCCCGCGCGTGGTGAACGGGCGCCGGACATCAGCAGGATGACGCCACGCGAACGCTTTGACCGCCTTTTCAACCGGGTCATGCAGGCGGCCGAGCGGGGGGACTCGAGTCAGGTCGAACAGTTCACCCCCATGGCCCTCGGCGCTTATCAGCAGCTGGACAGCCGAGACATCGACGCCCGCTATCACGCGGCCGTGATCCACATGCAGGTGGGAGAGTTGCCCCAGGCTCGGGCGCTCGCCGACACCATTCTGGCGGAATCGCCCGGTCACCTGTTCGGGTATGTCATCCGTGGGACGGTTGCCCGCATCGAGAGAGATCCGGCTGCCCAAGCGCGGGCCGAGCGCGATTTCCTGGCCCACTATCCCGCGGAGATCGCGGCCAACCGGGTGGAGTACCTGGAGCACACGCCGGTGTTGGATGAGTTTAGGAAAGAGGCGGGGAGGACGGTAAGGCGGTAAGGGCGGAAGGGGCGGAAGGGGCGGAAAGGGCGGAAGGGGCGGAAAGGGCGGAAGGGTCGAACCCATAGGATAGGCTTTCCGCTCCTTCCGCCTCTTCCGCTCCGTCCGCCTTCTCCGCCCTGTAGATTACAGCATGCCGAAAACCATCCACGTCGCCCACAGCCCGGATTCCGACGACGCCTTCATGTTCTATGCGCTGGCCGAAGGCAAGATGGACACCGGTGAGCTGAACTACGTCCATGAGTTGGCCGATATCGAGTCGCTCAACCAGCGGGCTCGCCGGAGCGAGCTCGAGGTTACCGCCGTTTCGATTCATGCGTACGCCTATCTGTGGCGCGACTACGCCCTGCTCAACTCGGGTGCGTCGATGGGCGACGGCTACGGCCCTCGTCTGGTATCCACCAACCCCCGGCCGGCGGACCCCCGAGCGGCGCTCGAGCACTGTCGAGTCGCGATCCCCGGCAAACTGACGACGGCCGCTCTGGCGCTGCAGCTCTATCAGGCCAACTGCCTCACTGAGGTGATTCCGTTCGACCAGATCGAGGAGGCGATACATCGAGGCGAGTTCGACGTGGGTCTGTTGATCCACGAAGGCCAACTCGCCTACGCGGATACCGGCCTTCACCTGTGGGCCGATCTGGGCGCCTGGTGGTTGGAGGACACCGGGCTTCCCTTACCACTCGGTGGCAACGCAGTGCGGCGCGATCTGGGTCCCCACCTCATGGCGCAGATCGCCCACGACCTTCGCGCCAGCATCGTCTACGCCCTGGAGCATCGCGGGCCCGCTCTCGCCCACGCCAGGCAGTTCAACCGCGGCATCGGTGACGAGCGCACCGACACATTTGTCGGCATGTACGTCAACCAATGGACGGTGGATTATGGACCCCGCGGCCGCCGGGCGGTGCAGTCCCTCCTCGACCGGGCTTATGAAGCAAGGCTAATCCCCGAGCGCGTTCCGGTGGAGTTCATCGGCTAGACCAGTCCGGGAACTCCCGGGTCTCACGGCCGGATTGCTTCGGGCTCGGAGCCTTGCCCTGAGCCCAGCCGAAGGGCGTCCTCGCAATGACTCCGTGCTAAAGCAGCTTTCTTGACCCTGCCCAAGCCATCTCCTACCTTCTGGACACCTAGATATCGTCATCCCTAGACCTCTCCAGACGCGTCAGGCACAGCCTGGCCCGAGAGGGGGAGTTTGTGTGCCCTTGACCGATGGGCCCGTCACGCTGCTGGTCGTGGACGACGAAGAACCGATCCGCAACGCGCTCCGCAAGTTTCTGGTTCAGCAGGGATACGAGGTCGTCACGGCGGCCAGCGGGGAAGAAGCGTTGGCTGTCATCCAGCGCCAGAAGATCACGGGCATGCTCCTCGATGTGAACATGCCGGGCATGAGCGGTGTCGAGCTGGTTCCCCAGATCATGGAGCTGGAGCCCGCCATCGCGCTCCTGATGCTGACTGCAGTAAATGACGCTACCAGTGCAGCTCTTTGCATGCAGCGGGGTGCATTCGACTACCTCATCAAGCCGATCGACCTGGGACACCTGGGCCGGGCCATCCACCATGCCCTCCAGCGGCGCCACACGCAGCTGGAAGGCCAGCAGATCAATCAATGGCTCAAGGAGGAGGTTGCGGCCAGGGTAGCCGAGCGGAGGCTGGAGCAGGCCAACCAGGAACGACTCTCAGTAGCCACCCTCGAGGCCCTGGTGAACGCCCTGGAAGCAAAGGACCCCTACCTCCGGGGCCACTCAGCCCGGGTCGCCGACCTGTCCGCGATGGTGGCGGCCCAACTTGGCGATACGGATGAGCAGATCGAAGCCGTGCGTACCGGTGGTCGTCTGCACGACATCGGTAAGATCGGGATCCGCGAGGAGATCCTCAATAAGCAGGGCCCGCTGACCAAGGAGGAGTACGAACACGTCAAGCAGCACGTCACGGTGGGGTCCCAGATTCTGGCGCCGCTGGTGCACCTGCGGGAGGTGATCGGGTTCGTGCGGAGCCATCATGAGCGCTGGGACGGGACGGGCTATCCCGACCAGTTGAGGGGCGAGGCCATCCCAATCGGCGCCAGGATCATCGGAGCGGTGGAGATCTATGACGCCCTGACCACCGCGCGCCCCTATCAGGAAAAGATGCCGCCCGAGCTGGCGGTGGAACGAATGCGGGACCTGGTCGGCACGGTGATCGACCCTGAAGTTCATCGAGCGCTCGAGGCGGTCGTCTCCCACCGGCAGGCGCTCGTCTTTCTGGACGACGCCCGAGTCTGAACCCCGAGGCATGCTCCACCAGCCGCCGACCGCCGTCGGCAACACGATCGCCCCATGAGGGGCGTCACCGTGATTCTCGTTGCGGCCGGCCTGATGCTGGCCGTCGGCCTCCTGACTGTTCTCGCCTGGTTCATCTACAGCACTTACCTCGATCGCGTTGAGCGACGGCTAGCCGCACGGAAGGGCCTGTATCGTGAGCTAGTGTCGGAGCTCGCCACCCGGGATCGCGCCCTGCTCGAGCCGACAATTCACCAGATGAGTACGCTGTATGATCTCGACGCACTCGAGGCTGTACTCGAGGAGCAGGCTCGCAGTGCGACCGGGCGGCCGGGGTGGCTGCTCGAGGTCTACGACCAGCTCGGATTGGTGGACAAGTACGTCGAGAAGCTGCGCTCCGCGCGGAAGTGGCGTGATCGTGCTTTCGCCGCGGAGTTGCTCGGAAGGGTAGGGAGCGCAAAGGCGGTACCGGCCCTGTTGGCAACCATCCAGGCAACGCAGACGGAGGACTCCGACGTGCGGGAGATTGCCCTTCGCGCGCTGGCCCGAATCGCGGACCCCGGTGCCGTCGATCCCCTCATCGTCGCTTTGGCGAGCGCCGAGGTGTGGCTGGCTCCCAGGATCGCCGACATCCTCACCCGGCACGGTGACCTGGTGATTGAGCCCCTCCTTGCGCTGCTCGACCAAACCGCCCGAAATCCTGCCAGGGCATGGGCCGCCAACGTGTTGGGAGAGGTGCGGGCGCAACGGGCCTTTGCCGCATTGGTACGCTGTCTCGACGATCCCGATGACGAAGTTCGGGCCAAATCGGCCACCGCACTGGGCCGGCTGGGCGACCACCGGGCGGTGACTCCGCTTCTCGAGCGCCTGCTCACCGATCCGGCTCCATTCGTCCGAGCCCGGATCGCGTCCACCCTGGGGCAGTTCGAGGGACCTGAGGTCATCGATCGGCTGGTCCGGGCGCTGGGTGACCCCGCCTGGTGGGTGCGCATGCGGGGTGTCGAGGCTCTAGAGCAGATCGGATCGGTCGCGGCGGGACCCCTCCTGGTGGCGCTGGACGACCCCGACCCGGAGATCCGGCAGCGCGCTGCGGGGTCGCTCGAGCGGCTCGGCCTACCGGACAGCCTCATTCGGATGATCGAGAGCGGCGATCGTGCCGCTGAAGCCGCCGAGACACTGACTCGGTTGGCATCGGCAGGCACTCGCGAGCTGCTGGCTGAGCTGCTCCTGCAACCCTCCCCCAGGATCCGCGAGATCGTAATCGCTTCTATTCATCGGGCGGGGCGCGACGACCTCGCGGCCGTGCTCACCCAGGTGGCCTCGAGTGACCCCGAGCCGGCTTTGCGGGTACTGGCGTTCGATACGCTACGCGTCTTACGGGTGAACCAAGCGCTTCCCGAGGCGTTAGCCGGTGTAGCTGGACCGGAGCCGACGGTTCGCGCGGCGGCTATCCGTTTCCTCGGCGAGCTCGGCGGCCGCGATGTGATCGAGATGGTTCGGGCCCATTCCTCCGATCCGGAGCCGCTGGTGCGTGCCGCCGCCGCTCGGGCGCTCGGCGATCTCCGCAGCAGGGACGCTCAGGCTGATCTCCTCCGGCTGATGGGCGATCCGGATGCTCTGGTGCGCGAAGCCGCGGTACTTGGAGCAGTCGAGGCTGGGCTCCATGCGCTGGCACCTAGCCTGGTCGAGTTACTCGAGGACAATGACGAGCGGGTTCGTCACGCTGCCGCCCGGGCCACCGCAGCTCTGGGCGATCACGCGGCCGTCCCGGCCTTGCTCCGCGCGTTCGAGACAGCGACTCCAGATCTGCAGCACGCTATCACGCTAGCGGTGAGCCGGCTGGACTCGACGGCGCTGACCGGACTGACAGACGCCCTGGTGGAAAAAGACGATGTTGGCAGCAGGCTCGCCGTGGCTCGCACCTTGGGCCGCATGCGGTGGCCGGGCGGCAGCGAGCACCTGCTTCGCCTCAGCGGGGACACGGATTCAGGGGTCCGAGCGGCCGCCATCCACGCGCTCGGGCGCTGGGCACGGTCCGAGGGACCTCTTCTCCAGCCGGTCAAGCAAGTGATAACTGCCGGGATGAGTGACCCCGACCAGACCGTGCGGGCCAGCGCGATCGACGCGTGCAGCCGGCTGTGCCTAGAGGATCAAGGTCGTGTTCTGCTCTCGCTGCTCCAGGGCGATCCTGCGGCACAGGTTCGGGAGCGTGCCGCGCTCGCCATCGGACTGATGCGGCTCCACGGGGGCGAGGAGGCGCTGATCGCGGCCTGCCGGCGTGCCGAGCCAGCCCACGTGCGTGCCGCAGCCGTGCTGGGGGCCGGTGCCTTCGTCCGGGACAGCCTCGTGACCCTGATCTTCGAGATGCCCGACGAAGCCTCGGTGCGCGAGCTGTTGCGCCAGCGCCTGAAGCGGGATGCGTGGTTCCGGCTCTTGAGCCGCAAGCTGCCACCTGCGAGCATCGTCGAGCTCCGGGCCCTGGCTGCACCAGGTTCGGACCAGGGCCGGTCGGCTCTGGCGGACGGGATGCAGACCATTCTGGATGCCGGTGAGCGGGTCCGGCTCATTGGCGGACTTCGCGCCTTTCAAGGGGAGCCGAGCCGAGCCGCCTTGCTGCAGACCGTCCGCGGCGATCCCAACGCCGAAGTGCGGACCGCTGCCCTGACCGCCGTGGCGGAGTTGCTGGATACCGACGAACTGCTCGCCTTTGGTAGCCGGGCCTTGCGGGATCCCAGCATCATGGTCCGCCGCGCCGCCGTCGGGGTATTCGCGAGGGTACCTGCCGATCGAGCATTTCGCCGGCTGATTCAGGCGCTGCGGGTGGACGACGATCCGGCAGTGCTTGCGAGCGCCGCAGGTCTGGCTGAAGAGAGTTTCCCGTCCTTTCGGGAGGCGGTCTTGGCGGTGCCACTCCAGGACGGTCGTGCAGTCCTGGTCGCCCGGCTTTCCCGGTATATCCACCATCCGGATCTGCCGGAAGTCCTTTCGCAGCTCTCCCGGAGCGGCGCGGCCGAGGTGCGTGAGGCGGTTGCCGAGGTCTGGCGTCACCGTCCGGACGCATCGGAGCCGGTCTCCCTGAATACGATTACGGCCGACCCCGTGGTTTCGGTGCGGCGTACTGCGGCGGGTGCCGCGGCTGCGGCGGCACGCTATGACCTACTCGACCGCATGACGCAAGACCCAGATGCCGGGGTCCGGCGACAGGTAGCGATCGCATTGGGTTGGACCGCCCCCGTGGGGCACGCAGGGCTGCTGGTACTGGACCGTCTCGAAGCCGATGACGAAGTAGCGGTCCGGGCCGCCGCTTACGTCGCTCGGCTGCTTCAGGGGCTCCCCATCCCCTTTCCGCCTGGCCTTGATCCCAGGGCCGCGGCTGAAGCCGTACGCGACGCCGGCGACCTGGCCACGCTGCGGAACATCGCGCGCATCGCGCCCGCTGAGGAGCGTCGGCTCGCGGCGGCGCTGGCACTGGCTCTGATCCAAGACGAAACCGCTCGAGAGGTGGCCCGAACCGATCCCGCCCCGGCTATCCGTCATAGGGTAGGCGGGGCACTCGAGCTCGCAATGCCGAATCTCTCTGGAGAGTCGGCGTGAGCGACACGATCGTTCGGTATCTGATCGTGTCTGTCCTCGTGGTTCAGCCGTTGTTTCTGCTGTATTTCGTGCTCTACAACTCCTACACCCTCTGGTTGATCGCACTATCCGCCCGCCAGGTCCGCCGACGGGTGGCAGGCCACTTCATCGAGGACCTTGATCTCATTGACGAAGGAGACCTGACCAAGCCGCTGACCATGATCGTGCCCGCTTACAACGAGGAAGTGACCATCGTCGACAGCGTCACGGGCCTGATCCATTGCGACTATCCCCGCTTCGAGATCGTAGTCGTTAACGACGGGTCGTCCGACTCGACTCTGGAGCGGCTCAAGCAGGCCTTCCAACTCCGGCGCACCGACGCTCCCTATCGTCCCGC
The DNA here is from genome assembly GCA_036506575.1 of Gemmatimonadales bacterium. GTDB lineage: Bacteria > Gemmatimonadota > Gemmatimonadetes > Gemmatimonadales > GWC2-71-9 > CAVVWJ01. The sequence continues at coordinate 2,002 of DASXRM010000040.1, read as the reverse complement.
CATCGGCACGGCTCCGGTCCGGGCCATGTACCGGGCCGCCACGGGGCTTCCACCCGGCGTCATGCAGGTCATTGTCATCGACAAGGAAAACGGCGGCAAGGCCGACGCCCTCAACGCCGGGATCAATGCCTCGACCACGCCGTATTTCGTTTCGCTGGACGCGGATTCGATCCTCGATCAGCGAGCCCTCAAGGAGCTGATGCGGGTCATCCAGGAAGACCCCAGGGTCGTGGCCGTCGGCGGGCAGGTGGCAATCGCCAACGGTTGCACCGTGCGCCACAGTCATGTGGTGAGTGTCGGCCTGCCGGTCCGCTCGCTGCCTCGTTTTCAGATGGTCGAATACTTTCGCTCCTTCACCGCCGCCCGGACCGGCCTGGACCGGGTCCACGCCGTTCTCATCCTGAGCGGGGTATTCGCGGTGTTCGAGAAGGAGACGGTGATCCGGGCGGGTGGGTACCTGACCCCATTTCTGCGACACCGGCTGACCGATGAATACGTGGGCAAGGGTGTCGGCACGGTCTGCGAAGACATGGAGATCATTGTCCGACTGCACCGGTTCCTTCTGGATAAGCTACACGGCAGGCGCATCGCCTTTCTGCCCCACCCGGTGGCATGGACCGAAGTGCCGGAGACCTTCGAGTCGCTCCGGAAGCAGCGGGGCCGCTGGTATCGCGGCTTGCGCGAGTCCCTTCGCTACCATCGCGCCATGCTCTTCCGGTCGAAATTCGGCCGGATCGGGTGGTTTGCCCTCCCGGCGTTCTGGCTTTTCGAGTACTACGGCCCTCTGGTGGAGCTGGCCGGGTACCTCTTCATCGCATTCCTCTTCATCATGCAATGGCTGCTGGGACAGCAGCTCATCAGCTACGAATATCTGCTTGCCTTTCTTCTGGCCTCGCTGGGCTACGGTGTTCTGGTCAACCTTTTGTCGGTGCTGGTCGGGGCTTGGCGATTCCGCTATGGCCTGGCCGATCGGCTTCAGCGCCGGCTGCTGCCGTTCAGTCAGCGCCGCGAGGTCCTGATCCTGCTGCTGTACGCGGTGCTGGAAAACTTTGGCTATCGCCAGCTCACGGTCTACTGGCGGCTTCGGGGATTGTGGGACGCGTGGAGGGGCAAGACCGGTTGGGAGAAGTTCGGCCGGGTAGGCTTCCGGCCAGGTGAGGCGACGGCGCATGGCTGAGACGAGTTTTCCGCGGATCCTCCTGGTTGACGACGACCCCGACATTGCCCGTCTGGTGCAGCACGTCCTGGCTGCCCACCGGCTCGGCCCCGCGGTGCAGGTGACCACCGGCCGCGAGGCGCTGGCCTCGCTCGGCGGAATCGACATCGTGCTGCTCGACCACCAGCTGCCCGATACCAGCGGGCTCGACGTTCTCGGCGCGATCCGGGCACAGCCCGCACCCCCCGCCGTCATCCTGATTACCGCTCACGGCAACGAGTCGCTGGCCGCCTCCGCGCTCCGCCGGGGAGCCGACGATTACCTGGCCAAGGACGCCGCTTTGGCCGACCTCTTGCCTCAGATACTCGAGCGGGTTCGCCGCAACCGGGAGTTACGCAAGGCGCTCGCCGCGGCAGAGCAGGATCTGGTGCGGGCTGAGCGGCTGGCCGCTATAGGCGAGATGACGGTGACGCTTCACCATGAGATCAACAATCCGCTCATGGCCGCGTTTGCCGACGTGGAGCTGCTTTTGGCCGACCTCGACGCAGCACCCGAGCAGCGACGCCAGGGACTGGAGGACATCCGGCACGCGCTCCGAAGAATTCGGGATATCGTGCAGCAAATCGGCGGGCTTCGCGAGGCCCGCAGCAAGGACTACTTGCGCGGGGTCCGGATGCTCGATCTGGAACGGCGGGAGCACGGCATCGCCGCGGTCGATCGAGGGACTGCCATCCTTCATTTGGCCGACGAAGATCTGGCCCGCATCGTGTCGCTCCTGCTGCGCGATGCCGGCTTCCAGGTTCAGCGCGTTCGGTCCGTGGCGGAGCTCGAGGCGGGCGCGCGCAG
>DASXRM010000039.1:0-17097 GCA_036506575.1 Gemmatimonadales bacterium | reverse complement strand
CATCTCCTCCAGCTTCCGCTGATTGAGCAGCCGCGTGTCCCGCGCATAGTCATGGAGCACCTGCCCGTGCCGGTCCTCCTCCGCGGTCCACAGATTGTTCCACCGTCTCCAGAAGCTGTCGTCGCCGAGGTACACGGCGAGAAGCCGGTGGAAGTGGGGGAGGCCTTCCTCGGTAAGGAGATTCAGTGCCAGCGCGGCTCGGGCGTGATCGGGAATTCCGGACGCCTGGTCCCGCAGCTTGGCTAGATGCGTGTCCGGGCTTTCATCGGCGGTGGGACCAATCAGGTCGGACGGAAACCAGAGCTCCCGCTTGCGCTCGTGGATCTCCATCAACTCCCGGACTTTGTCCTCGAGGTCCTGGAGCACCTCGAGTTTGGAGTACAGTTCCCGCGCAGGGGTGGTGGCGATGCCCATGGGTACCTTCGACAGCAGGAGACCAGCATTGTGGATTAAGACCAGCCACCAAAGATAGTGTCGCCGGTCCGACCTGTGCCACTAACTTGGGCGGGAGCTCAGGAGGCCTTGGGGTCTAAGGTCTTCTCCATCAACGACCAGGCGCGCCTTCCGATGTAGCCGTCCCGGACGAAGATGCGGCGCCAGCCGAGGGCGGCCAGAAGCCCCTCGGATCGGGCGTCGTCGGTCCAAAATTCTGCCAGATGTGCTCCTGCCTCTATGGCACGCTGCTCGAAGGCGGAGAGAAGGCGGTGAGCATGACCGCGGTGGCGTTCCTGGGGCAGCACGACCACATCCACTAGATGGGCGACCCCGCCTCGTAGCCAGAACCGCAGGCCTCCGATCCAATCACCGATCTCATTGCTGAGAATGAGGTAACGTTCGTCGAGCGCGCTGGACCACCCGGCGGGATCCTCTTCCTGCTCGAGGATTTCCGAGAACCAGGCCGCGAAATCCTCGTCCTGTTCCATGTCGCGGATCGTTAGCTCGCTCATCTGCCACCGCCTTCCCGATGGGAGACTCCCTTCCCTTCGTAAGCAACACTAATGCCATGACTGCTGTTCCTGTCTGTGAAGGTGATCACCGGCCGGCCGGGCGGCGAGGCACCTAAGGATCCCGGCGACTTACATTTGCCTTGGCCTTCTGCGAGGCTAAGCTTGGGGAGATGGACGCGCGCACATACTCAGTGAGGTTGGCTCCATATGACTACTAGCACCACCAGCCCGGCTCGTCCGGTGGTCGTACAATGTCCCTTCTGCTCGGCAGCGAACCGGGTGGATCTCACCCGGCTTTCGGCTGGTCCCAAATGCGCCAAGTGTGGCAAGCCGCTCCGCCTCGACCGGCCTCAGAAAGTGACCGACCGCGATTTCGAGCGCACCGTCACCGGTTCGAGTGTCCCGGTTCTGGTGGACTTCTACGCCGACTGGTGCGGACCCTGCCGGATAATGGCTCCTACACTGGATGACCTGGCCCAGAAGCGCGCCGGCGAAGCCCTGGTGCTGAAGCTCGACACCGAAGCCAACCCCCTCACGGCGTCGCGTTTCGGCATACGGGGAATTCCTACCGTGATCGCCTTTGAGGGTGGGAAGGAACGGGCACGACACATCGGGCTCGCCGACATGAGAGTTCTGGAAGGACTGATCGGGGTCACTTGAGGCCGATAGTCACAGCCACGACCACCGCCACCACCGCTAGCCCCATTATCAAGCCGTACAGGGGGATGACGAACTTCAACCAGTCCTCGTATCGGACCCCAGCCGCCGCCAACATCGCCATGAGAGCCCCGTTGGTGGGCGTGACGATTTCACAGAGCCCGGCTCCGTACTGATACGCGAGAACGGTAACCTGTCGCGAAAGGCCGATCAGGTCCGACAGGGGTACTAACAGTGGAAGGGTCAGCACCGCCTGGCTGCTGGTGCTTGGCACCGGGAAATGGATGGCCGCCTGAACCGCCATCATCCCCAGAGCTGAGAGCGCGCCTGGCAGCCCCGCGATGGGACTAAACAGACCATGAACGATGGTGTCCACGATGCTTCCCTCGCTGAGCACCACGTAGATCGCTCGGGCAAATCCGATCAGAAGGCCTGCCAGGGCCATGGATTTGAATCCATCCACGAAGGCGTCCGCTGTTCCAGCCACTCCCAGCCCGCCCAGTAAACCAGCCAGGACCCCCACCAAAAAGAACAGAGCCGCCAGCTCATTGAATTCCCAGCCGAGCCGCTGGGCACCGTAGATGTAGATGGCAAACGCTGCCAGGATCGACACCAGCACCAGCGTGTCTCTCCAGCGGATTGGAAGAGCCTGATGTCCCTCCGGCAGTTCCGGGGTGTGACGAGTGCGCCGGGCGTATACCATGGTACCCAGTGTCCAGATCCCCAGAGCTGGGGCCAGAAAGACCAGCCGGAAGCTCAATCCGGAGGCGGGCGGCAGCTCCGCGACCTTTTGTGCGATGATCACCTGAAATGGGTTGACCGGGCTGAAAGCGGCTCCCACCGCAGCCGCCCCCAGGCTCATCGCCACGGCTGTCACCGGATTAAAACCGAGCTGGCGCACCAGGAGCAGGAGAACCGGAACGAACGCGATCAGCTCTTCCTGCATCTGCATCATGATGCCACCCAGGCTGAACACGAGGCTGGCTACCGGTATCACCAGAATGCCGCGCCGCCTCACCCAGTGGGCCAAGCCGCTCACCAGCCGGCCGAGGGTTCCGGTTCGCTCCACGACGGTGAAGGCCGCACCGATCAGAAAGACCAGACCGATCACCGAAGCGGCGTCGACAATCCCCTTAGGTATGGCGACAATGGCCTGAAATGGACCAACGGGGTGGGGCTCGACCCGAGTGTACGTGCCAGCCACGACGACGTTTCGCCCGGTGGACGGGTCTTCTTTCCGCTCGAACTCGCCAGCCGGGAGCAGCCAGGTAAGGGCGGCGGCCACCAGGACGCAGGCCACCAGCAGGATCAGAGGATGGGGAAATCTGAGATGCGGTTTCATCATAGGATTCGACAGCGCCGGCTCACGGGGGGAATCCGACTGCAGGCGATGCGATCGTTCATGCCCTGGGTGAGTGGCCCGCACGCAGCTGTCTGTGCCTCGCGCATGGCATCGGTCTCAGAGGCGGCCGAGGCGGTTCCGCTACCCTGGGTACCGCCATATGCGACCGTCACTGTGCATTCCACATGTTGCGACGCCAGGGTCGACCAGAGCAGGAATGCCGCAAAGGCCAACGCCACCAGCAGAGTCACCAGTTTTCCCTTATTGGTCATTTCCTCTCCAGCAGATATCGCAGCCGGCGGCTCCGGGCGGTTCAGGAACCGAGTGCCGTAGCTCCCTGTTCTGGAATGAGCATCCAGCGTGCAGGAAAACGCATCCGCGAGGGAATAATGAATGGAATGTGAGGAGGTCGGGCTCTGCCTCTGGGAATATCTGGACCAGGAGCTCGCTCCGGAAGAGGCGGTAGCCGTGGGAGCCCACCTGGAGGGCTGCTTCCGCTGTTATCCCGCCTATTGCTGGAACCGGAGTTTCCTGGAGCTGCTCGCCCGGCAGCGTGCCTCCTGCTGCGCTCCCGCGGCTCTGCGGCTCTCGGTGTGCCGGCTACTCGCGTCTCAATGATTCAGGCGAAGACCGCGGTTTACGGTTCACGCTTTACAAGAGCGTGCCCCGCAGCAGCACCAGTGCCACCGTGAAGTAAATGACCAGGCCGGTCACATCCACCAGGGTGGCGACGAGGGGTGCCGACGCGCTGGCAGGATCGAAGCCCACGCGGCGTAGCAGGAAAGGCAGCATGGAGCCGGCCAGTGAACCGAAGAGGACCACCCCGATCAGGGCAATGGCCACGGTGAGGCCGACCAGGTAGTGGTTCGGTCCGTAGTCGTACCAGCCGGCATACTGCCAGACCATGATCCGCACGAACCCGATCACCCCGAGGATCCCTCCCAGCGCCAGCCCGGAGGGAAGCTCGCGTGCGGCCACCCGCCACCAGTCCCGGAGGTTCACCTCTCGGAGCGCCATGGCCCGGATGATGAGCGATGTGGCCTGGGATCCCGAGTTCCCGCCCGAGCTGATGATGAGCGGAATGAAGAGCGCCAGGACGACGGCCTTGCTGATCTCGGTCTCGAAGTACCCCATGGCGGTCGCGGTCAGCATCTCGCCGAGGAAAAGGGCGCTCAGCCAGCCAGCTCGCTTCCGCACCATGGCTGCGAGGCCGATCTGCATATAGGGCTCATCGAGCGCCTCCATACCGCCGAACTTCTGAACGTCCTCGGTCTGTTCGCTGATTAGGGCATCGATCACATCGTCGACCGTCACGATGCCCAGGACATGCTGGGTTTCGTCCACCACTGGTATCGCGAGCAAGTTGTACTTGGAAATGAGCCGGGCGACATCCTCCCGATCGACTAAGGGACCCACGCTTACCGGCCGCCGTCCTCCAGCCATCTCGGCGGCACTCTGGCCGGGATTCGCCAGCATCACTTCGCGCAGCGAGACCACCGATTCCAGTCGCTCGTCCTTCGGATCCAACACGTAGATCGCATAGACCGTCTCCTTGGCTCGGCCGACCCGGCTGATGTGCTTCTTGATCTGCTCGGCGGTCCAGGTTGCGGGCACGCCCACGAACGCGGTCGTCATGATTCCACCCGCGCTCGCCGCGGGGTAGCGGAGCAGGAGATTGAGGGCGTCGCGAGTCGGAGCATGAAGAACGTGAAAGAGTCTGGTCCGGTCAGACTCTTTCAGGGAACGGAACAGCTCGACCTGTTGGTCCGGCGAGATGGCCTCGATCAGAGGCACCGCAGTCTTCTCGTCGAGCAGTTCGAAGATGTCGGCCCGGCGTTCGAGCTCGGGCTCGTCCAGCAGCTGAGCGCCCAGGTGGAAGGGGAGAGCAGCGACTACCCGAGCCGCCGCGGGGAGCGGCAACTGGTTGAGCGCCTCAGCCGCGTCCGCCGGCCGGAGATCCTGGCAGGCGACAAGGAAGTCCTCTTCGTCGCCCGACAGCAGGTAGAGGAGCTCGGGTGATGGGGAGCTGGTTTGGGAGGACACCGGGGCCTCTGGAGTGAGAGATCACGCCTCGTGCTCACTGCTCACCGCTTCCTGAATCCACCTCAGGTAAGCCGGATCACCCTGCAGGATTGGTACCGCTATGATCTCTGGTACCTGGTACGGGTGCAGCTCCCGAATCCGCGATTGGACCGCGGAAAGGCGCGGAAGCGTGGTCTTCACATGACAGTACCACTCCCCCGCCCGCTCGATCTCTCCTTGCCACCGGTACGTGCTCGACACGGGACCCAGCACCTGGGCGCAGGCAGCCAGGCGCTCCGCCACCAGAATGGCCGCCACTCGCTCCGCTGTGGCCTGGTCCGGCAGGGTGGTCGTGACCTGATAGCAGCCGGTCACGTCAGGATTCTTTCACTTGTTCCGATAGTTATATTGAGGCCGAAGATCTAGCGCGACGCCCCTGCGCCGGTCTTGGCCGGCAGCCCCACCGTCTCGGCGCCGCGTTTCCCGTCTTCGAGCGGGGTGACCATCGTTCGCCAGCCGCTCTTGAATCGAATGGTCAGCAACAGCCCAAGGGGATCGGCCTTGACGTCGGCGACGTCGGGAAGAGTGCGGGCATAGCTCGCGGCAGCTTCCGCTTGCTTCGTCAGTGCCTCTGGAGAGGACCCCTGACGCGCATGCCCGAACTCGCGGGCGATTGCAATCTCCTGCGCCTGCTCCCGTCCGTACCGGGCATACTGGTCGGCCGGTACCAGGCCATCCTGGTGGATAAGGCGAGAGTGCAAGTCATAGCTCCGGCAGGATGCCAAGGCTATAACCAGCAGCACGACACCAAAGGATCGCGTCATCACAACTCCTCGAGCTGAGACTGCGGTCTGGTCAGATGGTTGGACGGCCGCACGCTGGCCCTACCAGGTTGACACGGTCAGAACGGAAAGTAAATCATCGCTTCGCCGCCGTGGATGGCTGAGACCGTTGCTGGTCGCTGCCACCATCGTGGCGGCTCAGCCGTTCCCTGCCGCCGCCCAGGCCGGCGGGCTCGCCCCGATGAGCGAGCCACCCGCGATCCGCTGGTGGCAAGGCGCCATTGTGCTGGGCGGCCTCTCCGGCCTCATGCTGCTGGACAAGCCCGTCCAGCGCTTTGCCCAGGATAATCGATCCCACTCGGACGACGAACTGGCCGGAGCGCTGCGCCATTTTGGCCAGCCTGAGGTCTATGGGACGATCACGCTAGGCCTCCTGACAGCCGGGCTGGTGAGCGGTGATGGTGACATAACACGCGCCGGCGGCCGACTGGCTTCAACCCTCGCGCTGGCGGGTGCCGCCTCGAGCCTTACCAAGCTGACACTGGGACGGCCGCGACCTAGTGAGAGTCTCGATGCCGATGGATACGTTCCCTTTTCCGGGCAGGAGGCGATGCCTTCGGGTCATACGACCATAGCCTTTGCTCTTGCCACAGCGCTCGCCGATGACATCCACCAGACCTGGGCGAGCGTGGGGCTGTATACCATAGCGTCCGGCGTCGGCTGGTCGCGCATCAATGACAACCGTCACTGGCTCAGCGACGTTGCGGCCGGGGCGGTGCTCGGCATCACTTCAGCCAAGCTGGTGAACGGTCACTGGCGAATCTTCAACCTGCGTCCTCCGAGAATCCTGCTCGGCCCGCGACATGCCGGGATCGCCTGGCAACTCACGTTCTGAGGCCGCACGGGGAACGTCCCCCGCCTCGCGATCCTCCGCTCTCCATCGGCACCTCACGCCACGACACAAAGTCTGGCTGAACTGGAACGGCTTGTTCCTGATGGGCCCCAACTACCTCCGCTTCTTGGCCGCGGTGGACGACACCGGCACCATACGGGAGGGCGGTCAGGCGGTCGGCTGGAGCTATCGCACCTGCCTCAACCGCCTCCGGCGCATGGAGCGAGTGTTGGGCCGTCCGGTCCTCCTGACGACGCGGGGGGGCAAAGCCGGTGGGAGCGCCCGCTTGACGCCGGAGGCGCGCCGCTTGATTCGAATCTTCTCGAAGTGGCAACAAGCCGTCGGGCGACTCAGCAGCCGCGCCTTCCGTCAAGCGCTCCGAGAGAAATGAGGCCAGGCGATAGGCAACACGTTGCCTATCGCCGGGGGGCGAGGTACGTTGGGGCATGCGGTTGCTTGGGTGCTCTGGATTTGTGCTGCTCACACTTGTGCCGCTCACTGCCCAGGCCCAGGCCGACAAGCCTGGGTCTCCCTCGCCGGTGAAGCTGAGCGGCTACATCCAGGCTCGTGAGGTTTACCAGAGCAAGATCGGACTCACCAGCTCGATCAATCGCGCGCGGCTGGTCGCGTCCGGCAGCGTCATCGAGGCAGTGACCTGGCGAATCCAGGGTGAGTTCCGTACCGGTTCAGTGGGGACCGGCAAAGCGAGCGTGTCGCTCCAAGACGCTTACGTACGGTACGCTCCCAGATCATGGGCCCTGCAGCTCGGCCAGTTCAAGACACCATTCACGCGCGAGTACTATACCTCGATCGCCGATATCGAGACCGCCGATCGATCAACGGTGGTGGACTCACTCGCGCCGAAGCGGGACATCGGGGTGATGGGCGAATACACCTACCGGATCGCCAGCCTCTGGGTCGGGGCATTCAACGGCGAGGGACAGAACGTCACCGCTAACACGGATTCAACGCCGCTCGGCGTAGCGAGAGTAGCCGTTCGAGTGGTGCCCCAGCTGGCACTCGCGGTCAACGGGGCCCGCTACTTCGGGGACAGCACCCGCTATGGGGTCGATGCGGCCTACGAAGCTCCTCGAGTCACACTAAAAGGCGAGTATATCGGTCAAGCCAGGGACGGGACCTCGGGTCCTGATGATTGGGGCTGGTATGGGCTCGGGGCGGTGGTGGTGATTCCTGCGGTCCAGGCAGTAGGCAAATACGAGGAGTTCGGCCGTCCGAGTATTAGCACCGCAGTCAAGAATCGAGCTTGGACGGTGGGCCTGAATGTGTATCCTAACGGTCGCAACCTCCGGCTCACGCTGGATTATGTGTCTCGGAGGATTGGTCAGCCAGGCGTGCGCAAGGGGCGACTCCTCGCCCAAGTGCAAGCGAAATATTGAGCTGCTCGGGTCAGCCCGAGGCTGAATGGGGTGCTGTCAATGGGTACTTTATCACGGATGGTCCTGAGACTGGGTCTCGCCGGGACGGTTGTCTCACCGCTCACGGCTCAGGACCCTCCAGCCGGGCCGCTCGTGGTGTTCAATGCCGGCAGCCTGGCCAAGCCGTTCAGCGATCTGCTCCGGGCGTTCAAGGCCAGACATCCCGAGGTAGCGCCCGCCCAGGAGAACTCCGGCAGCCTTGAGGCAGCGCGAAAGCTGACCGATCTCGGCAAGATTCCCGATGTGATCGGCGTCGCGGATTACGGAGTGATCGCCAAGCTCCTGATCCCAAAGCACGCGAGCTGGTACGCGACCTTCGCCCGCAACTCGATGGTGCTCATCTACACCGATCAATCCACCGCCGCGAACGAGATCAATGACCGGAACTGGTGGCAGGTGCTGGTCCGTCCCGGGCTTCGCACCGGCCGTTCCGACCCCGCCCTGGATCCCAACGGTTATCGCACCCTCATGGTCTACCAGCTGGCCGAGAAATTTTATCGCCAGCCCGGCCTGGCAGCCCGGCTGGTGCAGGCAACTCCTCTCCGTTACATGCGACCCAAGGAGGCCGACCTGACGGCACTGGTCCAAGCGGGTGAGCTGGACTACTCCTGGTCTTACGCCTCGATCGCTAAGACCGTAGGGCTCCGCTTTGTCGAGCTCCCGCCTCAAATCAATCTGAGCGACTCGAAGCTCGCGGAATGGTATAGTCAGGCAAAGGTGCGCCTTCCCGGCGCCAGTCGTGCCGGCCGCGACTCGGTCGAGTTTCAGGGTGAGCCAATCGTCTATGCCCTGACGATTCCCCAGGCCGCACCTCATCCCGAGACGGCCAAGGCCTTCGTGCGATTCGTCTTCTCCCCTGAAGGGCAGGCAATCATCGAGGCGAATGGGTTCACCGTCCTCAAGAAGCCGGTCCTGGCTGGCCCGGGAAAGCCGCCGACCGGGTTGTTCTGATTATCTTCACCGGACCTCCGGCTTCTGGTGAAGTGATGAGCAGCACCTGGAACACGCCCACCCCCCGTAACGAGCCGGTGCTGAGCTATGCACCGGGATCGCCCGAACGAAAAGCCCTCAAAGAAGCGTTGAGCGCCGTCGGTTCCCGCCCCGCAGACATCCCGGCCGTGGTGGGTGGCCGGGAGGTTCGAACCGGCGTCACCCACGACGTCGTCTCCCCTCATTGTCACCGGCGCGTCCTGGCCAAGACCCATCAGGCAGATCGGTCGACGATCGATGCGGCGGTCAAGGCCGCCGTCGAAGCCCAGCGGGAGTGGGGCCACTGGCGCTTCGAGGATCGTGCCGCCGTCTTCCTCAAGGCGGCGGAGCTCTTGGCCACCACCCACCGGCAGCTGCTCAATGCAGCCACCATGCTGGGCCAGAGCAAGACGGCGTATCAGGCGGAGATCGATAGCGCGTGCGAGCTCATCGATTTTCTCCGCTTCAACGTGCATTACGCCGAGCGGATCTATCGAGAGCAGCCCGAGTCGTCCCCGGGGGTGTGGAATCGGATGGACCACCGGCCGTTGGAGGGGTTCGTGTACGCGATTACCCCCTTCAACTTCACGGCGATCGGCGGCAACCTGCCCACCGCACCGGCACTCATGGGCAACGCCGTCGTCTGGAAGCCGGCGGCGAGCGCGATGCTGAGCAACTGGCATTTCTTCAAGCTGCTGGAGGAGGCCGGGTTGCCACCCGGGGTCATCAACTTCCTACCCGGCAATTCTATCGAGGTAAGCGAGGCATTGCTGGGAGACCGGCAGCTCGCAGGCATTCACTTCACCGGGTCCACCCCGGTGTTTCAAAGCCTTTGGCGGACGGTGGCGCAGAATCTGGAGCAATATGCCGGCTATCCCAGAATCGTCGGCGAGACCGGTGGCAAGGACTTCATCCTGGCCCATCCCAGCGCCGACGTGGATGCGCTTGCAGTGGGCATGGTGCGGGGCGCGTATGAATATCAGGGGCAAAAGTGTAGTGCGGCCTCGCGGGCCTACATTCCGGATACGCTCTGGCCGGCGGTGCGGGAGAGAGTGGTGGCAATGATAGAGGACATCCGCATGGGTGATGTCACCGACTTCAGAAATTTCATGGGGGCGGTGATCGACGCTCGCGCGTTTATCCGATTGAAGGAACATTTGGAAGCCGCCAAGCGGGATCCTGGTGTCACTGTCCTGGTGGGCGGAGGAGCCGATGACTCGGTGGGCTACTTCGTGGAGCCGACACTGCTCCAAGTGGAGGACCCGGCATACCGGCTGATGTGCGAGGAGATCTTCGGACCGGTGCTCACCACGCATGTCTACCCGGCGGGGCGCTGGCGGGAGACGCTCACTCTGGTGGACCAGACCAGCCCCTATGCCCTTACCGGTGCGGTGTTTGCCCGTGACCGTCGAGCCATCGCCGAAGCCGACCGAGCCCTCCGATATTCGGCGGGGAACTACTATGTCAACGACAAGCCGACGGGCGCGGTGGTCGGGCAGCAGCCGTTCGGCGGAAGTCGAGCCAGCGGCACCAACGATAAGGCAGGCTCGATTCTCAACCTGCTGCGGTGGGTCTCTCCCCGCAGCATCAAGGAGACCTTGAGCCCGCCTAAGGACTATCGCTATCGGTTCATGGAAGCGGAGTAGGAACCCAGCCCAAACCTCTGTATCTCGCCCCGAATATCGGCAACCGCGTATACCAGCTTCCGAGGGAGCCCAGAACCCGGACCTCGCTGACGAGCTGCGCGGCCGCGAAGTCGGCCGGATCCGTCCCCGCCGCTGCCGCCTCGCCTAGCCGAGCCAGCGCCTCCCGCTCCCGGCGGCGAGCCTGTCGGAGGCGTAGATCGAGGCGAAGGTGATCGAAGATGGCACCGGGCATTTCGTCGGAAAGCGCGGTGAGATGAGAGTGCAAAAATCGTTTCGAGATAACGGCTGGACGGCCGCACTGCGAACTCTGGGACACGCGGCGGTGCTGTTGCTGCTGCCCTGGGGAGGCGGGGTGGCGGCTCACGCGCAGAGCCAGGAGGTAGCAGTGCGCTACAGCGCACCTCAGCTCAACTGCGCCGTTTTTCTGGAGACCGCCGAATCCGATATCCAGACTCAGACCGGTGGGCGGATCCGGGAGCAGACCGCGGGACGGAGAGGCGTGTGGCAGTTTCGGGCCAAGCCGGTAGTTGATGGAGTGTCGCTGGAGGGATGGCTGGACTCACTCTCGCTCTGGCGCAAATCCCTGGAGACCATGATACGTCCCGACACCGATGGCTTGCTGGGCGGGCGCTATCGCGGGACCCTGAGCGGCTCGGGCATCTACGTCAGTCAGGCTCGTCCGTTCGTTCCCGACGAGGTGGCCGAGGTCGCGGGGATGGGGAGTGCACTCGATGACTTCTTCCCACCCTTGCCCGCTCGGCCGCTCCGGCCGGGACAAGCATGGAAGGACTCGGCAGGCGTCACTCTCCGGCGAGTGGGCGACAGCGGGTTTTTGGGCGTTCCGCTCTATCGGTTCGAGCTCGACAGCCAGCGGGAGAGCCGGAGCGTTGCGGTCTCGGGCGACACCGTTCCGCTCCGGCTCCGGCAGGTGAGCCGGGAGCACGGCACCTTCGTGTGGCACCCCGTGCTTGGATTGTTGCGGCGCGACCGGCGGATTGTGGTGGAGACCTCGGTTCCGGCCGGCCGGGCCGTACGCCAACCCGTCCGCTCGAAGATCGTGCAGCGGATTACGGTAGTGCGGGACCTGACCCGTCCGCCCGGGGACGGAGGTCGCTGTCCGCCGCAGTCGGTCGGCCGATGAACCGCTGCTCGGGGTCGAACAGCAGACAGGTCAAGCCGAAGAGAGCCACCGTTACACCGATGAGAACCCCGACGTCGGTGCCGGCCGTGAACTCGGTCGGCTGAGTGAAGGCGTGGCGCATGAGGTCGACCTGATAGGTGACCGGATTGGCTCGGGCGAGTAGCCGAAGCACCGACGGCATGCTCGAGGTGGGGTAGAGCGCCCCGCTCACAAACAGCAGCGGGAACAGCACCACGTTGATCACCCCGGCGAAGTTCTCCACCGACCGGAGCCGAGCGGCCACCAGGAGGCCGAGCACGCTGCTGGAGATGCAGCTCAGTGCCAGCGCTCCGATCGCAGTGGCGAGTGTCTGCAGTGAGACGGGCACGACCAGCGGCGCGCAGGCCAGCACAATCCCGCCTTGCAACAACCCCACCAGCGTCCCGGCCAGGGCTCGGCCGGTCAGCACCGCCCCCGCTCCAGCCGGACTCGCCAGCATCAGCCGCAGCATGCCGAATTCCCGATCGTAGACCGTCGAGATAGCCGTCAGCATGGCGCCGAACAGCGCTGCCATCACGATGATTCCCGGGTAGACGAAGGCCTGGTATGAGATCCCTCCCTCGATCCTGGCGATCGCGTTGTACCCGGTCCCCACCAGCAGCAGCCACATGAAGGGCCGGGCCAATCCTCCGAGCAGCCGGCTGGTCTGCCGGCTGGCGCGAGTCAGATCTCTTGCCACGATGCCATAGACTGCGCTGAGCGCGCTCATGTCACCTTCTAATCAAGAGCAAAGCCTTGGCCGCAGCCCACTCGCTTCGCGGGTAGCCGACGCAGATAAATGGTTCCAGGTGAGGGATATGCCGTTGAATGCACACCCCTAGCCTTGTCGATGTATCTGGGTTCATCTGCGGCTACTTGGTTTCGGTATTCTCGTTGGTGGCTCGAGTCTGTGTCCTGGCGAAGTAGACGTCCTCCAGAGTCGAGGGCCTCAACCCGAAGCGATCGATGCCCGGGGCCGAGCCCGCCAGCTCGACGACGGCCTCACGGGAATTTCGGAGGCCGACCCGAACCCCGCGACCGGTGTGCACGACTGTCTCGATGGCACCTAGTCCTCGAAGCGCCTTGACCAGGCGCTCCGCCCCGGGGCCTTCGATCTCGGCCACCTCGGCGCCAATGGTGGCCCGGAGCGCTGCGGGCGGGTCGCTTGCGACGACCCTTCCCTGCGACAGCAACACCGCTCGGTCGGCCGGCTCCGCCTCCGCCAGATAATGAGTAGAGAACAGAATGGTGGTTCCTCGGGCGCGCCGCTGGTTGCCGAGCAGCGACCAAACCAGTTCCCGATGCTCGGGGTCGAGCCCCACCGTGGGCTCGTCCAGAATGAGCAGATCCGGTTGGTGCAGCAGGGCGCGAGCAATATCCACCAACCGGCGCCAGCCCCCGGAGAGCTGCCGGGCCGGCGTGTCGGCGCGAGGCGTCAGCCCGGCCCACTCCAGTCCAGCCGCGACGGCCTCCCGTGCCGCGCGGCCGTGCAGCCCCGCCAGGCGGGCGGCGAAGATGAGGTTCTCCGACACCGTGAGCAGGCCATCGACGGTGCTCTCCTGAAAGACCAGGCCGAGCCGGCGCCGCACAGCAGCGCGCTCTCGCCTCACGTCGTGGCCGAAGATCCGAGCCGCCCCCCGGCTGGGAGCGAGGAGCGTGGCCAACAGCAGCATGGTGGTGGTCTTTCCGGCGCCGTTGGGGCCTAGCAGACCGACGACGCTACCGGCAGGGACTTCGAGATCGAGGGCATCGAGCGCCCGCGTGGTGCCGTAGTCACGGCCGAGCCGCTCGGCTACGATGGCGGACGGCAAATCGCTCACACGTGGGCGGGCTCGCCTGCGATGTAGCGATACTGGAACTGGTCCATCGGCTGGGCCGGCTCGGCGAGGGCGTCGTCGATGATGCGGCGGAGCGGGGTCAGGGTGCAGACCGGATCGGTGTTAGCGGCGTCGCCGGTCAGGGCGAACGCCTGACAGCGACAGCCACCGAAGTCGATTGCCTTGCGAGGGCATGAGCGGCAAGGGTCCTTCATCCAGGCATCGCCCCGGAACGCGCGGAACGCCTCCGATTCTCGCCAGATCCACTCCAGCGAATGGGATCGCACGTTGTCGAAGGTGAGCGTGGTGATCTGGGTGGCCCCATGGCAGGGAAGGACCATGCCGTTGGGAGCGATGACGAGATAGACCTTGCCCCAGCCACCATAGCACGCCTTGGGATAGGGCTCGTAGTAGTCCGGCAGCACATAAGTGATCTGCATTCGACCGCGATATCGCTGGATGGCGCGCTCGGCGACTTCGCGTGACCGCTCGACCTGCTCCCGAGTGGGCATGAGCGTCGCCCGGTTCTTCAGCCCCCACCCGTAGTATTGCGTATTGGCCAGCTCGATGCGATCGGCCCCTAGATCGGCGGCCATGTCGATGATCTCGCCGATGCGGTCGAGATTGGCCCGGTGGAGCACGACGTTGACCGTGAACGCGAAGCCCAGCTCCCGTACCAAGGCCGCCGCCACTTGCTTGTGCTTGACCGAGCGGGCACCCGCGATCCGCTCCGCCACCTCGGGATTCGAGTCCTGGATCGAAATCTGGATGTGCTCGAGCCCGACTTCCTTGAGCCGCTCGGCACGCGGCCTGGTGAGTCCCAGCCCTGACGTAACCAGAGTGGAATACAGGCCCTCGCTCCGTGCGTGAGCGGCGAGCTCCTCGAGGTCCTTCCGGAGCAGTGGCTCACCTCCCGAAAGACCAAGCTGCAGGACGCCCAGGCCGCGAGCCTGAGTGAAGACCCGCTTCCATTCGTCGGTCGTCAGCTCGCCCTCGGCCCGAATCAGTTCCAGAGGATTGGAGCAGTACGGGCAATGCAGCGGGCAGCGGTGCGTCAGCTCCGCCAGCAGCGTGGTTGGAAGATCACCCGGCACGAACCAGCTCCTTCTCCGCCATATGGTCCAGATACTCGGTGACGTCGGCTCTCACATCGGCGTGATAACGCTCCGTCAGGATGGTCACGATCTGATCCACCGTGCGAGTCCCGTTGCACAGCTCCAGAATCGCGGCTCCGGTATCGTTTAGCAGCACTGCCCCCTCGGGATACAGCAAGACGTGGCGCTGCCGCACCGGATCGTATTCCAGTCGCGCCAGCCGCCAGAGCCGCGGGACAGAATCGGTCGTCAGCGGCACCTTGGCTTCCTCGAGATATTCCTCACTGGTCACCATACGCGTTGTGGATGGTGTCGATCATGACCCAGAGCATCTCCAGCTTGAAGGCGAGGGCTTCGAAGGCGCGGCGCTGAGTCTCGACCGTAGTGCAATGCTTCTGCACCAATCTGAGACCCTGCTGGCTGTCCCGGGGCGCCTGGATCAGGCGGCTACGAAAGTACTCCAGCGCCTCGGGCCTGATCCAAGAGTAGTGCTCGGGGAAAGCGGCGATCCGCTTCCGCATGAGATCGGGCGCGAACAGCTCGGTGAGCGACGACGCCACCGCCTCTATCCAGGGTTTCGTCTTGCAGAAGGTCACGTACGCTTCGGCGGCAAAGCGTACGCCGGGAAGCACATGCCGCTCGTCTTCCATTTCATCCCTGGGGACGCCGAGGGCCTCGCCCAATCGGATCCACATCTCGATCCCGCCGGTGCCGGCGCGGGTGCCGTCGTGATCCACGATCCGCTGCAGCCACTCCCGTCGAACGTCAGGATCGGGACAGTTCGAGATGATCGCCGCGTCTTTCCGGGGAATAGCCCGCTGATAGACCAGCCGGTTCGCCACCCAGCCCTGGAGCTGCCGTGGTGTCAGTCGCCCCTCATGCATGAGCTGGTGAAACGGATGGTTGGCGTAATACGACGAGCTGAACGAGCGCAGCCCCTCCGCCAGCCCTTCAGCCGTGAGGGGCTGGTCGAGTGGCGGAATGGGTGGAGGCGGCGGAGCCGCGAGAGTCGAAGCGCTCAGTGTCGTCGTCATGTCAGACCAGGAAGCTCATGCCGTCCGCCCCCACCGCAAGACCGGCGCGTTCGACCGCCTCGCGCTCGGGTGAGTCTTCCAGCAGCATGGGGTTGGTGTTGTTGATATGGGTGTAGACCTTGCGCGGCCTGGAGAGACCCGCGAGCCGCGACAGGCTTCCGTCCGGTCCGGAGACCGGCAGATGGTCCATCTCGCGCCCTCGGCGATCGCTGATCCCCAATCCAATCAGCTCGTCATCGGTCCAGAAGGTCCCGTCGAAGAGAAGGAGGTCGGTTTGTTCCAAGCGGTCGAGAAGCGTCTGATCCAGATCGCCGCAGCCAGGAACGAAAGCACAGGAGCCTCCGCCCGCCTCGTCGTGAAGGACCAACCCTACAGTATGCCCCGCCTGAGCCTCGGGAGCGAACCGAGGTGGGCCGGCGGGCACGGCAAAGGGTTCGATCGTGATGCCACTGCCATCGCCACCGCGGTACCGGAGAGGCGTAAGCTTGCCGGGTGGCGTCTCGGTGACCTCCACCTCCGCGAATGCTCGAGTCACCAGGAGGACCCGGGAATCCCGCTCCAAAATCGATCTCACGGCTGGGGTGGCGTATAGCTGAAGCCGCCGCGCTTCGCGCAAGAGCACGATCCCGAGCGTGTGATCCAGCTCGGCATCGGTGGTCACTATACCCTCGATGGGCACGTGACGCACGCCCGTGGGAATCGGGCCCGGGAGACAGGCGAGCTGATCACGGACATCCGGGGAGGCGTTCAGGAGGAACCAGCGTTCTCCGTCGGAGCTGACGGCTACCGAGGATTGGCTACGAGGAAAGGCCCGGCGTGGATCGGAGCGTCCCGCGCGGCATGTGGGGCACCAGCAATTCCACTGCGGGAAGCCCCCTCCGGCCGCAGTACCGAGCAGAACGACGCGCAAATTAGATAGCCGAAGGGCCCGCTTTCGCGAGCCCTTCATCTCAGCTCTGGTTAGAGCGTCGCGACGTAAGCAGTGACTTCCATGGTGACCGCCACGACTTCGGCTTCGGGCTTGGTCCAGGACATAATGTACGCTCCGCAGAAATGGTAAGTAGATCGGGAAATCCATCTGGGTGAGATCACCCAGCCGGGCCGTCGCGTGACCCGACGACGACCTGGATAAAGCACGCCGCGTGCCAGGATACCCCTCGTCCCGCTTTCCGCCGATAAGCTGAATGTTGGTTAGAGGTTGGGGTTCGCTGCCCCGGAGTCGTTTCGGTGTCCAGGAGGGCGAAGCAATGGGGCATTCGAACCAGAGTGGGTGAAATCACCCACTCTGAATTCCGAACTT
>DASXRM010000038.1:0-8326 GCA_036506575.1 Gemmatimonadales bacterium | reverse complement strand
GGGGCGGCGGGGCAGCGGGGCAGCGGGGCAGCGGGGCAGCGGGGCAGCGGGGCAGCGGGGCAGCGGGGCAGCGGGGCAGCGGGGCAGCGGGGCAGCGGGGCAGCCCAAGAAGGTAATTGCGCAGGAGAATCAATGCGGATCCTGGATAAAGCGGTTTTCGTTGGGCCCAGTCTGTTCGCCCACTTTCCGGTTATTCGCCTCGACATCGATCTCGGTCCGCTGGAGGAGTGGCCTTCGGGGAGGCTGGGATCCCGATTTACCGACGCGCTCCTCGCCACGCTCCCGGGACTCAAGGATCACACCTGCTCCTACGGCAAGGCGGGCGGCTTCGTGCGCCGCCTCACCGAGGGCGAGGGCACCTGGATGGGGCACATCCTGGAGCATGTGGCCATCGAGCTCCAGAACATCGCCGGTGAAACGGTCACGTTTGGCAAGACCCGGTCTCACGGACCAGTCGGCCACTATTACGTCATCTACCAATACGAGCAAGAGGACGTGGGAGTGGAGGCCGGCCGGCTCGGCCTGATCCTACTGCACTCACTGCTGCCGCGGGAGCTGAGACCCGAGGACTCGTTATCCGACGGGTTCGACTTTGCGGTTGAGCGCGACGAGTTCATCCGGTTCGCGCAGCGCCGCGCGCTGGGGCCCAGCACCATGGCGCTGGTGCGTGCCGCCGAGGAGCGCCGGATCCCGTGGATCCGGCTCAACGACCAGAGCTTGATCCAGTTCGGCCACGGCCGTTACCAGCAGCGGATTCAGGCGACGGTCACCAGCCGGACGTCACACATCGCGGTGGAACTGGCTTCCGACAAGGAAGAGACCAACCGGATCCTCGGCAATCTCGGACTCCCGGTTCCCCAGCAACGCCTGGTGCAGCACGCCGACGATGCCGTTGCGGCGGCGGAACGGATCGGCTTTCCGGTGGTGGTGAAGCCCTACAATGCCAATCACGGGCGAGGCATTTCTATCCACCTCACCAGCGCGGAGCAGGTGCGAGCCGCATTCGAAGTGGCCCGGGAGCACAGCCGGAATGTGATCGTCGAGAGCTTTATCAGCGGCGAGGATCATCGGATGCTGGTGATCAACGGGGAGCTCGTCGCCGTGGCCAAGCGGGTACCTGGGCACGTCGTGGGCGACGGAAAGCGCACCATCGCGCAGCTGGTCGATGAGGTCAACCAGGATCCCCGGCGCGGTGTTGGACACGAGAAGGTGCTGACCCGTCTCCTGTTCGACCATCAGGCCGAGGCCCTCCTGGCCCATAAAGGCTATACCCGGGAGACCATCCCCCCGAGCGGCGAGCGAGTGTTTCTGCGCTCCACCGGCAACCTCTCCACCGGTGGCACCGCAACTGACATGACGGATCTGGTGCATCCCGACAACGTCGAGATGGCGGTCCGGGCAGTGAAGGCGATCGGTCTCGATGTAGGTGGGGTGGACTTTCTCACCGGCGACGTGACCGAGTCATACAAGGTGATCGGCGGGGCCATCTGTGAGGTCAACGCAGGCCCGGGATTCCGAATGCACATGGCGCCGAGTGAGGGGCGGCCGCGAGATGTCGGGGGGCCGGTAATGGACATGCTGTTTCCCCCGGGGACGCCGAGCCGGATCCCGATCGCGGCGGTTACCGGGACCAACGGCAAGACCACGACGGCCCGGATGCTGGCGCACCTCCAGAAATTGGCCGGGCATCATGTGGGGCTCACCTCCACCGATGGAGTCTACATCGATGGTCAGCGCACGGTGGCCGGTGATATGACCGGGCCGATGGCGACCAGGATGGTGCTGAGCGATCCCTCGGTCGATGTCGCCGTCTTGGAGATCGCACGTGGCGGGTTGCTGCGGGCAGGGATGGGTGTGAGGCACTGCGATGTCGGCGCGGTGCTCAACGTCAAGGCCGACCACCTGGGCCTTCGAGGAATCGGGACGGTCGAGCAGCTGGCCGAAGTGAAGCGGATCGTGGTCGAGGTCGCTCGCGACACCGCGATTCTCAATGCCGATGACCCGCTCTGTCTCAAGATGGCCGACTATACCGAGGCCAAGCACCTGTGCTACGTCACCACGGATCCAACTCACGAGTTGGTCGGCGAGCACATCCAGGCCGGAGGCCGGGGTATGGTGCTCGAGTCGGGGATCAAAGGCCAGATGATCACGCTCTACGATCACGGGGCCCACATCCCGCTTCTCTGGACCCACCTGATTCCCGCCACGCTGGAAGGAAGAGCGATGCACAACGTCCAGAACGCCATGTTCGCGGCCGCGATGGCGTTCAGCCTGGGGCTGAAACTGGAGGACATCCGACACGGCCTTCGCACCTTCGATACGACCTTCTTTCAGGCGCCCGGCCGGATGAACCTCTACGACGAGCATCCGTTCAAGGTGATCCTGGACTACGGCCACAACCCTGCGGCGGTGGAAGCGATGTGCCAGCTGGTAGACCGGCTCGATGTTCCCGGCCGGCGGCTCTGCGTTGTGGCGGTGCCGGGGGATAGACGGGACGAGGACATCTTCGAGATCGGCCGGATTGCCGCCGGCCGTTTCCAGCGCTACATCTGCCGCCGCGACGACCAGCTGCGGGGCCGGCGACCCGACGAGGTTCCCCAGCTCTTGCGTGAAGCGTTGATGGCCAACGGGGTGCCGGACCATGAAATCTCGGTGATCCCCGATGAGCAGGCCGCGGTGGATGCGGCGCTGCGAGAGGCCGAGGCCGGCGATCTGCTTCTCATCTTCGCCGACGCCATCACCCGGAGCTGGAAGCAGGTGATCCAGTTCCGGCCGGATGCCGCGCCTCGGCCCCTCGAGCGGCCACGGACATCCCGCCCGGAACCGGCTCTCGCGACGATAGCGCCGGCGTTGGAGGACCGGCGCCGGGAGTTCGTGCGGGATTCCCGTGGGGTGCGGCTGGCGCGTGAGGAGCACTCGGACTAGTTCCGGCCCAGGCCGATGACCATTCTCGACTCCCGCCGACTCACCGGACCGGGGCTCATGCTCGATGGCCCTGGCGCGGTGCTCGACGTTCGCCTGGAGGATTCCGACAGTGAACGGGCTATAGCGGCCTGGCAGGGGGCGGCGCGGCGGCTACTTGTGGCCGTCGGATGGCAGGACCAACACGTGGCGGCGCGCACCTTTCCCGGGGGAGCGAGCCTGGCATTGACCGCTCCGATCGATGGTCTCTACGCTGCCACCGAGCTGAACGAGCGCGCATGGGGGGCTGCGACGGCGGAGCTCCGGGGCGAGAAGGCGCCCGACTTCCAGGCCGCAATCGCCTCCCTGCTTGATGAGATCGCAACCGAGAGAAACCCGATTCTGGCCGAGCTCTGGCGGGAGGCGATGTCACGAGGTCTCACATTTCTGAGTGGTGAGGACCTGGTTTCAGTGGGCTCCGGCGCCGGCGCGCTCATATGGCAGATTGGGGCGCTGCCTGACTTGACGCAGGTAGATTGGGCCAGCGCCTACGACATTCCCACTGCCATGGTGACCGGCTCGAACGGAAAGACCACCGTGGTTCGGTTGCTTGGTGCCATGGTCGAAACGGCTGGCCGGACTCCGGGCATAACCTCGACCGATGGAGTCGCCGTTGGAGCCACGCTCCTGGAGGAAGGAGACTTTGCCGGCCCAAGCGGCGCCCGGATGGTGCTGCGACACGTCGAGACGCAAACTGCGATTCTGGAGACTGCCCGGGGCGGCATCCTGCGGCGGGGCCTACCAGCCGATCGCGCCGATGTTGCGGTGATCACGAACATCGCCGACGACCACCTGGGTGAGTTCGGCGTCGAGAGTCTCACCGATCTGGCCGATACCAAGCTGGTGGTAGCCAAGGCGCTCGGGCGTGCCGGTACTCTGGTTCTCAATGCCGACGATCCGCTGCTGGTAGAGCGGAGCCGCGCCGTCCCAGCCCGACTCAGCTGGTTTTCAACGAACCCGGCCTCGCCGGTCGTGGCCAAGCATCTCGAGAGTGGAGGCACCGCCGTAGTCGCCGATACCGGGATGATCGTCTTGGTCCAAGGAGACCGGCGAACTCCACTCGTCTCCGTGGTCGAGGTTCCGATCACCTACCGAGGCGCCGCGAAGCACAACGTAGCCAATGCACTGGCAGCAGCGGCCGCGGGCAACGCGCTGGGCATGGGAGCCGAAACTCTGGCCTCGGCGCTCCGTCGCTTCGGCCACGACCTTGACGACAATCCCGGACGGACCAATCTCATCGAACGGGGCGGCGCCCGCATCTTGTTGGATTTCGCCCATAATCCCCATGGCATGTCCGCGTTGGTGGGAGTGGCTCGGACTCTCCCCGCCGAGAGACGCTTGATCCTGGTGGGGCAAGCAGGAGACCGCAACGATGAAGCGATCCGTGCCCTGGCTCGCGCCGCCTGGGAGCTCCAGCCCGACCATGTGGTGGTGAAGGACATGGAGACGTATCTCCGCGGGCGGTCTCCCGGGGAAGTGCCGGCGATTCTGGCCGATGAGTTCTCCCGGCTCGGCCTCCCCAACGAGGCGATCACCCAGGGTGGCCCCGAGATCGCGGCGGTGCGGCGGGCCTTAGAATGGGCCCGGCCCGGAGATCTCCTGGTTTTGGCGGTGCACGAGGACCGTCGCGCGGTGGTCGAACTGTTGGACCGGCTGGAGGCGGGCGGTTGGCGAGCGGGGGATCCACTTCCCCATTGAGTGGACTCCTCAATCGTGCGCTCAGCTCGGGATCGGTGAGCGGCTGGGGCGGGAAGCCTAGCTCCCCCAGAATGAGACGGCCAGCGCGGCGAGCGCGACGATCAGGGCGCCGGCAATGAACACGTAGAAGATACGCTCTCTCCGCCGCCGATCGTCGGTGAGCGACTCGAGCAGGCGGGCCTGTTGACGCTCCAGCTCCTCCCGCCCGGCGGACTGTTCCGTGGCCACCTTGCGAAGGGTGCGCTCCAGCCCTTCGAATCGCTCGGCCAGTAAGGCCAGCTCTCCCCGCAGCTCCTCCTGAGTCTCCGAGAGACGGTCCATGCTCCCAACGGCACCGGGGTCATCAAACAGCGATTGCGCCATCACGGCCTCGGCGGCGATCACCTCCTCCATCCCCTGGATGAAATGCCGTTGATGGATCCGTTTATCCGAGTCGGGGCCCGGCTCGACTGTGGCGATCTGCGCCGCCTTCAGCACGGCGTTCTTGATGTCGCCCCCGCTTCGAGGATAGGACGCCGCCAGCGCAGCAAAGTCGACATCGTCGGCGAGCGGTGTCTTCCGGGAATGCAGCTGCACCTGCCAGATCCGCTCCCGCTCCTCGACGTTGGGCATATCGAAGAGGATGTGGGTTCGGATCCGCCGCTCGAAGGCGGGGTCGATGTTGGCGGCGAGGTTGGTGGCGAAGATGACCACCCCCGGAAAGCTCTCCAACTCGTGGAGCAGCACATTGACGATAGCATTGGCTTCCCGCTCATAGGCGGCGCTCATCGAGGTAAAGCGCCGGCCGGCAATGGCATCGGCCTCGTCAAAGAACAGCACAGCCTCCTGCCGCGCCGCCGAGCGGAACACCGCCGCCACGTGCTTGGAGGTCTGTCCCACCCAGTGCGATTCCAGCTCCGCGTAGCGTACCACAAGCAGCTTCTTGTCCAGGGCGTACGCCAGGGCTTCGGCGCAGATAGTCTTGCCCGTGCCGGGAGGTCCGGCGAAGTGGAAGGCGAGTCCGAGCCCGCTGGAGTGCCGCTCCGCCAGACCCCACTGATGAAAGATCAGGTCATGCTTCCGCACCAGCGCGAGCGCGTGGTTGAGCGCCCGGAGGGTGGTGGCCGGGAGGACCACGTCATCGAACGATCGCCTGGGCTCGATCGCTTCGACGAGCTCGCGGGTGGGGGAGATGCCTCCAAAGAGGAGATCACGGATCGAATCAGCCATGAACGCTCGAGCAGGCCGTAGGGTGGGCGGCTTCCTGGAGTATAAGCTACTCCCGGGCCTCTGCGTCGCGCCGCTGCACGCCCGGGTTATGGCCGCTCACTACCCGGTCCCAGGCATCCCGCACCGCCTCTTTGATCTCATCCCAGACCGATGGAGCTTGCCCGCGGTGCTGGTAAGTCTCCCAGCCACGTCGCAGGTCGCGCTCCGCCTCATCCCAAGAGCGTCCTACGTGGTGTTGCGCCGACTCAAAGCCGTAGCGGTAAGCCGGCCGGAAGCGGTCGTAATAATCCGGCCCGATCGCATATGGCCGACTGGTGAAGTTCTCGTGCCAATAGTTATCCTCGGTATCCCAGGATGCCTTCCAGGTCGCGTTATCAACTGGCGAGACACGATCGAAGGCGTTTGGTTCGGACATAGGACATCCTCCTATACGCAGTTCGGAAAGTGACGGGAGTTGCGTCATACTAACCCTACGTTGTTGCCGGACGGGTGATGATCGTCACCCTGGATTTGGCCAAAGGCTCGCGAGCATGCTCCTGGCACCGATCCCAGAGCTATTCCCTTGAAGACCGTTCCTCCGCTCTGGATGCTCCGCACCGCCTTCCGGGCCGTAGGCTCAGTGGCACCGGGTGTGGCCGCGCGCTGGGCGGAGACCATCTTCTGCCGTCCTCCGAGGAATGAGCCGCGGCCTGCCGAGGAGGCGTTTCTCGCCACCGGAGCTCGACTGACCGTACGCAGCGAGGGGCAGGATCTCGCCGTGTGGGTCTGGGGACAGGGGCCGGTCGTGCTGCTGACTCACGGCTGGGGCAGTCGGGCAGGCAGGTTCAGCGCCATCGCGGGAGCATTGATGGCAAACGGCTTCCGGGTCGTGCTGTTCGATGCGCCCGCGCACGGCGCATCGATGGGAAGTGAGGCCTCCCTGCCCCAGTTCTCCCGGGCGCTGCGAGAGGTGGGAGACAGGGTGGGGCCGATCCATGGCCTGATCGGCCATTCACTGGGCGGAGCGGCGGTCTCGCTGGCCATGCACCACGGTCTGAGCGCTCAGCGTGCAGTGCTCCTGGCACCACCGGCGGATGTCTTCGTGTTCTCTGATGCCTTCGCCGAGCATCTGCGCATACCGCCCCGTGCGCACAATCTGATGCGGCAAAACCTGGAGACCCGGCTGCGGATCCGCTGGGAGGAGCTGCATATCCCCACCCTCGCCCGGACCCTGACGTCCCGGGTCCTGATCGTTCACGACCTCAGGGATCCGGACGTGCCTTACGCGCACGGCGAGCAGATCGCGCGTGCCTGGCCCGGGGCCGAGCTGGTCACCACGAGCGGACTCGGGCACCGAGGGATCCTCCGGGATCCGGGGGTGATTCGCCGGACCATCGATTTCCTCAAGGTTGGGTGAACCGGTGATTGTGATGGACCGGGAGAATCTCTGGGCTCGGGGGTGGTCTCACGTCCTCTCGACGACGAACGACATTACCGAGCTAAGGGAATTCTGTGAGCGCGTGGGAGCCCCGCCTTCTGCGCTGCATCTGGGCAATCGGCGCTGGCCGCATCTGGACTTGAAGCTCCTGCCCCGGGATCGGGCGCTTGCCTGCCCCGACGTCCGGGTGTTCGAGCGGACGTCCGACATGCTCCGCTTTCTGAAGTGCTTGCCCCTCGCGCTGAAGGAGTAGGCCCCACCTCAGCCAGCGGAACTGAGGGACGGCGGAGCGGCGGTTAAGGAGTCGGTGGGACGATTTGTCCCCTTGACGCCGCACCCATGAATGACAAATAGTCGTAAGGTCCGCGTTCGGACCGGGTGAACCTCTCGAGCGGCTCTCCAGCAGTGAGAAGGATTCCGTGTCTGTCTCCCGTCGTGAATTCCTCCGAGTCTCGGCCGCCGGCATAGGGCCGGGAACCGCCCTCGGATCCCTCCTCGGACTCGGCGCCAGCCTTGCGCCGGCCACCGCCAGGGCCCAGCAGCTCCGCATCAAGGACGCCAAGGCCACCCCCAGCGTCTGCCCCTACTGCTCCGTCGGCTGCGCCACCATCGTCCACACCGTCGGCAACGAGATCGTCAATATCGAGGGCGATCTGCGCAGCCCCCACAGCGAGGGCTGCCTCTGTCCCAAGGGCGCGGCTATTTACCAGCTCCACAAGAACCCGAACCGCGCCACCAGGGTCCTCCACCGCAAGCCCGGGGCGACCGGCTGGGAGGAGGTCGAGCTCGACTGGGCCATGGATCGGGTGGCCGCGCTGGTCAAGGAGACCCGAGACGAGACCTTTGTGGAGCGGCTCGCGGACGGCACTCTAGTTAACCACACGACCGCGATCTTCGCCTTGGGTGGCGCCACCCTCGACAACGAGTGGAACCACATGCAGCAGAAGCTCATGCGGGGACTCGGGGTGGTGGCTATCGAAAACCAGGCCCGAATATGACACTCCTCTAGCGTCCCCGGTCTGGGGACTCGACTCGGTCGCG
>DASXRM010000037.1:0-7815 GCA_036506575.1 Gemmatimonadales bacterium | reverse complement strand
GACGTCCCGTTGGCCGAGCTGGTCACTAAGGCTCTGGGCGTGCCCTGTGTTGTCGACAACGACGTGAACTGCGCGGCTGTGGCCGAGCTCGACGAACGGCGAGACGACCCTCCGGATAGTATGCTGTTCGTGGCAGTCGGCACCGGAATCGGAGGCGCCATAACCCTGGGGAATCGCCTCTGGCGCGGCCATACCGGAGTTGCGGGGGAAATCGGCAACGTAACCATCGATCGACATGGGCCGACCTGCTGGTGTGGCCGGCGAGGCTGTCTCAACACGTACGCGTCGGGCACGGCAATGGAGCAGCAGCTCGGACCTGGGGTCTCGCTGAACGACCACGTGGTATCGGGTCATCCGCGATTGGACGCCATCCTCGACGAGGCCGCCGAGGCGTTAGGTATCGGGTTGGCCAATGCACTGAACCTGCTGAACCCAGCGCTGGTCGTCCTGGGAGGAGGTGTGGCTCAGTTAGGGCAGCGATGGCTCGAGGTGGTGGCGAGAACGGCACGTGCCGAGGCATTTCCGGAGGCAGGGCAATGCGGGTTCGAGCTGGCGCGTGCGGGATACCAAGCCGGCGCGGTGGGAGCGGCGTTACTCGGGATCGAACGGCTCGGTGCTACCACCAGCGCTTCTCGGCCGGCTCGCGCAGGATCAAAGGCTCCAGGTGATCGAGCGCCTTCCGCAGTCCCTCCAGTCGCCCGATGACTGGATCCTCGTGCTCCACGGCGAGGACGCCGTCATAGCCAGCCAGGCGCAGCTCGCTTATCACCCGCTTCCAATCGAGGTCTCCCCAGCCGGGAACTCGGAAACGAAATCCCCGATCGCGCCGATCCCAGGGGCCGTGGGCCAGCAACCCTGATCTGGCGGACTGGTGGGCCACCTGCTCGCCATCCTTCGCGTGAACATGAAAGATGCGTTCGCCCAGCTCGGCCACGAACACCACCGGGTCCATCCCAGCCAGCAGCAGGTTCGCCGGATCGAAATTGAACCCAAACGCAGGATGGTCATCCAAGAGCGCCAGTGCCAGCTTGGCGGTCTCCAGATTGTAGGCGAACTGTTTGGGGTGACACTCGTGAGCAAAGCGGACCCCATGGCGTGAAAAGGTCTCGAGAATCGGGAGCAGCCGCTCGCGAAACGCCGGTCCCATGCGCTCGTAACCATCCTCCTGAGGCCAGGGGAACCAGCGAGAATAGTCCTCACAGCCGGTAAAGCCACAGACCACGGAGACTTCCAGCCGCTCAGCCAGCTCTGCGGTCTGCTTCAGCCGGCGGCTGGCGTACCCGACCTTTTCCTCAGCGGTTCCGGCATGAATACCATCGGTGTCCACGCCGTGCGGACCCAGCAGCAACTGACCTTCCTGATGATTCGACAGAGCAGAGATCTCGAGGCCAGCCCTCTGCACGGCTTCCCGGATGCGTCGCCACCCACCGGCCAGGGCCTGGTCTAGATCCACGAAGGGATTTCGGGCATCGACCGGCAGCTCGATGGCCTCGAACCCGAGCTGGCGGGCCGTGGCCAGTGCCTCATCGAACTCGAGCTGGTACAGGACCTGGGCACAGACACCCAGTTTCATGATTGCTCCCGAGTACCCACGTCTCTTTGAGCGAGACTGGCGAGCTCCTGCACGGTTGCCTCCGGAATTGGGAGCGGTAACGCTCGGATTGCTTCCGCCAGCAAAGCTGGATCCCGCTGCTCCGCCGCCCGGAAGGTCAGCGCCTCCGCGTCGGCGATGTGACCCAGGAATTGCGCCACTCGGGCCGGGAGAGGCCCTGGAGTGATGGGGCACGCTCCCTGGCTGGTAAACGTCGCGCCTAGCTCCACCACGAGCTCGGGCGGAAGCTCCGGAATATTCTTCCCATTGGTCAGGTTGGCGAAGCCCGCATGGGGAGCGCCGTTCAGAAGAGCGGAGACGATCGGTGCCACGGCGCGATCCAGCCAGGGTGTGGGGCGCACCTCGGGAGCAGGGATCTCGAGTCCCGGCTGGTCGGAGAATTGCTGCACCATCGTCTCCGATAAGGCCATCAGCTCCCGAGCTCGGTCAGGGGAGCGCTCGAGCCCGTGCCTCCGGCAGGCATCGCGATCGAAGATTTCGTAGTAGTAGCGCAGTGGCGCCGCCCCATACCGCTCCAAGGTCAGACGATCGATCGGGACCAGAGGTCCGGAGGACCTCGGAGCGTCGGCAAGGCGTCGAAGTATGTCGCGACCCCGGGCCGTGACACCCCAGAACCAGCCCAAGTGGTTGAAGCCTCCATAGCGCCAAGTCGCTCCAGCGGCTGACTCTCGGGCATTGGCCAGCCAGGCCTCCAGGGTGATCAGCGGCAGTTCGCATAAGCCCACGGCATCCAGCCCCTGTTCCCGTAGGAGCCTGGTAGTAACTCCGAGCGGCGCCATCAGATTCAGCACCCGCGCCTGCGGAGCGACTTGCAGGAGGATCCGGCCGATGCGCGCGAGCTCGGGCAGAGTACGCCAGGCATTGGCGATCCCGCCAGGCCCGAGGCCCTCGTCTCCCGCCAGTCCAAAGCGGCGGGGGAACGTCTCGTCCCAGGCTCGAGCCTCGAGTCCACCTACGCGAACGAGGAGAACTACGATCGATGCGCCTTCGAGGGCGCGTTCCAGAGTCGGCGCCGCCTGGACGGTCCAGGCGGGGCGAGCCGCAGACAGCCTGCGGGCGCTATGATCCGCAATGACCCGCAGCCGATTCTCGCGTCGGGCGGAGAGCCGGAGCTCGACCTCGGGGAGATTGACGGACCGGGCGAGGGCGTCGCATAGACGAGGTATGAACGCTCCTCCTCCGACAACGGTGATGACCGCCCGCTTCATGGAGAGCTCGCGAGTAGCGCCTCAGTGAAACTAGTCAGCACTTCCGTGAGGGCCTAGGCGCCGGGGAGCCGGCCCGTTGCCGTAATACGCTCGACACCACACCATAGAGGGATGGCACGTCTCGTCCTGGTGGTCGCCGCGGGTCTCGCGTGCGCCGCCTGCAATCGGGAATCCACGGCGCCCCGAACCCTTCCTGGCGTCACGATCACCGTCACGCCCGCCGGGCTGACCCTGGCCATCGGCGCGAGCGCCTCGCTGGTGGCGACCGTGCAGGACTTGGAGGGGCATCCGCTGATGGGCCGCGAGGTCAAGTGGTCCAGCAGCGCACCGGAGATCGTCGCCGTTGCCCCGACCGGCGTGGTGACCGCACTCGACGTCGGCTCCGCCTCGATCGGGGCCTACAGCGAGCAAGGGGTCGGTTTCGCACGGGTTGTGGTTCAGGTGAACTTCCGGGTGCCCCTGAGGCGCTGGCTGGTGATGACCGAGATGGGAACCCCGACCCTCGCGTGCCCGGGGGGCGAAGGCGGACTTCGAAGTGACGGCAGTCGCGACTGCACTCACGCCGCAATAGGCCGGTACAGCCTCGATTTCACCGAGCCTGAGCACCTGGACGGTTCGCCTGCCGATCCTGCCACCCCCAACGTGTTCGCGGCGGCAGACGGGATCATCGCCGACACCTGCCTGCAGCCTCCAACGGAGGTCACCTGCGGCTCCAACGGTCCCTTCGTCCAAGTGAGGCACCGCGGGGGATTTCTTACGGTCTATGCCCACCTCGATCCCACCTCGGTGACGCTCCGACGCAAGTCCACGGTCACTCAGGGACAGCCGCTCGGAACCATGGGCGCGGGGCAAGCCGATCTCGCTCCCTGGCTGCACTTTGAGATGCATTTTGAAAAGCAAGGGGCTGGAGCCGCATCGGTGCTCGATGCCGTGGAGATTGATGGACGGAAATTCAAGGACTACAAGGTGGGTGGGTGAGCCGTCGCATGAGAATCCTCATCACCGGCACCGACATTGGCGTTGGCAAGACCTGGGTCGCATGCGCGCTGGCCCGAGCGCTCCGGGATGCCGGCAAGCGAGTCGTGGCCATCAAGCCGGTCGAGACGGGATGCGTGGGTGAGCCGAGCCAAGGCGAGGACGGCGTGCGGCTGGCCCGGGCCACCGGCCAGGCTCAGCCGGCTCACGCAATTCTCCGGTTGCCTGATTCGGTAGCTCCCGTCCTGGCCAGCGAGCGAGCCGGCGCCGAGATCGATTTCGACGCGCTGGTGCTCAAGATCGAGCGCTTCGCCGATGAGGCGGAGTTTGCCATCATCGAAGGGGCCGGTGGGCTGCTCGCGCCGGTGACCTGGGAATGGAATATGACCGACGTGGCCCGCGCGTTGGGCGCCTGCGCTCTCGTCGTCGCGGCGGATCGGCTGGGCACGATCAACCACACCCTGCTCACGTTGAGCGCGCTCGAGCTCGCGGGCATTGTTTGCGCCGGCGTCATCCTGACGACACCGGAAGGAAACGATCCGTCCAGCGACGCGAACGCGGCCGCCATCGCCCGCCTGTCCGGGATGGAGCGGATCGCGACCCTGCCGAAGGTAGACGATGACCAGGCCGCTGCGGCTTCCATCGCTCCGGTGGTGAATTGGCTGGGCCGAATCGCCGCGCATGCGTAGGGGCTATGGGCTACGGGCTACGGGCTATGGGCTATGGGCAAAGCCCCTCTACGGCGTCTTCTCCAGCTCCTGTTCGATGGCCTCCAGCACCCAGCGCCGAACCCAGGGACGAGCATCGTCCCGATGCCGGACCAATGCCGTCAGCGCCCGAGTGTCACCCTCCCGGGCTAGGGTCGCCAGCGCGAGTGCCGCCGGCCGCTGTTGCCCTAGGATGTGCTCCAGCCCCTCGATGATCGCTGAATCGGGGGCTTGGGTGGCTGCGGCAATGGCAGCCGTCTGGATCACATCGCGATAGGAAGGAGTGCTGAGCCCGGCGAGGACCACCTGCTTCGCGCCGGCGGAGTCCATGCCCGCCAGGGCGGTCAAGGCGCTGGCGCGAACCTCATAGCTCGAGTCCATCTTCCAGGCGGCGAGAGCCGCCGCCCGGGCCTGGTCTCCCCCCACCGAGCCGAGTGTGGTAATGGCTGCTTCCCGCACGCTGGAAGAGGTGTCTCGCAGCGCGGCCTCGAGCGCCGGCACCGCGACATCCGCAGGGAAACCTCGCAACGCCCGGGCGGCTTCGGCTCGGATGCGGTAGTAATCGGCTCCCCGAGCCGCCCGCGCCAGCGCGGCAGCCGCGGTCGAGTCCCCGGTACGGCGAGCCAGCTGCTCGATTATCCAGCTTCGGTTCCAGAGGTCGGGATCTCGGGCAAGCTGGGTTGCCAGCCAGCGGGTCGGCTGCTCAAAGGTCAGTTTCTTGACGACGGTGTTGTTCTCATCGAAGACCACCATGGTCGGTGGAGACTTCATGTTACCGATCCGGACCACCTGCTCCCGCCGCTCGAGCCGAACCCGCCTACGTACATCACCCGTCGCGGTACCCACCCGTATCGTGACGGGGGCCCGGAACACCTGGGGCGTGGTGTAGCGGAACCCCATGGTATCGGCGCGAGAGGTATCGGGCTGGGTTTGCCTGACCGTAAGCGCCAGGGTGCTGGCAGCGGAATCGTAGCCGGAGCTCACGGTGAACTCCGGATATCCTGCCTGGTAAATCCACTGGCTCCAGAACCAGTCAAGGTTCTCACCGGTCGCGTCGAGCACCGCGCGGCGGAGGTCGTCACTCAACGCATTGCCGTAGGCGTGCCGTGTGAGGTAGCGGTTGATCGATGCCCAAAAGCGCTCCGGGCCCAGCTGCTTCTTCAGCATCTCGAGCACGAGCGCACCCTTGGAATAGACGTTGTTCGAATTGAAGGAGGCGAGCGGTACCTGGCGATGGGCGTCGATCGTGAGGAACTGGCGATACTCATCGAGGTAGTAATCGTCCTCCGCATAGCGCCCGAGCTTCGTCCCCCAATACTGCCCTCCCATGAATTCGGCCATGCCCTCGTTGAGCCAGTAGTTGGCCCAGTTTTCGGTGGTCACCAGATTGCCGAACCACTGATGAGCCAGCTCGTGCGGAATCAGGGATTGGCGGTACCACGGGCGATCGAGGTAGGCCCGCGAGTCGGGTAACCAATCCACCAGAGTCGTGGCCCCGACGTTCTCCATCCCGCCCACGAAGTCGGTTACCGTGGTCTGGGCATACTGGGGCCAGGGGTACTTCACGCCGGTAAGCCTGGTATAAGTCTCCATCAGGTCGGGGGTCATTCCGAACAGCCTGCGGGCCACCGGCACATCTTCACGGTAGACGTAGTAATCCAGCGGAATATCCCGCCAGCGATCGCTCACCCTCTGAAGCGGCGCGATCACAATGGAGATGAGGTACGTCGAGGCAGGGTTCTCCTGCCGCCAATGGACGGTGTGGGTGGCCCCTTTGGGAGCAGGAGCGGCTCGCCCGCCGCGGGCCGGCTTATCGGGCTTGTCACTCACCAGCCGGCCGTTGGACACGACACTGTAGCCGGCCGGCGCAGACGCGATCAGCTCCCAGGTCGCCTTGTCGTGCGGCGCGCCATAGGTCGGAATCCAGCTCGGATTCCCGTCGGTTCCTCCCCCGCTATAGATCTGTTGGGGGCGATGCGCGCGACCCGCCTCGGACTTGAAGAAGTAGAGTCCCCGGCCCTGAGTGATCTTGCCGTGATAGTCGATGGTGAATCGGACGGTGTCGCGGAAAGCGGCCGGCCGCGGCAGGCGCACCACGAGCGTATCGCCCGGCCGAATGAATCGGAGGGGCGTAGGTGGGGCTCCGCGTAGGGGCGCACACCGCGCGCCCCCTCGCGTTGCTCGGGGCAGGCTCTTCTGGGCGCAATCCAGGGTCACCCGCCGCACCGCCAATCGCCGCCCCATGTCGAGCACGATGGAATCCAACCCGGGCCGAAGGGAGACGACCGTGGTCGTCACCTTGCCGTCGAACGCGGTCGCATCCCAGTCGAAGTTGCGCACCTCGATGCGCTGATGGATCAGGTCGTAGTCGTGCGATGGGGTGTCGCGGCCGCTGAGGATGCGTTCGGCGTTGGTATGAGGGACCGCATTGGTCTGCGACACGAGAGGAGTCGCTGCCAGCGCGAAGCCTGCGAATGTAATCATCCCGAGCGCACGCGATGCTCCGGATGTCACAGCGACAGGGTCAATTGAGCGAGCGGGGCGAAGGTGAGGCGATGGTGCTTCGTGGGGCCTTGGATCCGGAGCCCTTCCTGGTGCTCCTCGGTGCCGTAGCCGACGTTGGTGTGCCAACCGTAGCCGGGGTAACGCGCCGCGAGGCGTTGCATCAGCCGGTCACGCAGAGTCTTGGCCAGGATGGCGGCCGCGGAGATAGACTGGCATCGCGCATCGCCGTCGATCAGCGCCTCGTGGGCGTACCCGATCTCGGGCAGCGGGAGTCCGTCGATGATGATGCGATAGCGCTGTCCGGCCTCGCAGGCGGGACATCGCTGTCCCATGGGATAGGGCGCTAGCGTGGAGCGGCGAATCAGGCAGGCGATGGCGCGCCGCATGGCGATGGCACTGGCGACCCGGATGTTGTAACGATCGATCTCGTGCGCCGACGCCGCTCCAATCCCGAAAGCGACGACCCGGCGTCGAATCTTCTCCGCCAGGCGGGCACGCACCGAGGGTAGGAGAATCTTGCTGTCTCGCAGACCTCGCACCGCCGAGCAGCCAATGGGAAACACAACGGCCGCGGCCACCACCGGTCCAGCCAGGGGGCCACGGCCGGCCTCGTCCACCCCGACGAGGAGGTGCTCCTCCGCCCAGACCGCCCGTTCGCGGACGAGTGTGGGTCGAGGGGCCATGCGGTCAGCTCTCGCGCTTCTCCCGGATTCGGGCGGCCTTGCCGCTCAGCGCACGCAGATAGTACAGCTTGGCGCGGCGCACCCGTCCCCGGCGGATCAGCT
This sequence comes from Gemmatimonadales bacterium, assembly GCA_036506575.1. Lineage (GTDB taxonomy): Bacteria > Gemmatimonadota > Gemmatimonadetes > Gemmatimonadales > GWC2-71-9 > CAVVWJ01. The sequence goes on along the minus strand of DASXRM010000037.1, from coordinate 23 downwards.
CGATCGAGGCGATCGTGGGACTG
>DASXRM010000036.1:0-11162 GCA_036506575.1 Gemmatimonadales bacterium | reverse complement strand
CACCGGGCTGGCCCAGATCAACCACCACTACGACCGCTCGCTCGAGGACGTGCGCACCAAGGTGCACTACGATCTCGAGTACATCCGGCGCCAGTCGGTGGTCGAAGACTTCCGCATCATGTTGAAGACCGTCCCGGTCATCCTGCGGCGCCGTGGCGGCTGGTAAGCTGGTCCGGTCCTGAAATCACACGGGGGCCGCGGACGACTCCGCGGCCCCCGTGCCTTATGAGTCTTCGGTGCTTAGCTTCGGCAGCTCTTGGTGCTGCGGCTCTGTGCTTTGTACCGCAGATACCTCATTGCATCCTTGATGCCGCTCGACGACAGGTATGTCGAGTTATAGGTCCAGCTGACGAAGGCGCAGGGATACGAGTAGCTCAGGAGGGTCGAGCCCCAGCTCTTCACCTGACTGGCGGTCATCTTCGACCCAGCGTTGCCGTCGATGAGGTTGAGCCCGGTGATAAGCGCCAAGCCGCGGTTTTGAGCGGCGGAGATGTTGGCTTTGATGTAATCGCCGGGACTACCTTTCCGCGAGACATACTGGGCCCAAGCGGCGTCGAGGTAGTGGTAGCCCGACCACTTGGCCAGATAGGTGGCGTCGGTCCGCACGACGGTTGCCAAGCCGGGCCAGATTTGCTTGCTGTACTTTGCCATTTCCTCGAGGGTGTTGCCCGAGATTGCCTGGCCACCCCAGTTGTGGGGGTCGTTGGGCTCATCGATCAGATAGTGCGCGATGATGGTGCCGTCGGTAATAAAGGATGAGAAGCTGATCCGGCGGAACCGGTCGATCCGATCCTTCCATTTGGTGAAGCTAAAGTGATGGTTGGCGTCCTTATACCAGCGCTCGTTGCCGGCGAACATGAGGACGACCTTGCCGCCCCGGGACTTTATGGCCGCCAGCTCGCTCCGGAGCTGATCCGGCGCGATGTTTCGGAGCGCGCCGTTGTAGTAGCTGCCGAACCAGCTGGTGGGCAGAGCGTAAGTGCCAAATGGAATGCCACCGGCAAACGAGGTGGCGAAGGAAGGGAGGTCGGTCTCTCCCGCAATGGTCGAACCATCGCCGAGGCCCTGGGGATCGACGCTGCTGTCTGAGGTGAGTAGGTCGGCAGTGTTGCAGGAGGCAAGGTTCAGAATCAGCGCGGCCAGGAGGGACCCTCGAAGTCGAGCCTTCCGATGGGCAAACTTGAAGTTGTAAGTCATAGTACAGTCATCCTCTCCGTCACTGTGGTGTGGGACGTGATCCCTGATCGCGGCAGGCGAGGGGTCGACGCCGGCGGGGCCGGAACGGCGGCTCGTCGTGATGTCCTGACGCGAGGGGCAAGGCCGACAGGCCTTTACCCCAGCTGGGTTACGAAGATTTGTGCTACCGAAGGTTCGCTGAGACTACGCGGATAGTCGTGCAGGGCGCGAAGGAATGAGCACCGAGGTGGCGTCATCTCGTCATCTTGATTGCTCGCGCCGCATACAGAATCGTGACCTGCGTCACGTTTGTCAAGGACAAATTTCTAGACAGGGGCCCAAGTGCCGCCCCCGAGGCACAGAACGTGCTGCGGCAGCCCGCGGTGGTACCAGGCGGCCGCGACCTGGTGCCGGATCGCTAAGTGGTGCGGCACACCGTGGGCGATTAGAGTTCTCCGCCGCTGATGGCGAGCGCACGACAGAAAGTCCCGCGGCGACGCTCAGGTAGCCCACCACTCGAGGTCATGCACGTGGCAGGACGTCGCGAGAAAGAGACTGAAGTGCGGGAGATACCCTTCTCGACTGAGATGAGGCCCCGGCCGACAGAACGGCTTGGCGGTTCTACCGCCACCCTTCTTGTGAGCGGTCTCGTCGTCCTTGCCCTCGCGCTCCGTTTCTGGCACCTCGGCGATTGGAATTTCCAAGCGACCGAAATGTTCACCCTGCGAGATTCTGCCACCCCGCAGTTCCAAAACCCCCGGCCGCTCGGGTACCTGCTCAACTATTTCCTGGTGCGCCCATTCCTGCCGCTGGATGAATTCGGGCTGAGGCTCCTCCCGGCGGTCTTCGGGGTGCTTGCCATTCCGGCATTCTATCTCGTCTGTCGCCGCCTGGTGGGAACCCGGGCCGCACTCTTTGGCACTCTCCTCTTGACCGTGAGTCCGCTGCACATCCTGTACTCCCAGCTCGCCCGCTACTGGTCACTGGTATTCTTTCTGTCGGCCATCTACCCCTATGCTCTGTACCTTGGGATTCGCGAGCGTGACCGTCGGGCGCTGGCAGTCGGGCTGGTGACCGGCGTCCTAGCGGTGTTGGCACATCCCGTGACCATACTCCTGGTGGGTGGACCGGCGCTGCTGCTGGTCGGCAGGTTGCGGGGCGAGCATGTGGCTGGGGTGTGGAATCAAAAGACCGCCCGGTGGACGGTATTGCTGGTCTTGATCGTCGCTGTGCTAGTCGCAGTCCGGTTCGTTCCCGTCCTCCAGAGCTGGATTGCCGAGCACGACAAGCACCCTGGGAGTGGGCAGTTCCTCCTACGCTCCCCGGCTCCGCCAGGCTTGAAGCAGATTTTCTATATTTTGGCCTATGTCGAAAGTCTGACACTTCCCTTGGTGCTGATCGGCGCGCTCGGCATCTATCTGCTCTGGAAGGAGCGCGATCGGCCGCTGGCGCTCTTCTTGGCGAGCGTGGCTGTTTTTCCTATAGCCTTCCTCTGCCTCGTCTCGTTGCGCACGCCGGTGTCCATTTACTACCTGCTTCCTACGGTGCCGGTCTTCTTTATAGGAGCCGGATCCTTTCTCGACCGGTTATTCGAGATTAGCCGGGAATTCCGTCCCCGGTGGCTGCTGCCGGCCACGGTAGCGGCTGTCGTCATAGCGGCTGGTGCGCCGACCCTGATCTCCGATTACCGCGACGGGCGTCGATTCAACTTCAGGGCTGCGGCGAAGTGGCTCGAGCAGCGCATGGCGCCGGGAGATGTGGTGTTCTCGGACCAGCCCATGGTACTCGCTCATTATCTGCCAGGGACGCAGGTGCAGCGCCTTCGGGTCCCTGCTCCGCTCATGCAATCCGTGCACGAGCTGAACCAGGCCGGACGCGGGGGAGCCCTTTGGATAGTCGCACCGGCGCCTTCGCACGCTTTTCGCACCAACCTCAAGCGTAGCGGGTTGATCAGCTGGATTTACGAGCACTGCCAGCTCCGCAACACGATGGGAGTAGGGCGTGTGGACTTGAGACAAGAGTACCTGCAGATCTACCGTTGTCCTCCGGGAACCCCACCGCCGATCGAGGCTCACCAGGACTCGGCGCAGCCCACCGGCCTCTGATCAACGCTCTCGGGTTGAGTTCAGGGGGATAGCTGGGGGGCAAGGGTGAGTCCCTTTCGCGCCAACACCTCCCGATACAAGTCCTCCCATCGCTCGGCGACGCGGCCCAGCCCATAGTGGGTCCGGACGTGTTCGTGTCCTCGCTGTCCCATGGAACGCCGTTGATCCTCGGACAGCTCCATCAGCCGGAGCATCGCGCGTCCCAGAGCCTCAGGATCGCGGGGCGGCACCAGGAAGCCGCTCTCTTCGGCGCGCACGACTTCGTGATTCCCCCCGACTGTCGTGGCGACGATCGGGAGGCCTGCGGCTGCCGCCTCGAGCAGTACCATCGGCATCCCCTCCCACGCAGACGACATGACGTAACCGTCGGCGGCGCTCATGACCTCCGGAATATCCTGGCGAACCCCCACGAACCGGACCCCACCGGCGAGACCCAATTCGTGCGCCAGGGCCTCGGTCTCCCCCTGGAGTGAGCCCCGGCCGACCAGCAGCAGCACTGCTCTCGGGTGGCGCTCAGCTACCCGGGCGAACGCGTGAAGCATATTGGGATAGTCCTTCGCAATCTCGAACCGTCCCACCGCCAGCCAGACGAACTCGTTTTGCAAGCCCAGAGATCGGCGAACGGACTCACGCGCCGCGGCCGACACGTTCCGAAACCGGTCCGTGTCCACGCCGTTGGGAATGACCGTGAGGAGCTCCTTGGGGACGATGCGTTCCCTCACGAAACGATCGCCAGCGGCCTGACTGACGATGGTCATGTGGTCCACCAGCGCGTTGGTCAGCCGATAAGCAGTCATCCGCAGCCGGCCGCCCTCGTAAATGTTATGAATGGTCGAGACCACAGCCGGAACGCTTACCAAGAGGCGCAGCGCCCGAGCCATGAGGTTGGCATGAACCATATGGCTGTGTAAGACGTCGGGTCTCCAGGCCCGCACCCGCTGGGCCAGCCGTACGAGCCCCCGGGGATCCGGAACGCCGCGCCGCATCCCCAATGACTCTGTGGGTATGCCGAGGCTCTGCGCTTCCAGCCCCATCGATCCGAGGGGTAGGAGCGATACGATCAGTACCTCGTGGCCGTGGGAACGCATCTCCTGAGCGGCGCAGAGCAGCAGCTTGTCCGCGCCGCCCATTCCCATGCTGGTTGAAAGCAGGAGGATCCTCATACATCACGTTCCCGCGAGCCTGCGATCCCCCGGCGCACCACCCGCTTCCAGCCGGACGGAATGAGCGCGTAGGCGTGTCGCCCGAGAGCGAACAGATACATCCAGCTCGGGAGCCCGAGCTCCCGAACGGCCTGGGCCTGAACCCGCGCCAGATCCTGCTGCCGCTCGACGTACTTGAGCGTGCGGTGAAAGAAGCTGGAGTCGTGGACATAGTGCTCGCCAATCACCTCCGGGACGTTGGCGAAACGCCACCCCAGTTTCCCCACCCGGACGTAGAATCGCAGGTCGATGATGTTGTTCACCAAGGGGTAGCCACCTGCCTCGGCCCACACCCGCCGGCGGAAGGTCGCCACCGTATGAGCAATTGGGATGTACCTGGCCATAGCCGAGAGGATGGCGCTGTGCTCGGTCGGGGGGTGGCGCTCGTAGCGTTCGCCCCGGCGCTCATCTACCAAGACATAGGACCCGCCGACCATCCCCACCTCGGGGTGGGCATCCAGAAACGCCACTTGGAGGCGCAACCGATCGGGATAGCTCCGGTCATCGAAGTCCTGGCGAGCGATGTACTCGCCGGTTGCCTGGGCCACTCCATAGTTGTAAGCCGCCGCGGCGCCCAAGCGACCAGGCTCGAATACCCGAACGCGGGGGTCGCGCTCTGCCACCTCGCGCAGCTTGGCGAGGCTGTGGTCGCTGGAGCCGTCATCCACCAGAATGAACTCGAAGTCGTCAAAGGTCTGGGCAAGAATGCCGGGGATCGCCCGGTCGAAATAGGCCTCGCCGTTGTACACGGTGCTGACCACGCTTACCCGAGGCTTCATCCTCGAAGGTCTCGATCAGCGGCTCGCCCCCGTCGGGCCAGCGGTTCGAACGATCGGGCGGGCACTGGCGGCTCTCCCATGGGTGCGACCCGCAACACACGAGGCTGCCGCACGGCTCGAGACGTCCATTCTACGCGCGCTTTGGCCATCCCCAGGAGAGCCGCGAGGATGAACCATACGGGCTTGTGGTCTTCCCAGGTCAGTGGGGCCATCGCGACACAGAGTGCAGCCATGAGGACCAGCGCGAATCGTCGCTCGAAAGGCGGCAGGTCCAGCACTGCCACGAATACCGCGATGAACATCAAGGCGTACAGCACAAAACCCACTAACCCTTCCTCGACCAGCACCGAGACGTAGGAGTTATGCGCCACCTGAGCCATTCCCCCCAGCTCCGGGGTGATCGCCTGTTTGAAGGTGGACGTGCCGTATCCCACCACCGGCCTCTCGGCGAAGACATGCATGCCTGCCCTCCAGAGCTTGAACCGGCCGCCGATGCTGAGGTCCTCCACCTCAGTCGTCGTGGTGGAGAGCCGCTCCACGATGGTTTTGGGGACGTAGGCCACCGCGAGGGCGCCGGAAATGCCCAGCATGGCGATGGCCGTTACCATCCGACCCGCAGACAGCTTGGTCATGCTCAACGGCACGAACGCAAGCGCTACGGTGCTCGCCAGCATCCCGCCGCGTGAACCGGTAAGGCCGATGGCCAAGAGTCCGACGGGCAGGTACGCGCGACAGACCCATCGGAGAAGAGGCTGGCGGTAGGTCATCCCGAGATACCAGGCCATCGGGAGTGCCAATCCGAGGGTCATCGCGAGATCGTTCGGATCTCCTCCTCCCGCAGCGAAGCGATGCAGTGCTCCCGCCTCCCTCCGGGAAAGCACGATCGTGGCGAGAGCCGCAACATAGGCGCCGAACACGTACGCGGTCAGCAGCCCCCGCTGACGCGAACGCGAGGGGGCCAGCTCCCAGATCATCCACAGCATCAAAAAGAGCTGAATAAAGGTGTAGAACTTTCTGGGGATGTCTTGTGGATGGGCGATGAACAGACCAAACCCCACCCAGATCACGAACAGCAAGGCCGCAGTGTGCAAGAGATGCCAGCGGCGGACCCGGCCCGAGATCAGGGCGGCGGCCAAGGCCAGACCCAAGGCCAGCATGCCCGTAAGCCGGCTGACGATGGCTACTCCCCCACTGGTTGTGAGGGCTTCCCAGGGGAGTGAGAAGACGAAGACCCACAGGGCGCCATATGCGAGCTTGATCATTCAGCCTTTCCGATCAGACGGAGGTAGTGGTCGACCGCCGCATCTTTGGTGAATGGCTTCAGCGCGTCGAGAGGGACGGTACCCGCCGGTCGATCGAGCGCGTCGATCATGGCCTCTGACAGGGCGGCCACATCGCCCACCGGCACCAGGGCGCCGAGCCGGCCATCCTGGAGGATCTCGTGTGGGCCGCTGGGACAATCGGTGGAGACCACCCGAGCCCCCGCGGCGAGCGCCTCGATTAGCACCGTGGGCAGGCCCTCCCAGGCAGAGGAGAGCACGAAGAGAGATGAGCCGGCCATGTACGTCATGGCGTTGTCCCGGAAGCCGGGGAGCGCCACGTCGTCCCGCAGACCGAGCTCGCCGATGAGGGACTCCAGGTGAGCCCGGTCCTCGCCTTCGCCCAGGATCATCAGCCGCGCTGCGCGGCGCCGCCGGACCTCCGCAAAGGCTCGAATGAGGGTCGGAAAGTCCTTCTGCCGGGTCAGACGCCCGACGCCGAGAATGACGGGCGGCTGTCCGGCGGCGAACCATGGGTGGTCCGGGACCTGCCGCGCGAGCGCGAGCATGGTCGGAGTGATCACCGGGTTGTAGACCACTCGCACCCGGTCACGGGGCAGTCCCAAGGTGCGGGCGAGGTCGTCGGCAGCGCCGCAGGATACCGCGACGATGGAGGTGGCCCAGGGGTAAAAGGCGCGGAGCAAGCGGGATTCGAGCCCGCCACCCAAGCGGCCATTCCTTTGGCTGGACTGAGACATGGTGTTGTGTACCGTCACCACTACCGGAGTGGCCCGACCCGCCAGTCGCGCGGCCCAGAGGGCGACCAAGTTGGCATGAGTCATCGAGGAGACCAGAACCCTCGGCCGCTCTCGTCTGAGGTAGCCGGTGAGCGGGCCGAGACTCCCGAGCAGCCGGCGGGCGCGGAGATCCACTAGCCTTGCCGCGGGGGGCAGCTGATCGAGGAAGACTCCATCGGCCGCCGCAAGAACGACATCCACCGGCAGCCCTCGCTCGGTGATCCCCTGCACCAGGTTGACGACAACTCGCTGGGCACCGCCGCCACGCACGGAAGGCAGAAAAAACGCGATGGGCCGCGGCCTGGAATTGTTCATGACGCGACGAAGCTCAGGAGCAGGCTCACGTCCAGTCGTACTCCTGACCCAGCCATCGGAACAGGTCACGGTTGTGGGGCTCGAAGTAAGCGGTGAGTCTCGTCCTCAGCTCTTCCGGCATCGCACGCTCGTAGTTCCCCTGATAAAATGGCTTATACCGCTCCAGGCGGTGGTCTCTCAATCCCAAGAACCGGTACACCGCGGCAGTGGCTGCGGGCGGGTCACGGAACAGCCATTCGCTCTGGAGCACCAGCAGCTGCGAGCGGGCGAAGTACTGGACCCAGCGGCGCAGTTGCTCGAGGTACAGCCCGCGACGGGTGTAGGAGTAGCGATGGTGGTTGAAGCTGTAATACTGGGGGTCTTTTCGGAGACGCTCCTCCTCACCCGCTAGTCGCTCGGACTCCAGTTCGATAGCCTCGGCGAACGAAAGCGACTCCCGGCCACCCCGCACTTCAAGCTGGTAGTGTGACAAGGCCCGGTCGACTGGATTGCGCAGCACAGCGATGAGCTTGACCTGGGGCAACAGCTGCGCCGCCCGCTCTGGGGCGAGCGGGTGCATCAGGTAATACGGTGAGGCCTCGATCGTCATCGAGCCGCGGCGCAACTGACGGGTGTAGGGGAAGCGTCCCCGGTACCAGTTGACGCCACGGGCATAGTGATGGTCGAAATAATGGATTTCCTTCCCGAACGGCGGCAACACATCGGGATGCTGCACCAGATAGTTGAAGAGTGACGTGGTGCCGCTGCGTTGCGCGCCGATGATCAAGGCCGAAGGCAGTCCCCTCAGCGGGGCGGTCAGTGAGCGGTAATCAGCCCGGAGACGGCGCAGGGGCTGTTTCATACTTTCCATGATTGTCGGCCTGCGACTCAGCTCGGCACCCGGCATCCGCCGGCCCTCCTGAGGTGATCGACCATGGCGCTGATCATTTCAGATTCGCCTTCCCGATGAGGCCAGGCTGTTGGCGTTGGCACCTCGCTGACCGGCGAGACGTTGGGAGGCTTGCCGGAGAAACTTCCCTGCCTGTTTGGATGCCCAGGTGCCGTGTGCCCCCAGAAAGAGCTTCGATCGCAGCCTCAACGCCGCATAGATGACCGCAGCTGCCGTGAGAGCAGCGGTGATCAGAAGTGGAATCTTACCGAGATGGGCGGCCCGCCCGGCTTCGGCCGCGATGGAGACCGTGCCTCCGATCACCGCGGCGGACAGGGCGCCAGGCGCGTGTGCGCGGACGAAGCGTCCCCAAGAAAGACCGGTTACGGACCGGCTCAGGTTCGCCATGCTCAGCCAGTTGATGCCCATCGCAATGGATACCGCGGTTGCGACGCCGCCCAAGCCCCAGTGCTGGCCAATGAACGCTCCCACCAAAACCATCGCCGCGTAGGTGCCCTGCCGCAGAGCTCGAGAGTACACCGCCCCAGCGGCTTTGGTGCAGGCATCGCTGATCTTGCTACTCATCCGGAACAACAGACTGCAGGTGAACAACCGGAACGGCAGCACGACGCTGGTCCATGCGGGGCCGAGGAGCACCGGAATGAACTCCGGCGCGACGACCCACAGGAATGCGCTGACCGGGAGCGATACCAACGCCACGATGGCGAGGGCCCGTTCGTAGGCGGCAGCCAGGCGATCGGGCTCGTCCTGTACCTGCGCCATCACCGGGAACAGGACCCGGTTCACGATCTTTCCGAACACGGTCGCGGGCATCACCATGAGGCTGTACGCGCGTCCGTAGATGCCGAGGGCGGCCGGACCGAGCCACCGCCCCACCACGAGGTTGTCGCCCTGTTGTGAGAGCACCGTCCCGACCTGAGCCAGCGAGTGACCGAAGCCGAAGCTGAGCAGATCCCGGCTGGCCCGCAGGTTCAAGCTCGGTCGAACGGCATGCCTGGTGGCGACATACATCGCAATCGTACGCAACGTGATCTGCGACAGGTTGGCCGCCACCAAGGCCCAGACGCCGTAGCCTTGCCATGCCAGCAACACCCCGATGCAGGCATATCCCAGGATGTAGCTGCCCACGTCGAGAGTGACGAACAGACGGAAGCGCAAGGTCCGAGTGAGGAGCGACTCGCCCACGGTATTGAGGCCATCGATGGGGAACAAAAACGCCACCCCCCGGAGCACGGGCTCGACCGCAGGGATGCGATAGAACGCCGCGATGGCCGGGGCAGCAAACCACACCCCGGCGCCGAGGACAAAGCCGAGTATCCCCGAGATGGTAAAGGCTACGCGGACGTGGGTGCGATCCAGATCCCGGCGCTGCACGATCGCCGGTCCGACGCCGATCTGAGAAACGATCTGCGAGAGAGCGATGACCACCACGGCGGCGCCCATGAGGCCGAAATCGGAGGGCGTGAGCAGGCGCCCCAGCGCCATGATGACGAGCAGCTGGACGACGGCTTGGATGCCCGTGCCACTGAACGTCCAGAGCATTCCACCGAGCGCCCGCTTCGTCAGTCCCCGGGGTACCGTGGACCGTTGGCCGTCCGTCCGGCGGTCCTCGCCGTCCTCCGCTTTGTCGACCGGCTGGTCGTTGGGAACTTCCGATGTCATCGGCTCCCCTCTCCTGCTGCCGGCCCAGACGGGTGGGTTCGATCTGGTGGTGTGATCATCGAGGGAACGTCGAGGAAGGGGCTGTGCCCCCTTGAGGGAGTCCTTCGGTGGCAACGTGGGTGCACGGACGGTTTGGCGATCTCACCTAGCGCCCAACAGCCTCCTCGATCTTCTCGGCTCTACCCCCTGCGCTGTAGCCATGCTGCAGAAGATCCTCCCGCAACAGGTCGTCCAACACCGCCTGCTGCCCGGGAGTCAGGTCCGCCCGCCAGCGGTTGCTCATATTCTTGATCGATGCCGCTTTGATCTGACGCTCCAACTCCGCGGACTCCGGCAACTCGGCGAATTCCAGGACCCGACGGTAGGTTTCGAGCGGTTGCTCGCAGAACGCTTCGTACTTGACTTCGAAGAAGCGCTTCGGGTCCAGCGCTCGACGCGCCGCTTCAATCGCCCGCATCTGGATTCTCCACTCCAGCCCCGCCAGAGCGACGAATGAGCGGTCGTAGCTTTCCCAGGTAGCCTGGTCTTCGGGCGACAACAGGCCGGCACGCCAACCTTGGGGCCCGTACCAGCCTCGCCAGAAGTTGACGTGCAGCAGCGAACTGGCAACCGCCCGGCCATCTCGGACGATGTGCACGAACTTCGCATCCTCGAAAATCTCGTTCAGAAAGCCGATGCGCGGCCAACCAGTGAGCTTAATCAGCAGGCGGCTGCGCTCGGGCGTGAGCATCGACTCGATGGCTCCACGCACCTGCTTCTTGACCCGCGGAGTCACGTCGGTCCGGACCAGATCCCTGCAAGGCTCGGAAAAGCCATAGGCGTAGGTTTCCCAGAAACGATAGCATTCGCCGGGCCGGATCTTCCCCCCGAAGAGCCGGCGCAGCAGTGGGTTGCCCATAGCCGTGACGGCCCATCGGTTCCACGCCGGTCTCTCGGGATATCGAAGGGCCAAGCCCGACAGCCACATCAGCTGTGGGT
>DASXRM010000035.1:0-5133 GCA_036506575.1 Gemmatimonadales bacterium | reverse complement strand
CATGATGGCCGGCTGCGAGGCCGAGTTTTTCATGTTCGAGAAAGCGACGGACGGCTCACCCACGACGATCACGCACGACTCCGCGGCGTACTTCGACCTGGGGCCGGTCGACCGGGGGGAGGAGATCAGGCGGGTCATCGTCGAGCAGCTGGCGGAGATGGGCTTCGAGGTGGAGGCCGCGCATCACGAGGTCGCCACCGGGCAGCACGAGATCGATTTCAGGTACGCCGACGCGCTCACGACCGCGGACAATCTCACCACCTTCAAGTTCGTGGTCCGCAACGTCGCGAGCCGCTACGGCTTCATCGCCTCGTTCATGCCCAAGCCGATCGAGGGGATCAACGGCAGCGGGATGCACACCCATCAGTCGCTCTTTCGGGGCAAGGAGAACGCCTTTTACGATCCCAGGGGTGAGTACCAGCTCTCGACCACCGCACTGAGCTATATCGAGGGATTGCTTCAGCATGCGCGCGGTTTCTGCGCCATCACCAATCCCCTGATCAACAGCTACAAGCGGCTGGTTCCCGGATACGAGGCGCCGGTGAACGTCGCGTGGTCAATGCGAAACCGGTCGCCCCTGGTACGAATCCCGGATCGGCGGGGGCTCGGCACCCGCTGCGAGCTCCGCATGCCGGATCCCTCATGTAATCCGTATCTGGCGCTCACGGTTCAGCTGGCCGCGGGCCTCGACGGGATCGAGCGTAAGCTCCAAGCACGGGAGCCGGTGAGCCGAAACATCTTTGCCATGAGCTATCGGGACCGGCGGAAATACCGGATCGACGAGTTGCCGCGTGACCTGCACGAGGCTCTGGAGATGTTCGAGAAGGACGAGGTGATCAAGGCCGCACTCGGCGAGCACCTGACTGAACGATTTCTGGAGGCCAAACGAAACGAGGTGTCGCAGTACAACCTGCACGTCAGCCGGTGGGAGATCGATAACTACTTGGGACGGTATTAGGGCGGGGCAGCGGGGCAGCGGGGAAGTCGGTCGGCGGTGCGCTCGGCTACTTACCGGCTTCCCCGCCTCCCGTCTTCCCCGCCAACACCAGCGTCACGCTGCCAAACGGCAGTGGAATCTCCAGCTGCGCCGGCAGCCGGCGCTCATCGTCGGTGAGCCATACCCGCATGGTGGCTCCCCGTGAGGTCACTTGGACCGCCAGGCAGGAGGCGCTGGCCCCTCCAGGCATCTCGACCAACTCCCGGCCCGCCACGTAAACCCCAACCGGGTTGTACCCGGTTTTGAAGTAGCGCTCCAGGCTGTAAGAGCGGCCGACTTCGAGCGGGGCGGCTCGCAAATAATACAGGAACGCGAGCTCGTCGAGTGGCTCGGAAGGGGTCACCCAGTCACCCGGGACCCCCTCTTCGCGGTACCGGGCTGAGTCCGGGATGATGATGTAGCCATGCTCGTCCACCTTACCGCCTTGGGCCAGGCGGCGGTGGAATCGAAGCGAATGAAAGCGGGCCGTGCCCACATGGGAGGTCAGGTCATAGCGAACCCGCCAGCCAGGTGGCCCACCTTGTCCAGTCAGGGCGAACTCGAATGCCTGAGACCCGCGCTCCTTCACCAGCCGGGTCACCGACACCGAGGCTGTGCCGACATTGAAGTAGCCGAGCTTTGCCTCGTAGTGAAGCGTTTCCCCAACGCTGAACGGGTAGGGGGCCGCCGCTGTCGCAAGGAAAGCGACTTGGGCAACGAGCTGGATGGCCGGTATCACGGGCTGAAATATAAGGAGGTTCCCTGGCAGGCACGGTGAACCCCGGGGATGACCCCTGCGCCTTTCTGCTTGACCTCGACGGCACGCTCTACTCCGGTGGAGCCGCTATCCCGGGGGCGGTCGACGCGCTCAAGCGGCTGCGGCGGCGAAAGATGCGGTACCGCCTGGTGACCAACACCACCAGTCGCTCCCGCTCGATGATCGTTCAGCGTCTGCAAGGATACGGCTTCGAGGTCTTGGCTGAGGAGGTCTTCACCGCGACGCTTGCTGGGACCGAGTTGGCCCGCATGGCGGGCTACACCCGCGTCGCCCCGTTTACGGCGGAGGCGGCCCTCGAGGACATGCAGGCGCTCGATCTGGTCGGTGGCACGTCAGGCCGACCGGCTGTGCCCGCGCCGGACGCTATTCTCGTAGGCGATCTGGGGCCACGTTGGACCTATGCGCTGATGCAGGAAGCGTTCGACTACCTGATGCGAGGAGCCGCCTTCATCGCGCTCTCGCGGGATCGGTATTGGCTGCAGGAGGACCGGTTAGCGCTGGACGCCGGTCCTTTCGTCGCCGGGCTCGAGTTTGCCACGGGAACCAATGCCGGGGTGGCGGGAAAGCCCAGTCTGGCCTTCTTCGAGGCCGCCGTTCGGAGCCTCGACCTGGTTCCCTCGACCGCGGTCGCCATGGTTGGGGACGACCTCTGGTCCGATGTGGAAGGCGCCCAGCGCGCAGGGCTACAGGGGTGGCTGGTTCGCACCGGCAAGTATCGCCTGGCCGCTTTGCAGGAGAGCGGGATACATCCTGACCGCATCCTCGACAGCGTCGCCGCACTGGAATAGCGACCTCTTATCTTCCGGCATCGCACCGTCAGTTCTTAACCTGGAGCTCGGTTGCACCTTCGGTACCTTCTGCCGTTCGCGGCGCTTCTCAGCCCGCTCCAACTTCCCGCTCAGAGCACCGCCGATTCCGCAGCCCGGGCGGATCCCGCTCTGGTGATTCAGTGGGTCCAGATCAGCCGGCGGGACATCTTCGATCCCAACGAGCGAAGCTGGTTCGCCCGCATAGCAAATCGTCTGCACTTTCAGACTCGAGCGCCGGTGATCCGGCGGGAGGTGCTGCTGCGCCCGGGAGAGCCTTACGACTCGGCCCTCGTGGCGGAGTCGGAGCGAAACCTTCGCGCACTCGGGATCTTCCGGCGGGTCCAGATCGATTCGGTGCGGACGGATTCGGGGCTGGTGCTCCGGGTGCTCACGAAAGACGGTTGGAGTACGCAGCTGGACTGGCGATTTCGCAGCACCGGAGGTGAGGTGGCTTTCACGCTGGGAGTGGTGGAGACCAATCTGCTGGGCACCGCTTCGACCGCGGCAATCCGCTATCGCAAGGACCCCGACCGTTCCAGCGTCACTCTCGGCTTCCGGCGTCGACGGCTCTTCGCCGGAACCGTGGGGCTTGCCTTGCAATACGAGAACCGGTCAGATGGGAGAGGGAGCGCCCTCGCGCTCGAGCGTCCGTTCTTTGCGCAGACCTCACCCCGAGCGTTCCGGTTGGAGGCCGAGGATCACGACGAGCGGGTGCTCCGCTTTCGCGAAGGATTGGACGTGGCCAGCGATACCCTGAGTCGGCGGTTCAGCCTGGTTCGAGGATCCGCCGCTTGGGCGCTCCACGCCGCGACGTCCGGCTATCTCCGGCTCGGGCTCGCAGCTCAGGTCCGACGCGACGACACGCTTCGGGTGGGGACCGGCGGCCCCTTTCCGGAGACGGTCACCGGCTCGGTGGGACCCTACCTGGTCTGGAACCGGGCCCGCTTCCTGGTCACCCGAGGCTACGCCGGATTCGCGCGGGAAGAAGATGTCGATATCGGTACGACTCTGCGGATGAGTATGCAGCTCGCGCCGAAGCTGTTCGGTTACGACCGCAACGGCCTCGGTCCTGAAGTGAGCGGCCGCGTCGGCGCGAGTCTTCCCGGTGGGTTCGCCTATGTGGATGCGCTGGCGGATGGAGTCTACACGACGGCAGGTCTCGACTCGGGCTCGGTGCAGCTCGGCGGGACAGTGGTCTTCCAGCCCGGCTCGCGGCACGTCGCCATACTGCACGTCGAGGGCGGCTGGCTGAAGAATCCCGTGCCGGGAGAAGAGTTCGATTTAGGGTTGGGCAGTGGTCCCCGGGCTTTCGGGAGTCACGCGTTTACCGGAGATCGCTCGATCTTCGCCACTGCAGAATACCGGTATACCGTGGTAGACGACCTGGGGGGCTTGATGGGTCTGGGTCTAGCCGGGTTCGTAGATCATGGGGGAGCATGGTATGCCGGCTCACCCCGAAGGGTGGGCTGGGATGCCGGCATCGGCCTGCGGGTGGGAGCCAGCAGATCCTCCGACACACCTGCCTTGCGGTTCGATCTTGCCCACCGCTTTGCCAACGACGTGGAGAAGGCCGGCTGGGTGTTGACAGTGGGCAAGGGGTTCGCCTTCACCGGTTCCCTCAGGGGTTCCAACTGAAGATGGCCCCCCGGAAGGATGGCAGGTCCCCGAACCCGCTCATCGAACTACTGCTCGAGGTCATCGATCAGGCGTTCGATCACAAAAGCTGGCACGGCACCACCCTACGAGGGGCTCTCCGAGGGCTTACTGCGGAGGAGGCTCTGTGGAGACCGGCTGCAAAGCGCCATAACATCTGGGAGCTGGTTCTCCATGCGGCCTATTGGAAGTACGCGGTGCGACGCCGGCTGGCGGGGGAGGCGGCCGGCTCATTCGAGCGCCGCCCCAGCAACTGGCCGGACATTCCAGATCCCGCCGACAGAAAGGCCTGGAAGCAGGACGTGGCCTTGCTGGAGAGCGAGCATCGGAAGCTCCGGGAGGTCGTCCGCGGACTTACTCCGGCGGCGCTCGACCTCCGCTCACCCCGCGGGGTGTGGACGAACGCGGAGGAGATCCATGGAATCGCCGCGCACGACCTGTATCACACTGGTCAGATCCAGCTGATCAAGCGGCTGATGAGGTAGGCTGGCCGAAGATAACTGAGCGGCGGCCGGGCGGCTCCGCAGGTAGCGCAGCAGAAAGATCGCTGCAATCACGAGCGCGATAATCAGGAGCAGCAAGGTCAGCACGGTCATGCCGCGCCGGGGGTTCAGAGTCGAGAGACTGTCCTGCACGGGATCCGCCTTTCAGTGATTGGCTCATACTATCGCTCTGGGTTGCGGTAAGCCAGGCGTAACCGCTCATTGCAGCATGATGGCTTCTACGTCCCCGCAGGGGTCGAGCAGCAGCGCGGAATCCCAGCGTCTGATGACTGCGGCGCTTGCCGCCGGCCTCATAGCTGCCGCGCTGGCGCTCGCGCTCTTCTCCTGGCTCGGTCGCGAGATCCTCACGGGCGTCACACCGGGCGTCGATGATCGTCTGAGGACGGCACTGCACGCGCTGGCGACGCCCCAACT
>DASXRM010000034.1:0-8179 GCA_036506575.1 Gemmatimonadales bacterium | reverse complement strand
TCTGGCGGTGCTGGATGTGGCGACTAAAGCTGCTGGATGGGGCCGGCAGCTGCCCGCCGGGCAGGGCCGGGGAGTCTCTCTCCTTTATAGTGGTTGGGACACGTATGTCGCCCAGGGTCGGCGACGTGGAGGTGTTGAAGTCGGGCGAGGTGCGGGTGCACCGGGTCGTCTGCGCGGTGGACTGTGGCACGGTGGTCAATCCCGACACCGTCAAAGCACAGTGAGCGAACTGATCCGGGTCGCGGCGGCACTGACGCGTAAGCATGCTGGCGACGGTGGTGCGGACTGAAGGCTCGACCTACCGACGGATCGGGGCGCGGCTTGTGGCGCTCGCGGACGGCTCACACGTTGGTGCGGTCAGCGCCGGTGCCGGTCGCACCGAACACGATCACTTTCATGGGTTCCCGGTCTCCCCGAAGGTCAAGGGGCTGCGACCAACACCTGTTATTGTCAGAGACATGACACCCCGCACCAATCACTTTGATGGCCGCCGATTCTTCAATCCGAATGGCGCGAATGGCCAACCGTTCTGGCGGGTGCCGCGCATGCTGCTCACGCCAAGAACCCGGTGGCCGTCGGAGGTTTCGGTCGACCCGCGGCGGGCGCCCAACCCCGGACCGGACCAGGTGGTCGTCACGTTCGTCGGTCATGCCACGTTTCTCATTCAAGCCCCGGGCACGAACCTGCTGATTGATCCGATGTACTCCAAGCGGGCCGGCCCCATCTCGTTCGCGGGACCCCGTCGGGTTCGGGCGCCGGGGGTGCGATTCGACGATCTGCCCACCATCTCGCTCGTGCTCCTGAGTCATAATCACTACGATCACTGTGACCTGCCGACCCTGCAGCTACTCGAGCGGCGCTTTCATCCGCCGGTCGTAACACCGGTCGGCAACGGCCCGCTGCTCCGCTCGGCCGGCTTCCGTCAGGTCGAGGAGATCGACTGGTGGGAGACCGCGAGCGCGGTCCCGCTTCCAATCACGCTGACGCCCGCTCAGCACTTCTCGGCGCGGAGCATGTTCGATCGTAATCGCGCGCTGTGGGGTGGGTTCCTCGTCGAGGCCGGTGGGCTCCGCATCCTCCACGCGGGAGATTCCGGCTACGGCCCGCATTTCCGTATGATCGCCGCGCGGCTGGGCCCGATCGATCTCGCGCTACTCCCCATCGGGGCCTACGAGCCGCGCTGGTTCATGAAAGACATCCACATGAATCCGGCAGAAGCCGTGCAGGCGCACCTCGATCTCGCGGCGCACCAGAGCCTCGCCATGCACTTCGGCACGTTTCAATTGACGCCGGAGGGAATCGACGAACCGGTTCGCGAATTGGCAAAGGCATTGCGCGAGCGCGGTGTGCCAGCGGAGCGGTTTCGGGCGGTGGAGGTCGGGGGGTCTGTTCTAGCCCGCCTCGACGAGCGCCGCGAGTTTCGCGAGTGACGACCGCCAGCCGGCCTCGTTATCGGCGGTCGGCAGGCCGCGCGGTAGCCCGTCGTGCACGGCGAGGACATCGGTGCCGCCGTCTGCATCGGCGAGGGCGATCGTGATCGTCATCTCGCCGCGCAGCGCGGGATCTGTCGTCTCGAACTCGACCACTTCGACCACCTGCTCGTTCGTCACGAGTTTCACGAAGCGGCCGTGGAACGTGTCGGTGTGCGCGGTCGTCTTGCCGGTCCCGGTCGGCGCGTCGTACGTGAGCGAGATCCGGAACGAGCCACCTTCACGGGGGTCGAACGCATGCACGTGGCTGGTCATGCCGGTCGGCACCATCCACGTAGCGACCGCGCGCGCATCGAGAAGCGCGCGATAGACGATCGCGCGGGGCGCGTTCACGCGGCGACTGATGCGGGTCGAGCTCACGCCCGAACATTAACACGTGCATCGGGGTGAATGGGTTATACGGGTCGTGCGATGTGGGCGTGCACGAAGCTCACGGCCATGGCTCCCTCACCAACGGCAGCTGCTACCCGCTTGGCCGACCCGCTGCGCACGTCGCCGGCGGCAAAGACTCCGGGCAAACTGGTCTCCAGCAGGAACGGCCCCCGCCCGGCGCTGCGCCAGCGCTCGGTCTCCCTCATCGCGGTGGGGAGCGCGGTTCCGGTCAGGACAAACCCCTTCCGATCCAGGTCGACGCAGCCGTGGAGCCAGGCCGTATTGGGATCTGCACCGATGAAGAGGAAGAGCGAGGCGGTCTCGATCCGCTGCCGTCCTCCGTTTCCACTCTGGACGTCGACCGCGCTCAGGTGACCGTTTCCCTCCAGTGCCGTGATCCGGGCACCCCGATGGATGATGACGTTCGGCGTCTGCTCCACCCGATCCACCAGATAGCGCGACATGCTGGCGCCCAGATCCTCACCCCGGAGCACCACATGCAGCCGGCTGGCGTAGCGAGATAGATACGCGATTGCCTGGCCCGCCGAGTTGCCGGCCCCGACCACCACGGCGGCCTCATCCCGGCACTGCCGCGCCTCCATATCGGTTGCGGCATAGTAGACCCCCGCGCCCTCGAACTCGGCCAGCCGGGGCACATCCAGCTTCCGGTACTTGACCCCGCTCGCCACCAGCACGCAGCGGGTGCGGAGACGAGTGCCGTCGGTCAGGGTGACCACCCGCTCCCCGCCATCGATTCCCAGGGAGCGGACGGTGGTCGGGACCGAGATCCGGGCGCCGAACCGCTGCGCCTGCAGCAAGGCGTTGCGGGTGAGCTCCGCGCCGGAGATCCCGGCGGGAAAGCCGAGGTAGTTCTCGATCCGGGAGCTGGTGCCCGCCTGGCCCCCCGCGGCCAGCGTGTCTGCGGTGAGCACATCGAGCCCCTCCGAGGCGGCATAGACCGACGCCGCCAGGCCCGCCGGCCCCGCGCCCACCACGACCAGATCGTAGACGTGGTCCGCCTCCAGCGACATCTCCAGCCCGAGGCACCGGGCGAAGTCGGCGTTGGATGGATTGCTGACCCATTCCCCTTTGCCGCTGAGCACGATCGGCGTGGCTGAGGCCGGAATGTTGAACTGCCGGAGCAGGGTGTCGGCCTCCTGGTCCGCATCGAGGTCGATCCACCGGACCGGAACCTCGTTCCGGGTGGCAAAGTCCCTGAGCCGATGGGTGTCGGGGGAGAAGCGCGAGCCGATGATCCTGACCCCGATGAACTCATCGCCCAGCAGCAGGCTCCGGCGCATCAGGAACGCCTTGATGATGGTCTCGCCCAGCTCGGGCAGCTCGTCCACCGCCCGGCGGAGATCGGCCGGGCTCAGCTCCAGCACGCGCCCGTCTTTCACCACCTGGCCGGTCACCAGCACTGCGCGCCCGCTGAGCAGGTCGACGTCGCCGCTGAACTGTCCCGGCTCATGTACCACCACGCTGTGTGGGGTGCCGCGGGAATTCTCCACGATCTCCACTGCGCCCTCGAGCACCACGAAGAAGGGGCGATTGCGGTCGCCCTCGCGGAAGAGGATCTCGCCGGCCCTCACCTCCCGGACCTGTCCCCGGGGGCTCAGTGCGGCCAGATCCCTGGCATTGAGGACGGGAAAGGCAACCTCACGATCGATCGACATACGGATGTCTCTTGAGATGGTCTTCGTTCAATCTAGCGGGAGGCGGAACTGACTTCGCTTACATTGGAAATGCCGGCGGGCTCACGATCCCGCCCGCGCCCAAGTACAGCCATTCCCCGCGGGCTTTCACGCCCGGCGAATCGCCACCAACGGCACCAGCCTCTACGTCCGGAGCGGCGGTACCGGCCCGGCCGTGGTCCTGCTCCACGGATACGGCGAGACGGGAGACATGTGGTCGCCGCTCGCCGCGAAGCTCGTCTCTCACCATACGGTCATCGTGCCAGATCTCCGCGGCATGGGCCTTTCGGCGCGGCCGAGTGGGGGCTACGACAAGAAGACGCAGGGCCACGATATCGCCGGCGTGCTTGACGCGCTCAAGATCGAGAAGGTCGACCTGGTCACCCACGACATCGGCAACATGGTCGGGTACGCCTTTGCCGCCGAGTATCCCGCCCGGGTCACCCGCTTCGTCCTGATCGATGCGCCCCTGCCGGGCGTGGGGCCCTGGGACAACATCGTTCGGAACCACGCCCTGTGGCATTTCTCGTTCTGGGGTCCCGACGCCGAGCGCCTGGTGGCGGGACGCGAGCGGATCTACCTCGACCGGTTCTGGAACGAGTTCTCGGCCGACCCCAAGAAGTTTCCCGAGGCAGACCGACGACACTATGCGAGGCTGTACGCCCGACCCGGCGCGATGCACGCCGGCTTCGAGCAGTTCAAGGCATTCGATCAGGATGCGATCGACAACAAGGCGTTCGTCGCCCAAGGAAAGCTCCAGATGCCGGTGCTGGCGGTGGGCGGTGAGAAGTCATTCGGCCTGGAGATGGCGGTCGTGATGCGCTCCGCCGCTACCAACGTCGAGGAGGCCATCGTGCCCAATTCCGGGCACTGGACCATGGAGGAGAACCCCGGCGCGACCATTGCGCTGGTCATCGACTTTCTCGCCAAGTGAGACGCCGGGGTGCTCAGAAGCAAGGCCATCGACCATACCAGAACAGTCAACAGCGCGCGTTTGGGTTTCGTCATCGGTCGGGACCTCCTCCAGCAGGAACTGCCCTGGGGTGCACCATCGCCTGGGGACGGAACCTCCCCATCGCGGCAAGCCCCAGCCAGATAAACAGCGCCATAATGAGGACCTGGGTCACCACAAAGGGCGGTTCCTTTTGGGTCGGTGCCGCCACCCGTACACTCCCCGCCACTTGCCGGTGAGGTGCTTGCCGTACCGGGCGACGAACACGAAAGGCAGGATGAGGAGCGAGATGATCCCGACGTCGTGGGACGGCAAGAGCTTCACGAAGGGAAAGCCGAACCCGCTGACGCTGGTCAAGACGCTGGTCACCAGAAAGAGGCCGGTCCAGCCGTCGAGCCGCGCCCCGCCCATGAGCCCTCCCACGACCACCAGTCCCGCGGTGATTGCGACCAGACTGATCAGCACGTGAATCAGAGTGAACGTCGTGATGTCGAAGATCATCGGGCTCCTCCCTTAAGAGTCAGACCGGGACCGCTTCGCGCGATGGGCTGGCCGCTCGCTCCTTGAAGAACGCGAGGAGATCCGCGTTCAGCTGGTCCTTGAGGGTCGAGGGCAGGCCGTGTGGCGCGCCGGGGTACACCTTCAGGGTTGCACCCTTCACGATCTTGGACGAGAGCAGGGCCGAGTCGGCGATGGGAACGATCTGATCGTCATCGCCGTGAATGATGAGCGTGGGTACGTCGAACCGCTTGAGGTCCTCGGTGAGATCCGTCTCCGAGAACACCTTGATGCACTGGTAGAAGCCGACGAATCCACAGAGCATCCCCTGGAGCCAGAAGGCGTCCCGCAGCCCTTGCGACACCTTGGCGCCGGTTCGGTTGGCTCCGTAGAACGGCGCGCTCAGATCCTTCAGGAACTGCGACCGGTCGGCCAGGGTGGCGGCGCGGAGCTGGTCGAACGCTTCGATCGGCGTGCCGCCGGGATTGGCCGCGGTCCTCAGCATCAGCGGTGGGATCGCGCTGATCAACACCGCTTTAGCGACGCGGCCGGTGCCGTGGCGTCCGATATAGCGGGCGACCTCACCGCCGCCGGTGGAGTGACCGACGTGGATGGCATCCTTCAAGTTGAGCGTCTTGACCAACGCCGCGAGATCGTCGGCATAGGTGTCCATGTCGTTGCCGTCCCAGGGCTGGCTCGAACGGCCGTGGCCCCGGCGGTCATGGGCGATGCACCGGTAGCCGTGTCCGGCGAGAAACAGCATCTGGTCTTCCCACGCGTCAGAACTCAGGGGCCAGCCGTGGCTGAACACGACCGGTTGTCCCGTGCCCCATTCCTTGTAGTAGATCTCGGTACCATCGGTGGTGGTGATCGTCGGCATGTCGTGCCTCCTCAGGAGTAGTGATCAAGCTCGATAGGCTAGCGCCGGTGCGCTACGGACAGGGCGTACACGGCGGAGCGCAAAGGTAGGAACGGATCGTCGGACATCCGAAAGTCCTTGAAGGAATTTCCGATGGTGTATATGCGCGCGGCAGCCCGGAGAACGCTTGGATGGCCGTGCTCCGCAGCGTCGCCGTGCCAACGTTACTGGGTGCCGTAAGCCCTAGCCAAAGGGTGGGCTAGCGGCGGGATTGCTTCGGGCGCTTAGCGCCCTCGCAATGCCTTACCGCCTTACCGCCTTACCGCCTTACCGCCCTACCGGCCACCCGCCTCCCAGCGCCCGGTAGAGCGTGACGGCGGCCGCGGCCTGCTGGCCCTGAACCTGGGCCAGGGAAAGCTCGGCGCCGAAGAGGCTCCGCTGTGCATCGAGGAGGTCGAGGTAGCTCGACGCGCCGGACTGGTACCGCATCTCGGCCAGTCGGAGCGCTCGGCGCAGCGCGTCCACCTGGGTTTGCTGTGCGGCGACCTGATTTCGCGAGGCGCGGACTCCCGCGACCGCGTCCTCCACTTCTGCCAGCGCCGTGAGTACCGTCTGCTCGTAGTGATAGCGCGATTGGTCCGCCCGAGCCCGCGCCACATCCACCCGCTTGCCCACCTTGCCGCCGGTAAAGAGTGGCATCGATACCCCGGCCAGGATCTGGTAGATCTCGCTGTTCTTCTGGAACAGGTCGTCCGCGTTGGAGCTGTAGGTGCCGTAGTCTCCCGTCACCATCGGTTTGGGGAACAGATCGCCTTCGGCGGCTCCGACTCGCGCTGTAGCGGCGTGGAGCTGGGCCTCCGCCTCCCGCACGTCGGGCCGGCGCTGCAGCAGAGACGAGGGGACGTACGCCGGAACCGAGAGTTCCCCCAGTACCTCCGTGAGGGGCCGGCCGCGCGGGATACTCCCCGGGTTCCTGCCCACCAGGACGCTGAGCTGGTTCTCCGTCTGGGTTATCTGTCCCTCCAATTGGGCGACGCTAGCTGCCGGGCTGGCCACCTCCGATTCGAACTGCCGCACATCCAGCTCGGAGATCAGTCCTTGATCAAATCGGCGGCGGGCGAGCCGGAATGTCTCCCGGTTCGCGGCGAGGGTTCTGCGGGAGATCTCCAGCGCAAGGTCCAGTTGGCGGAGTTGGAGATAGGTGGTGGCGACATCGCTCACGAGCGTGAGGACAACGGCACGCTGATTCTCTCGCTGAGCGAGGAGATCGTTCCGCGCGGCCTCAGTCGAACGCCGGATTCGACCCCAGAAATCGAGCTCCCAGGACAGGTTCGCGGTGGCTTGCAGCTGGTTATTCGTAAAGGTGCCAAGGTTGCCTAACACGGTCTTGGTGCGGCCGCCCTGCGCATTCAGCGAGATCTGGGGGAAGAAGTCGCCTTTAGCCACGCCGTACTGGGCCCGGAACTCGCTGATTGTGGCGATGGCGACCCGGACATCGCGGTTCTCCCGGAGAGCCGTTTCGACCAGCTTGCGGAGCTCCGGGTCGCGCAACAGGTCGAACCAAACCAGGTTGGCTGTCGTATCCGCGAGGAGTTCTACCCCGCGGGCCGAGGTATCGACTGAGACCGCCTCCGGCCGGTTGGGATTGAGCGGGAGCGTATCCCGGTTGGCCATGAGCGAGTCATAGAACGGTCGCAGTGAGTCCACGGTCGGGTCGGTGCGACGCCATTCCGCGGGCATGCCCAGCTCGGGCCGGCGATAGCCCGGCCCTACCGCACAGCCTGCCGCCACGCACACGAGGACTGCTCCCCGGACCAGTCGCCCCATCTCAGCGCTCACCTTCAGAGAGAGGCGTGGCCCCGGCGCCGGCCGGCACCGGGGTCATGGCTCGGCGGCGGAAGAGGCCTCGCTCACCCAGTCTGCCGATCAGGTAAAAGAAAAGCGGGATGAAGAAGATCCCGATGGTGGTCGCGGTGAGCATGCCGAAGAACACCCCGGTGCCAATCGAGTGCCTGCTCTGGGCACCGGCCCCGCTGGCGATAAGCAAGGGAGCGACGCCAAAGATGAAGGCAAATGAGGTCATGAGTATCGGCCGGAACCGCTCGTGCGCCGCCTCGATCGCAGCCTCGCGAATGGAACGTCCCTGGGCTCGGAGCTGGCTGGCAAACTCCACGATCAGAATCGCATTCTTGGCCGCGAGCCCCACCACCACCAGGAGTCCGATCTGGAAGTAGACATCACTCGCCATCCCGCGCAGCCACACCCCGAGGAAGGCGCCGAAGGCGCCGAACGGAATCCCGAACAGCACCGCAAA
>DASXRM010000033.1:0-4690 GCA_036506575.1 Gemmatimonadales bacterium | reverse complement strand
TTCCGTCCCGACATCGATCCGAAGTTCGCCGCGATTTCCACGGTGGCGCAGATCGCCCATTTCTTCATCGCCCGATCGGCCATCCGCATCCTGCTTGGGTCCAGCAAGGAGGAGCTCCCGCCCGACGTGGTTCGGGCGTTTACCCGGCATGCCGCTGACTTCGCGCTCGCGGCCCTGGCCCCCAACTCGGCGGCGCGCCGTGGCTCACGGAAACGGAAGCTCCCATGAAGCCCTGGAGATGGTTGATCCTGATCGCGATAGCGGGGTGTGGCAGAGAGGGCTCCGACAGCGTCGTCGCCACCGGAACTATCGAGATGACCGAGATCGACGTCGCGCCGCAAGTGGCCGCACGCGTGCTAACCGTCAATGTCGAAGAAGGGGCGAGCGTACAAGCCGGTGACACTCTGGCGACGCTCACTCAGGCGACGACCCGGGCGGACATAGCGGGCCGTCAAGCCCGCGTTCGAGCCGCCGAGGCGGCCCTGCAGGAGGGACTCGCGGGGGCACGTACCCGTGAGATCGAGCGGGCGGAAGCCAATCTCCGGATGAGCGAGGCCGAAGCATTGCGGGCAATGAAGGACTTGGACCGAACCAGGCCGCTCGCCGAGGCCGGCACCGTCAGCTGGCAGAGCCTCGACGCCGCTACCGCGGCAGCAGAGGCTGCTGTTGCCCGCCGCGATGCCGCGCGTGAGGCAGTTCAGCTGCTTCGTGAGGGGACTCGCCCTGAGCGGATTCAGATGATGCGGGCGGAGCTCGCCGACGCCCGGGCCACACTGGCAGCCGCCCGAGCGTTGGCCACTGATCTGGTGCTGGTTGCGCCGGTGAGTGGAACCGTGCTGTCGCGCAACGTCGAGCCGGGTGAAATGCTGATGGCGGGCCAGGCGGCGCTGACCTTGGGGCAGACAGGAGCGCCGTACACCCGGGTCTACGTGCCCACTCGCCAACTACCTCTGGTACACACAGGTCAGCCGGCGACAGCGCGGCTGGACGGGTTCCCCAATCGTCCGTTCCGAGGCAAGGTGGTCGCGATCAGCCCCACGGCCGAGTTCACGCCGCGTATAGCTCTGACCGAGAAAGAGCGGGCTGATCTGGTCTTCGGGGTGAAGGTGGCGCTGGAGGACACGACCGGCATGCTCAAGGCAGGACTTCCGGCCACGGTGGAAATTCACCGGACTGTGCTGCAATGACGAGCGGAGTCGCCGGGAACGATGCCGTGGTCGTGCATGGGCTGCGAAAGGTCTTCGGCCCTCGCGTCGCCGTGGACCAGCTGGACCTCACTATCGCGACCGGCGAGGTTTTCGGACTGCTCGGGCCGAATGGCTCCGGTAAGACCACGACGATCCGCATGCTGTGCGGCCTCATGACTCCTACATCAGGCTCAGCCACGGTCGTGGGTTACGATGTAATCAAAGAGCCCGAACAGGTGCGTCGCAGGATTGGTTACATGTCGCAGCGATTCGGGCTCTACGATGACCTCACGGTTGCCGAGAACCTGCGCTTTTACGCCGCGCTGTATGGTCTACGTGGCGATGCGAGCCGCCGTCGTATAGAAGAACAGTTGACCGAGCTTGGCCTGGCGGAGCGCGCGGATCAGCTCGCGGGGACCTTGAGCGGGGGCTGGAAGCAGCGGCTCGCCTTGGCCTGCGCCACCGGCCACCGCCCCGCCATGCTCTTCCTGGATGAGCCCACGGCCGGGGTGGACCCGGCGTCGCGGCGGCTCCTATGGCAGTGGATCTACCGGCTGGCCAAACAGGGAACCACGATCCTGGTCACCACGCACTACATGGATGAAGCCGAGCGCTGCGAGCGGCTCGCCTTCCTCTCGCGGGGCCATCTGATCGCGGTCGGCTCGGTGGAACAGGTCCTGAGCCAGTTCGGGCAGCCTACCATCGAGGATGTTTTCATCGAGCTCCAGCGGAGAGACGAGGGGGCGGTGGTGTGAACCTCTTGCCCATGCTGTGGAAGGAGCTGGTGCAGCTGCGTCGCGATCGCTTTACCCTGGCCATGATGCTCGGCATTCCGGCGATGCAGTTGGTGCTGTTCGGATATGCCATCCGGACCGAAGTGCGCCACCTGCACACGGTGGTGCTCGATGAGTCGCGCACCCCTGAGAGCCGGGCATTGGTCAGCGTACTGCGGAACACGGGCAACTTCGATATCACGGAGTTGGTGGACAGCCGGGCCGAACTGGCTGATCGGATCGAAGACGGCAAGGCCAGCGCGGCCCTGGTGATCCCGCGGGACTACATGCGTGACATCAAGCGCGGCCGGACCGCCTCCGTGCAGATCATCGTGGACGCGGCCGACCCAATGGCCTCGTCGGCGGCGATGTCCGGTGCTGCCCGAGCCGGCTCGGCCCGGGCCGCCGCCCTGGCACAGCAGCGGGGCGCCGGCACGCCGATCGAGGTGCGGGTTCGGCCATGGTACAATCCGGGGGTGCGGGATGCAGTGTACATCGTCCCAGGCATCATCGGCGTGCTCCTCTCGCTCACGATGGTGCTCATCACCAGCATCGCGATCGTTCGGGAGCGCGAGCGAGGCACTCTCGAGCAGCTGATCGTCACTCCCATCGACAAAACCAGTCTGATTCTGGGAAAGATCGTGCCGTTTTTGCTCATTGGCTTCGTCCAAATGACGGTCATCCTGATCCTTGGATGGTTGCTTTTCGACATTCCAGTACGGGGCAGCTTGACGCTGCTCTACGGCATGAGCTTCGCCTTCATCGTGGCCAATCTCGGGCTCGGATTGCTCATGTCCACGCTGGTGAGGAGTCAATTGCAGGCGATGCAGCTCGGTTTCCTCTTCCTGCTTCCCAACATCCTGCTTTCCGGCTTCATGTTTCCGCGAGACGCCATGCCCGCGCCGGCTCAGTGGCTCGGCAGCGCGCTTCCGCTCACCTACTTTCTGCAGGTCCTGCGTGGAATTCTCCTGAAGGGGATCGGCTTCACCCATCTTTGGCAGGAAGGAGCGATCCTGGTCCTCTTCGCCGTGGGCCTCGTGGGGCTCAGCGTCATCCGCTTCTCCAAAACGATCGAGTAGATCGGCGTGAGGCGAGTCGGACCCGGTGCTCCCGCTCCCCTCGGGGCGACCTGGGATGGCGGGGGCACCAACTTCGCCATCTTCTCCCGACATGCCACCCGGGTAGAGCTCTGCCTCTTCGCCGGCCCTGACGACCGGGTAGAAGCTGAGCGAGTCGAGCTGCGTGAGCGTACCGGTCACGTCTGGCATGCCTATGTGCCGGAGGTCGGCCCGGGCTTGGGCTACGGCTACCGGGTGTACGGTCCTTACGCTCCGGACAAAGGTCATCGGTTCAACCCCGCCAAGCTGCTTCTCGACCCGTACGCCAAGGCTATCGGGGGAACCATCACCTGGAACGACGCGCTATCGGGCTACCCCGTCCGGAGCACCGACCCGGATCGTGATCTGATCGCGGACCCTCGGGACAGCGCGGCCGTGATCCCGAAATGCCTGGTGGTCGACACCGCGTTCGCCTGGGGCGACGACCACCATCCGCGGACTCCGTGGGACCGTACCGTCATTTACGAGGCCCACGTCAAGGGAATGACCATGTTGCACCCGGATGTGCCGGAGCGGTTGAGGGGAACCTATCTGGGGCTCGCCACCCCGCCGATCATCGATCATCTGACCGCTTTGGGCGTGACGGCGATCGAGCTTCTGCCGGTCCATCACGTTGCCAGCGAACGGCGCTTGATCGAGCAGGGACACACGAACTATTGGGGTTACAGCTCGATCGGCTACTTCGCTCCGGATGCGCGCTATGCCAGCGGAAGGCTTGGTGAGCAGGTGACCGAGTTCAAATCCATGGTGAAACGGTTTCACCAGGCCGGCCTCGAAGTCATCCTCGACGTGGTCTACAATCACACTGCGGAGGGAAATCACCTCGGCCCCACCCTCTCGTTCCGGGGAATCGACAACGCAACGTATTACCGGCCGCATCCCGACAGCCCGCGCTTTTACGCTGACTTCACCGGTTGTGGCAACATGGTGGACCTGCGGCACACCCACGTCAGGACGCTGGTGATGGACAGCCTGCGGTACTGGGTCCAGGAGATGCACGTCGACGGGTTCCGCTTCGACATCGCGCCGGTACTGGCCCGTGACGACGTAGGGGTGAACCTGTCGGGAGGGTTCATGCAGATGGTGTGCCAGGACCCGGTTCTCTCTCGCGTCAAGCTCATCGCGGAGCCGTGGGACCTGGGTCCCGGCGGTTATCAGACCGGGCGATTTCCCGCCGGATGGAGTGAGTGGAACGACAAGTACCGGAACGCGGTCCGCCAGTTCTGGCGTGGCGATCCGGGGCTGATCGGCGATCTTGCCTTCCGCCTCACGGGCAGTAGCGATCTGTACACGAGCAGCGGCCGCACTCCTCAGGCGAGCGTGAACTTCGTCACCTGCCATGATGGCTTCACCCTGCACGACCTGGTGAGCTACGAGACCAAGCACAATCTCGCGAACGGCGAGGATAATCGGGACGGAACCGATTACCACCTGAGCCGGAACTGGGGAGTGGAGGGCCCGACCGAGACGGTCCGCACGCTACACATCCGGGAGCGCATGAAGCGGAATTTTCTGGCGACCCTGGCATTCTCGCAGGGTGTCCCCATGCTCGCTCACGGTGACGAGCTGGGGCGCACTCAGTCGGGTAACAACAACGCCTACTGCCACGACG
>DASXRM010000032.1:0-17129 GCA_036506575.1 Gemmatimonadales bacterium | reverse complement strand
ACTCCGCTATGTCAGAGCGGACTCGCGCTTCGGCCACATCGAGTGACTCGCAGAGCGCTCGACCCTCAATGGAGTGGAGCCGGCGCACCAGCGAGCGCTTGGATGGGCCCACCGCACTGATGACCTCACGTCGCAAGGCCGCGAGCTCGGCGGCCGACTCCGCCCTGGGCTGGGCCGCCATTCCGGCAAGCTCCAGTCCCATGGGATCGAACAGACTGTCCCCCTGACGAATGAGGCAGTCCAGGTTCGGCAGCGGGCTGACGTCGGCAGCGCTGTCGGCAGGATCGTCGGCAATGACCGCGAGCCAGAGCCGCAGCTCCGTAAGCCGCACGGCGGCGGCGTTCCGATCTACCCCGAACAGATTGTGTTGGAGAATCCGCCGCTTTCGCGCCGACGCATTACAGTTTGCCGCTCCAATCGCTGAGAGTCGGTCGAGGGCTCCCAGTAGAAACGCACCCGAGCCCACAGCCGGATCGAGCACCGTGATGGCGGCGAGCACCTCGGCTGCTTCCTGGTCGGGATTGCGCAGTCGCAGCTCCGCCTCGGGCTCGCTGCACCCGAGTCGGCCCGCGAGCAGCCCGATCAGCGCAGCATCGAGCACCCGCTCGACGAGAGAAGCCGGGGTATAGAACGTTCCCGAGGCTCGGCGAGCGTCGGGAGCCATGACTCCTTCGAACACCCGGCCCAGCATGTCCGGCGCAACGCTGCCGTGCCGATCGCCTTCGGCGACGGTGAAGTGAAACCGCTCGAACAGGCCGTCGAAGGCGTCTCGCCAGAGAACGTTGGGGATGTCTGCCCGAAACCGGCGCTCCAGGGGGTGTGGCTCGAACAGACCACCATTAAGGAATGGAATAGGCCCGAACCGCTGGGCGATTCGACTCCGCCCCATCATGGGCTGGTTCAGGGTACCGAAGAAGAGTGGCCGCAGGAGATCACGCTGGATTCTCCGGCCCCGGGCGAGGCAACGATCCACCTCCTCCGCTAGGAAGCGCTCTCGTTCCCCCAGCCAGCCTTTGGTTTGGAGGAAGTACAGGAACAACACGCGGGTGAGCTGCAACAGCACCAGCCCATGCCGGTCGTCCGGATGCATCGGACCGGGGAGCCCAGCCGCCATGCGGTCGAGTGTCGTCCTGAACTCTCGAAAGAAGTGGCGCCCGACCGGCTCGGCGGAAAGTGCGTCAGCCGCTCTGGCAGCAAAGGCGAGCGGTCCCCCCTCGTGGGTGCCGGCCAGCCTGGCGAGCGAGGCTAGAGCGTCCCTATCTGGACTGGTGAGATCCAGCTCGATGTGGGGCAGACGGCCGAACGCCGCCGCAACGATGAGACGGCGAGTTGAAGGATCGAACGCCAGGACCAGGCTCGCTTTGCCGAGCTGGCTGATTCGCCGAGCCAGGGTGATGGCATCTCGCTCCGGGACTCGGCTCTGGACTGCGAACCAGGGGACCTGGCCGGTCTGCCCTACAGCCGTTGCCTCGATGGCGCGATGCTTCCCGCGATTCCAGGCCTCGGCCGGCACCGGCTCCCACCGGGGCTCGTGGCCCAGTGCGGAAACCAGCCGGGGCAGATCCGATAAGGATTGAATTGATCGAAGGGTACTCTCGAGATCCATCAGCGGAGCGCTGCCCGGTGAGCGGAGCTCCACGCTATGAGTAGACCGATGAGGCTATTGCATCAGATTGCCGCCGGCCGTGCCAGAATGCTGTTTGCCTCAATTGCGGACTGTCGACTCGCGACTCGCGACTATCTTCCAAACGCTCATGCGCAGACCGGTTCTTCCTTACACCGCTCTTTCATTCCTCCTGCTGCCGCCTGCCAGGCTCGGGGCTCAGGCGCCGGCGGATAGCGGCATCTTTGTGGTGCGCCATGCTCGAGACACCGTGGCGATCGAGCGATTCACCCGAGTGGCGAGCAAGCTCGAGGGCACCCTCACGCTCCGAAACGCGAAGGGGACCTCCGAGCGATATTGGGCGGTGATCGCGCCCGATGCCACCCTTCCGTTGATCGAGGTGACCGTGCGCGAGGGCGTCGACAGCGGACCGGCTAAGGCAAAGATCGTGCAGCGCGCCCGGGTGATCTTCAAGGCAGACAGCGTGGCCGTTGACGAAGTCGGTAGCGCCGGTTTGATGACCCGCGTGTTCGGCACCGAGGAAGGCGCGGTGCCCTATCTCAATCTGTCGTTTGCACTGCTGGAGCAAGCCGTGCGCCGCGCGCGGGCTTCGGGCAGTGGCTCTCAGGTCGCCTTTTTCAATCTCGGCGGTGGGCAGACCCTCAAAGCCAGCGTCGTTCCGCTCGGAGACGACTCACTGCTGCTCGATATCGGGGATATTGGGTTTCATCTGAGAGTCGACCAACAAGGCAGGGTGTTGGGTGGTCGGATTCCGATTCAGAATCTGGTTGTCGAAAGACGATAAAGCGTGAGCGGGAGAAGAAAAAGCGTGAGCGGGAACAGCGAAAACGTTAGCGGTGAGCGGGAAAAGAAAAGCGTAACCGGGACGCGGTCTTCTACGTTCCTGGCTCTTCCCGATTACCGCTCACGCTTTTCTGTTCCCGCTCACGCTTTTTTCCCGTACACCCGCCCTCTCCACTCCACCTTCCGGCTCCCGCGCCAGGTGGACCGCAACGCTATGTACAGCGCCATGAGCGCCCCGAGCGGATACCCCCATCCATAGACCGCTGGTATTCCCATCCCCAGGCAGATCAGCATCCAAAACACCGCCGACAAGCCCGTGGCTACGAGGGTGGGTCCGGTGAGATCAGCCAGGCCCGGGCCGAGAACCGATGCGATCAGGGCCGCCGGGGGCACTAACCAGTAGAGCATCGCGATTACCAGCATCAGCGGGACGAGCGCTCGCTGGACCGGCTCCTCGGGAAACGACCGCCGACCGCCCAGATAAATGTTCTTGGACCAGCCTTCGACGAGATGCGCCAGTCCTTGATACATCCTGGTCTCCATCAGCCGCTCCGCGAAGGCGAAATGCAGCTTCAATCCCTTTTCGAGATAGATCTGGGCCAGCGCCAGATCCTCGGCGACTTCGTGTCGCACCGCGGCATGAGTGCCGGCTGCTTCGTACGCCTGCCGAGTGGTCAGGATGAACTGACCATTGGCGATGACGTCACGCGGGCGGCGTGCCTGGTTGACGCTGCTCGGGGTGTATCGCAATGCCAGCAGAAACCAGATCTGCGGCATGATCAGTCGCTCCCAGAAGGTCACGCAGCGCTGCAGCGGCGACACCGTGACTAGGCCGGCGCGCTCGGCGAGGAGGGCGCCTACTGCTCGCGTCAGCAGCTCGGGTTGGTGCAGGGTGTCGGCATCGGTGAAGAGCAGGAGCTCTCCTGCCGCGTGGCGAAAGCCTTGAAAGCAGGCCCATGGCTTCCCATACCAACCCTCGGGAAGCTCCTCTCCCCGAATGAGGCGTACTCGGGAGTCGGCCTGCAGCCTTTCGACAATTGCTGCCGTATCGTCGGTTGAGCGGTCGTCCACCACCAGCAGCTCGAACGGCTGGTACGTGCTGGCGAGAATCGAACCGATGACGGTTGCTATGGTGGCCGACTCGTTGCGCGCGGGGATGATGATCGAGACCAACGGTCCCGCCGCGCGCGGCGCATCGCTCAGGTTCGGCGTCCGGCGGGCAAGACGCGGAAGGGTGAGAAAGGGAAGCAGCCAGGGAGCGGCCGGTAGCACCTCGGCCACATCGTGGAGGCGCACCAGGGCGCGCCCTCGCTACTTGATCTGTTGGGAAACGGCTTGCAGCTCCTGCTCCAGAGCATCGAGCTGGCGCTCGACCTCACCGGGATCGTGGTCGGCATTGAAGGAAGGCACGCCGTTTTGGGCGAACAACGTGGCCACCAGCGCGTCGGTGTAGCCGACCACGGCAACGGCCACACCCTTGTCGATGACCCGGTTCAACCGGAGCATGATGGCCATGCCTTGGCGAGCCCGCATGGCCACCAGTACCGGCGCGAGATTCCGGATAAGCAGCTCGCGGAGAAACTGCAACTCCTCGACGACCTCGCCGGCGGCGAGTCCCCGCGCCGACGCGATGCGGCCATAGTGCTCACACACGTGAAACCAAACGGTGTTTACTTCCCGCCGGAGCGGTCCAATCATTTCGGTCATGACGTCGAACAGGAGCCGGAACTCCCGCTCGACTGTTGACCGCGGTATCGTGGGGGCGGCGGTCATGCGGTCTCCCAGCCAATCGGCCCACTGAGAGACCATCGAATCGCGCATTTCAGCGATTACACGACCGGCAGCGAGCAACGCGGGCTGCGAAGCACGCACTAAGCGTTCTCCCTGGTTGAGGTCCGTCAATCTACAGCGGGGTCAGAATGGGGTCAAAACCGCTCGTTCGACCTCCCAAGCTCGGACCGGGCAGCCGGATCGGGCTGGTGGCGCCGGCCGGCCCTCTGCTCGAGAGAGACGATCTAACACGGGCCCAAGCGCTGTGCCGTGCGCTGGATTACGAACCGGTGCTAGGTACCAATGCCGCTAAGCACTATGGCTATCTGGCCGGCGCCGACGACGAACGGCTTGCCGATCTGAACGGCGCGCTGCAAGACTCCGCCATAGATGCAGTCTGGTGCATTCGTGGCGGCTACGGCTCGCTCCGCCTGCTCGAGCGGGTAGATTACGATGCCATCGCCCGCCGGCCCAAAGCGCTCATCGGCTTTTCCGACATCACGGCTCTACTCAATGCGGTTACCCGGCTGGCCGGTGTGGTGACCTTTCATGGGCCGGTGGCCCGGGCCAGCATGCCCGCGTTCAGCCGGGTGCACTTCGAACGGGTCCTGGCCTGCATCGAAGCTCCCGGCCGGCTCGGCCGCATCCCCCAGCCTGCCGACGTCTTGGTTCCCCAGGAGAACCGCATCGTGACGCTCCGCGGCGGGATCGCCGAAGGCCCACTCGCCGGCGGCAACCTCACCTTGCTGCACTGTCTGATCGGCACCCCGTATTTCCCGGACCTCGACGGTACCATCCTCTTCCTGGAAGACGTGGGCGAGGAGCTGTATCGGGTCGATCGGATGCTGGCTCATCTCAAGATGATCGGTGCCTTGCGGCACCTGGCCGGGGTCCTGATCGGCCGCTTCACCGACCTCGAAAGAGCGGTACCGGACGGCGCACTCGGCTTCGACGAGGTTCTCTCGACCTACTTCGCCCCGCTCGATGTTCCAGTCGCCTATGGCTTCCCGCTCGGCCACATCGAATGCCAGTGGACCCTCCCTCTAGGCGTCCGAGCCCGGCTCGATGCCGATGCCGGTGATGTCGAGCTGCTCGAGCCGGCGGTCGTGTAGCCCTTATTGAACCCCTTGGATACTTTCGGTCCCTGAATTCCTATGGCAACTCCGACCCTCACCAAACACTCGCTTCCCGGTGCCCTCGGCCAGGTATTGATCGACGTGCGCGCCGGCGGTAGGAGCTCCCCCCGCCCAGCCGTCGTCGTCATTCACGGGTTCAAGGGCTTCAAGGATTGGGGGATGTTTCCCCCCTTCGCCGAGCGACTCGCTCAGGCCGGAATAGCGGCGGTCAGCCCCAACCTGAGCGGAAGCGGGGTGGACGATGCCGGCGAGTTCTCTCTCCCTGACCGCTTCGGTCGCAACACCTTCTCCGCGGAGCTTCAGGACGTCGGCCGGGTCATCGATGCTTTGATCCGGGGTGAGCTCGGCGTTACCGCACCCTCCAGCCTAGGGGTCGTCGGCCATTCGCGTGGCGGCGGTATCGCGGTGCTGCAGACCGCTCGCGACCCCCGGGTCCGCGCTCTGGTCACCTGGTCCGCCATATCCCGAGTGGAGCGTTGGCCCACCGAGCAGCGAACCAGCTGGCGGGCTACCGGTCATACCGAGATCCAGAACGCACGGACCGGCCAGATCCTGCCCCTCTATACCGATGTACTCGATGACATCGAGCAGAATGCCGTATCGCTCGATATCGAGTCGGCGGCCGGCCGAATCACCGTCCCCTGGCTGATCATCCACGGCACGGAGGACGAGTCCGTCGGCTTCAGCGAGGCTGAATCGCTCAAGGCGGCCAATACCCGGAGAAAGACCCGGCTCCTGGCCATCGAGCGTGGCGGCCACACCTTTGGCGCAACTCACCCCTGGCGCTCCACTACTCCTCAGCTCGATACCGTTTTCGACGCCACTCTGGAGTGGCTCTCAGCCCACCTCAAGTAGCGCGACGTCCGACCCATGCCAGCCGATATGACCGGGCGCAACTGCGTCGTGACCGGCGCCAACCGGGGCATCGGCCGCGCCACGGCTGAAGGCCTGGCGCGGCTCGGAGCCAGCGTGATCCTACTCTGCCGCCGCCGAGCGGAGGGTGAGGCGGTCGCGGAGGAGATCGCGACCCAGTCTCGGGTCCACCCCGAAGTAGTGACCGCCGATCTCTCCTCCCAGGCATCCATCAGGCAGGCTGCCGGGTACCTCAAGGGCCGGTATCCCCAACTCCACGTGCTCATCAACAATGCGGGTGTCATCCGCCCGACGCGGGAGCGTACCGTCGACGGGCTCGAATGGCAGTTCGCCGTCAACCACCTGGCCTACTTCCTTCTGACCAACCTGCTGCTGCCCCAGCTTGAAGCCGGGGCTCCATCCCGGATCATCAACGTCTCTTCCGGGGCTCACGCCCACGCAACCATCGACTTCGACGATCTTCAGGCGGAACGGGGTTACCATCCCAAGCAGATCTATAGCCGGACAAAGCTGGCCAACGTTCTGTTCACCTACGAGCTGTCGCGGCGTCTCACCGGCACCCGGGTCACCGCGAACTGCCTGAACCCGGGTGTCGTCGCAACCGGGATGCTGGCCGACTACGTGGGTGCACCCGCAGGCGGGGACGCGCTTACCCGCACCTTCGGTGCCAAACCCGAACAGGGTGCGGAAACCAGCATCTATCTGGCGTCTTCTCCTGAGGTCGAGGGGGTGACTGGGAAGTATTTCGTTGATAAAGAGGCCACCGCTTCGTCGCGTGCTTCCTACGATGAGGCAGCGGCGCGACGTTTGTGGGAGGTCAGCGAGCGATTGACCGGGCTATCCTCTTGACCCCGAGCCCACGATTGGCGAAGCTCCTTTTCATGCCGATCTACGACTATCGCTGTAACACTTGCAATAGGCGCTTCGAGCAGCTGGTTCGCGGCGACCAGCAGGTTACCTGCCCCCACTGCGCGGGACGCGAGCTCGAGCGCCTCATCTCTCTCCCGGCCCGGCGCGGTGGGGGCAGCCGCCAGCCCGATTACAGTCGCCTCGGCCCACCGCCTGGAGGCGGGTGCTGCGGAGGTGCCTGCCAATCGCACTCGCACTGACCGGCCGGTTCGCTCGGCTGCGCGGGCGCCTGGCTTCCCATAAACTCAGTTCAGAAGACGATGCCGCTCTCCTTTGGGCTGCGGTGGCAATCGTTCTTGCTCCCAATCCCGACACCATTCTCCTGATTCGACGCGCCGAGCGGAGCGGCGATCCCTGGTCCGGCCACATGGCGCTGCCCGGCGGACGCCGCGAAGCTCAGGATCCCGATCTGTTCACCACCGCCATTCGGGAGACTTTCGAGGAAGTTGGCATCGAGTTGAGCCCGGACGACCTTGCGGGAAACCTGCCTGACGTAGTCCCTAGAACCCCGGTGCTTCCCCCCATTGCCGTCCGTCCGTACGTCTTTTTTCTGCCCGCTCGGCCGGCGTTGACACTCAACCAGGAAGTCGCCTCCGCCCGCTGGGTTACCATTGACGATTTGGTACGGGCCGAAACTCACCATCCTGTCTGGCTGGACATCGCCGGCCAGAGTCGTCTAGTCCAAGCCTACCGGCTCGAGAACGGCATAATCTGGGGAATGACGGAACGGATCCTCTCCTGCCTGATTGGGGAACTTCGAGGCTAAAGCCCCACCCCTTCGCCGCCTCTTCTTGGACGAACCGCGCTGCAGCATCCGAGGGTTGGCTGCCTCCGAACCCCATACCGAGTGATCTGTTCCGCCCCAGCTCCTATTCGAATCACTGGGTGGGGAAGCGGCGGGCGAGCCGCTAGCCTGGAGGACGCCTAAGTGCGCGGCCGCCTCTGTGCTGGATCATCACCGACGCAGCGCACTGCAGCGTCCGAAAGGCTGGTGGCTCGCCCAAAGCTAAGGGGGGGCGAGTTCCCCTAGATCGCTCGCCTTCTCTGGAGCGCTTTGAGCGCTTTTCCACCTAGAAACTTGACAATTAGGAGGCTCTCATCACAGTATTAGGCTCCCCTAAATCGGGAGCCACTGGTGAGTGCCGCAGTCGCCAACGAGCCGTTAACCCGCTCCGTCGAGGACTATCTAAAGGCCATTTATCAGCTCTCCCCGGAAGGGCGGCCAGCTTCGACCAGCGAGATCGCTCATCTCCTCGCCCTTTCGCCCCCCTCCGTAACCGGGATGGTCAAGCGACTCTCGGAGCACGGGCTCCTGGAGCATGTTCCTTACCGCGGCGTGCAGCTCACGGATGAGGGCCGGCGAGCGGCCCTCCGAATGGTCCGGCGGCACCGGCTCATCGAAGCCTATCTGGTCGAGTTCCTGGGCTATTCCTGGGACACGGTCCACGACGAGGCCGAGCGCCTGGAGCACGCGGTTTCGGAAACCATGATAGAGCGTATGGCTACGGCGCTCGGCAATCCCGACGTCGACCCGCATGGCGATCCGATCCCTTCCGCTGACGGCTCGATTCACGAGCTGTCCTGCACTCCTCTTTCGGAGATCCCGGTCGGTGAGACGGTTGAGATCCACCGGGTCCACGAGAGTCAGCCGGAGCGGCTCCGCTATATCGCCTCGCTCGGCTTGAGGCCCGGAGTGCAGGCTACGGTTCTCGACCGCCAGCCATTCGACGATCTGGTGACCATCGAGGTAAGCGGAGAGCGACATGTGATCGGGCGTGAGCTCGGCCACGTGCTCCAGTGCGCGCGGAAGGGGGATCGGTGAGCGCCGCGTCTACTCCGCCCATCGAGGATCTGGCTGCGTGGCGTTACCCGAGGACGCTGCCGAGTCTCCCGGAGTCGTACCATTCGGTCCACGTGCCCAAGGGCGTCTCGTTCTGGCGGAAGGCGCTCGCCTTCGCCGGCCCGGGATACATGGTCGCCGTCGGATACATGGACCCGGGCAACTGGGCCACCGACCTCGCGGGCGGAGCCCGCTTCGGCTACACGCTGCTGAGCGTGATCCTGCTGTCGAACCTGATGGCCATCCTCCTGCAGGCCCTGGCGCTCAAACTCGGCATTGCAACCGGACGGGATCTGGCCCAGGCCTGCCGGGATCACTACTCCCGGCCGGTCAGCTTCGTGCTCTGGGTCTTATGCGAGATCGCTATCGCCGCGTGTGACCTCGCCGAGGTGATCGGTTCGGCCATCGCGCTCAACCTGCTGTTCGGAATCCCGCTGATTTGGGGCGTGTGTCTCACCGCCTTCGATGTGCTGCTGATCCTCCTGCTGCAGAACAAGGGGTTCCGTTGGCTCGAGGCGTTCGTCATCGCGTTAATCGCTACGATCGGAGTCTGCTTTGCGGTCGAGCTGCTTATCGCGGGTCCACCCCTCGGCGAGGTGGCGAAAGGCCTGGCGCCCACGACTCAGATCGTGACCAACCCGATGATGCTGTACATCGCGATCGGCATCCTGGGAGCCACCGTCATGCCGCACAACCTCTACCTGCACTCTTCCATCGTGCAGACCCGGAAAGTGCTGCCCGACGCGAAGTCGAAGTGGGAGGCTATTCGATTTGCCACCCTGGACTCGACGGTAGCGCTTCTGTTCGCGTTCTTCATCAACGCGTCGATTCTGATTCTGGCCGCCGCGACGTTCCACGACACCGGGCATCAGGAGGTCGCCGACATCGGTGACGCCTACCGGCTGTTGACCCCTCTGCTCGGGACCACCCTGGCGAGCACCCTCTTTGCCATCGCGCTCTTGGCCTCGGGGCAGAACTCGACGATCACCGGGACTCTCGCCGGTCAGATCGTGATGGAGGGATTCCTCAACATCCGGCTTCCCCCGTGGCTCCGGAGGCTCATCACCCGGCTGATCGCGATCGTGCCCGCCGTGATCGTCACGGCCATGTACGGTGAGCATGGGGCCGGCGGGTTGCTCATCCTGAGCCAGGTCATTCTGAGCCTTCAGCTCTCGTTCGCGGTGGTTCCGCTGGTCTACTTCACCAGCCAGCGGGGCAAGATGGGGCAGTTCGTGAATAGTGGGGCGCTCGCTACGCTTTCATGGGTGGTTGCGGCGGCGATCGTCGGCCTGAATGCCTGGCTGCTGGTCGGAACGTTTCGAACCTGGTTGGCTTAACGCTGGAAGATCCCCCGCACGCTGTTTGCCGGAGAGGCCATATGTCAGAGCCGTCGTTGACGCGTAGGGAAATGCTCAAGGTTGGCGCATTGGGCACGGTCGGTCTCGCCGCCGGCGGCGGCGTGCTCGCACTCCCCGGGCTGGCTCAGGGCGACGGTGCCGCTCAAGGGCAGGCGTCCCATCACGACATGATGACCGTGGGCCAGCTCGCTCCCGGCTCCTTCGATCCCGGAGCGTTCCTTACCCACTTCGATACCGGGAACGTTTCCCGGCTTCCCTCGGGTCAGGTGCTGCGAGAATACGACCTCATCGCGGAAGATCGCGAGATCGAAGTAGCGCCCGGGGTCTTCTACCCGGCATGGACCTACAACGGCCAGGTCCCCGGTCCCACGATCCGGTGCACCGAAGGCGACCGGATACGGGTGCGCTTCACCAACCGCGGCCCCCACTCACACAGCATTCACTTTCATGGTGTCCACCCCTCGAACATGGACGGGGCCTTCGAGCCGGTACACCCCGGCCGGAGCTTCGTCTACGAGTTCGACGCGGAGCCGTTCGGCCTACACCTGTATCACTGCCACACCGTTCCGATCAAGCGCCACATCCATAAGGGCCTCTACGGGGCTTTCATCATCGATCCGAAGACGAATCGTCCTCCTGCGCGCGAGCTGGTGATGGTGATGAACGCCTTCGACACCAACCTCGATGGAGAGAACGAGGTATATGCCGTCAACACCGTCGCTTTTCACTATCAGAAGCATCCCGTCCAGCTACGGCAGGGGGAGCTGGTGCGGATCTACCTGGTCAATGTGACCGAGTTCGACCTACTGAACTCCTTTCACCTGCATGGAAACCTGTTCCGGGTCTATCGGACGGGTACCGACCTGCAGCGTTACGACTGGACCGATATCGTGGCGCTCTGCCAGGGCGAGCGCGCCGTTCTGGAGTTCACCTACAAGCACACCGGGCCTTTCATGTTCCACGCTCATCAAAGCGAGTTTGCCGAGCTAGGCTGGAGCGGGATCTTCCTGGTGCAGGCGCCGAATGTCTAAGGTCGATGTGCCGGTCCAGGCTGAGGCGGCCTTGGACGACGCTCTTGCTGATCGCCCCGCTCGCGGCCATGCCGGGGGCATTCCCCTCTGGTTCAAGGGCCTCGCGCCCCTGGTGCTCCTGGCAGCCCTGGTCGCCGTATTCCTCCGGGTGGGTCCACTCGGCGTGTTTCGCCAGAGCTTCCCCCCGGTAGAGCAGCTGACGGTAGAGCGGATCCGTCTGCCGCAGTTCGGGGTCATGGAAGTAGAGGTGGTGAACGGCGGACCCGAACCGGTAACTGTGGCTCAGGTCATGGTGGACGACGCGAACTGGGTGCACAGCGTCAACGGCAGC
This sequence comes from Gemmatimonadales bacterium, assembly GCA_036506575.1. Taxonomy (GTDB): domain Bacteria; phylum Gemmatimonadota; class Gemmatimonadetes; order Gemmatimonadales; family GWC2-71-9; genus CAVVWJ01. Next base: position 5,474 of record DASXRM010000032.1, on the reverse strand, counting down.
CGAACCCTCGGCCGTCTGGAAAGTCGTATCATCACTATTCCCTATCCCTGGGTCGAGGGCGAGCCGCATACGGTAGCGCTCGTTTCGAGCACCGGCCTCACGTTCACCGGCGAAGTTCCTGTAGCAACCCAGTCGCCGCCGGTCGACGCCCGGTATCTCTCGACCTTCGCTCTTCTCGGTATATACGCCGGGGTGATCCCGGTCTTCATCGGTCTCCTCTGGCTCCCGTTTGTACGGGCGGTGAACCGGCGATGGGTCGATTTTTTCCTGAGTCTCACGATCGGGCTGCTGATCTTCTTGGGCGTGAGCTCGCTGCTCGAGGCCACCGAGACCGCGGCATTGGTGCCGGCTGCGTTTCAGGGACCTGCGCTCGTGCTCCTGGGCGCCCTGGGCACACCGCTCGTGCTCGCGGCCATAGGGCGCTGGCGCGCAGCCGGACGCCGCGACCGCTCGCCGCTCTATGTGGCCGGCCTGATCGCCTTGGGCATTGGGCTCCACAATCTGGGGGAGGGGCTCGCGATCGGGACTTCATATGCTACTGGCGAGATCGCACTGGGAACTTTCCTGGTCATCGGATTCCTGCTGCACAACACCACGGAAGGACTGGGGATCGTGACGCCCCTGGCGGATCAACGGCCGCGGCTTCGCTCGCTCGTCTTCCTGGGGTCGCTCGCCGGGGTACCCACGGTACTCGGTGCCTGGCTCGGTGGTTTCACCTACTCCCCGGCGTGGACCGCGTTTTTTCTGGCTATCGGCGCGGGCGCAATCGCCCAGGTGGTGTACGAGCTGTGGCGGCTCTTTGCCCGCCGGACCCAAGCCGGTCTCAGCACGCCTCTCAATGCCGCCGGTCTCCTCCTCGGCATGGTCATCATGTACGCCACGGGTCTTCTGGTGCCGGCGTGAGCGGCGGTGAGAAAACGTGAACGGTGAGCGATTAACCGTGACCGGAGGTCTCGGGAGGCGGCCGGTTTACCGTTCACTGTTCACCGCTCACGCATTCCTTCTTGTCCTGACCTCGTCTCTCGTCGGACAAATCCAGGACAACAGCTTCCTGCTGGAGGAGGCCTACAATCAGGAGTCGGGAGTCGTCCAACACATCAGCACCTTCGAGCGCTCGGATGCTGGCGGCTGGGCGTACCACTTCACTCAGGAATGGCCACTCGGCGGGATTCGCCATCAGCTCAGCTATACAATCCCGGTTGAGAACATCGAGGGGTTCGGCACCGGGCTGGGTGACGTGGCCTTGAATTACCGATATCAGCTGGTGGGCAATCCCGGTGCGCGAACGGTTGCTGCTCCCCGTTTGAGTATTCTGCTTCCGACCGGTGATGAGGAAGAGGGGCGGGGAGCGGGAGCTGTGGGATTCCAGGTAAACCTTCCAGTGACTCTGGTGCTGAGCAACGAGATCGTCACCCACTGGAACGCCGGAACTACGCTGACGCCGTCAGCGCGCGATGCACTGGGAGAGAAAGCCACTACCCACAGCTTCAGTTTCGGTGCGAGCGTGGTCTGGCTGTTACGGCCGGCGCTCAACCTGCTGGTGGAGACCCTCTGGCTCAGTGAGGAATCGGTGATTGGCGAGGGGAGAACGGCTCGGGAGGAGGCTGGTTTTCTAAGCCCGGGAATCCGGCTGGCATTCGACATGTCGGGAGACCTGCAGATCGTGCCCGGGATCGCCTATACCATTGGCCTGACGCCGGACGCGAGCGAAGACGCGCTTTTCCTCTACCTCAGCTTCGAGCATCCCTTCCGGCGTCAGTAGCCGACGATTCTCCGCAACTCCCCGAGCCGCTCGTCCCGGGCTCCCTTGAGCACATCCCCCTCCCCATCGTAGGCACGCTCGATCAGACGAATGAGCTGTTGGTGCTCGGCAGGGGGCAAGTGAAAGCCGGTATCGCCTTCCCACCGGCTCTCCAGGGCTCTGAGGAGGGCACTCAACTGGGCGGTCTGTCGCTCTCCCGCTTCGAGATAGGCGGTCTGGAAGGGGCCGGCTGCGGCCCACCGGGTGGCCAGGCCCGAGGAGATCAATGCATCTACGTCGCGGACCTCGAGCACTCCATCCAGCACCAGGCGGATACACTCGCGCCACATGGCGACGACAATCCGACCCGTGGCGTTGCCCGGGACTTCTTTCCGCAGCGCGACCGGTATCCGGCCGAGCCTGCGGAGCCAGTGCTTCACCTCGTCCAGCACGGCGGGGTCAGTTAACGGGCTCGGGACTACTTCGACCGCTAGTATGTGCTCGACGGGATCGAGGGCATGGGCCACGAGGAGCCGGGTGGGCCGGCGCAGTCTGGCGCAGAGATCTGTGGGAGATAGCCCGGGAGCGCTACAGGTGACGATCGCGGCCAGACGTGCGGCTCGTTCCACCTGCTCCAGCAGCCGCTGGCGATGAAGCAGATCGCCCCCGGTAGCGTCGATGATCCAATCCGCGTTAGTCACGGCGTCCAGCAGACTGCGGCCGAGGCGAGGCTGCGCTGATCTTGGCTCGTCCCGATCGTCTCTGATGGCGGGGATGCCCGATCCGTGCGAGTGCCGCTTCCTGGTCGCGATCTCTTCTTCCCCTCCATGCAGGAGAGCGGCATCGGGGTCGTAGATGGTCAAGGGCCACCCCGCCCCTGAGAGGAGGGTGGCCCAGCCCCGGCCGGACTCACTCATGCCCAGGATTGCAACCCTCGGTTGGCTCTGATCTACCATGAGAGCTCCTCACTTGAAGTCGCCGGGCCACCGCGCGGCACCACTACTTTAACAGGTGGGCCGCAGGTTGGCCCGGCCACCATGGGTCTGGAAGGAAGTCATGAGAGTACTCCCCCGCCAATCGGGGCGCCTCCTCCTCATAGTTCTCGTCGCAGCGGGGTCGAGACCGCTGCAGGGCCAGGTCCCGGCCGTGGCGCTCGAACGGCAGCTCGCTCAGGAGCTGGATGTGTCGGTGGGCGACACCCTGCGCCTCGCCACGAGAGCGGACTCCCTCGGTCGGCTGGTGGCCGTCGCTGCCGTGTACCAGCCTAAGCCCGATCCGGCGGAGATCGCCAAGCGAGACCACCACCTCCGGATGCATCTGCCGGATCTGGCCGGCCTGCTGGGAACTCCGGACCGGGTGGATCGCCTAAGTATCGGACTGAAGCCCGGAATTTCTGCAGACTCTGTCGCGGCTGTCCTGGACCGCAGCGCCTACGGGTACAGGGTCTACAGCTCCCACGCCATCGCATCCCAATCCTCGCAGACCTTTCTGGTGGTGAGCCGCTTCCATCGCGCCATTGCGGTGATCACCATCGTCGCGAGTGCCGTGTTTCTCCTATGCATCATGCTCCTGAAGGTGGAGGAGCGGCGGCTGGACGCCGCCGTCATGCGTTTTGTCGGGGTGCGCCGGCGGACTATCTTCGGCGCGCTTCTGCTAGAAGCCACTCTAGTAGCGGCCCTGGGCTCGGTGCTGGGAACGGGATTGGCTTATCTCGCCGGCGCCGCCACCAATGCGTATTACCGCCGGTTTTTCGACACCGTTCTCACCTTCTCGCTCATTACTCCTGGGATCGTACTGTTCAGTGTCGCCCTCTCGCTCGCCCTGGGAGCAGGCGCGGGCGCGGTGGCCGCATGGCGGCTGGTCCGTACCCGGCCAGTGGTGCTCTGGGGCCGCGGATGAGCGGTTTGGGCTGGAGCATCAAGGGCTTACGCCGGCACCCTTTGCGCACGGTCCTCTCGATCGCCGGCATCGCCATATCGGCCGCGATGCTGCTGGATATGGTCATGTTGAGTGGGGGAATCGAGAAGTCGTTTGCCCAGCTGCTGCTCGCCCGGGGATATCAGATCCGCCTCACCCCCAAGGGCACCCTTCCCTTTGATACTGAGGCAACGGTTTCCGGCGTTGGTCAATTGATCCAGCGCCTTCGGCGGGATCCCTCCGTCGCAGCCGCGGGGGCGGTGCTGGGGACCTCCCTCTACGGCCGTTGGGGAGATTCCCTGATCACCCTCTTCGCGTACGGCATCCAACCCGAGGCGCAGGCACTCTACACCCTGGAGGCGGGGCGCGACCTCGGCGCGAATGATACCCTGGGCGTCCTCCTCAGTCGTCCGGCGGCCCGGCTGCTCCACGCAGGAGTCGGCGACAACGTGCAACTGATGGGGCGACTAGATCCCCAAGTGGTCACGGGTGCAGTGGGGAGAACGCTCGCCGTCCGCGGGATTGTGAACTGGGTCTACGACTACAAGGGCCAACCATCGATCGGCGCGGTGCTTTCAGTCGTGCAGGCGCTTTCAGACCAGAGACTGGGCGATCGGGCGTCATTGCTCATGGTCAAGGTTCGAGACGACCGCGCCGCCGCAGCCGTCGCCTCACGGCTCAGCAGGGCTTTTCCTCAGCTGGAGGTGAGCAGCGTCGCCGATCTGGTTCGCCACTTCAAACAGCGGCTGGCCTACTTCCGCCAGCTCTCGTTCGTTCTGGGGACGATGAGCTTGATCGTGACGGTTCTCCTGATCGCCACTCTGCTCACGATCACCGTCAACGAACGCCTGGGTGAGATCGCCACTCTGCGCGCCATCGGAATCGGGCGGGGAACGGTGGTACGCCAGGTTCTGATCGAAGGTGTTGTCCTGACTCTTATCGGATCCCTGTTAGGGACTTTGCTTGGGTTGGTGACTGCGCGCTATCTCGATAGCATCCTCACCAGCTTTCCGGGCCTCCCTGCCGCCTTCTCCTTCTTCGTCCCCCGCCGGGAAAGCCTCACCACCGCGGGGCTGGTGCTGATTCTCACCGGCTCATTAGCGGCTCTATATCCTGCCTGGCTCGCGGCCCGCGCTCCGGTCGCCGCCACTCTGCGGGCGGAGGCGACATGAGTGGGCCTACCGTCCTGGTCGCCCGAGATCTCACCAAGGACTACCCCATGAATGGCGAGGCCGTTCATGCGTTGCGGGGTGTTTCGCTCGAGATCCGGCCGGGGGAGTATGTGGCGGTAGCGGGGCCATCCGGCAGTGGAAAGTCCACCCTGCTTCAATTGATCGGCGGCATCGACACTCCGTCGTCTGGAACGGTCGAGCTTCTGGGGACACCGCTCGACTCACTGTCGGAGCGGGAACTTACCCGTCTGCGGCTAACCCGTCTGGGCTTCATTTTCCAGCGCTTCCATCTCTTGCCGGTCTTCACGGCGCAAGAAAATGTGGAGCTGCCGATGGCGGAGGCCGGCGTACCTCGCCGAACGAGACAGAAGCGCGCCCTCGAGCTGCTGGCCTACGTCGGGTTGAGCCATCGTGCCGGTCACCGGGCAACCCAGCTCTCCGGCGGCGAGATGCAGCGAGTTGCCATAGCGCGGGCTCTAGCCAACCGGCCCGTGCTCCTCCTGGCCGACGAGCCGACCGGGGAGCTCGATGCCACCACCGGCCAGGAGATTCTGACGCTCTTCCGCCGACTGAACACCGATGGCACCACTCTCGTCGTCGTCACTCACGACGAAAATCTCGCGTCCCAAGCCAGCCGGATAATC
>DASXRM010000031.1:0-4097 GCA_036506575.1 Gemmatimonadales bacterium | reverse complement strand
CCTTCGAACCCATACCCGTGTCGTCTGCTCCGCCCCACCCATTTGGTTGAATGGTTGGGGAGCGGCGGGCGAGCCACGAGCCTGGAGGACACCTGAGTGCGCGGCTGCCTCTGTGCTGGATCTCCACCGACGCAGCGTACTGCAGCGTGCTCAAGGGCGACGGCTCGCCCGCCGCTCCCCACCCGGTGATCAAGAGCGGTGGGGCGTCTGCCCAGGCTTATTCCAGCCTCGCGTCGAGCTCCATCTGCACGTTGCCTTGGAGTGCGGTCGAGACCGGGCAACCTTTCTTGGCGGCTTCGGCGGCGTTTGCGAAACCGGCCTGGTCCACCCCGGGCACGTTGCCACGTACCTCCAGCCGCATCCGCGTGATCTTGAACCCATCACCCACCTTCTCGACGGTGCATGAGGCTTTGGTGCTGATGCGCTTGGCAGGTGTTCCGCTCTTTTCCAGCCCGCCAGAGAGCGCCATGCTCAGGCAGGCCGCGTGTGCCGCTGCTATGAGCTCCTCGGGGTTGGTGCCCCGGGCGTTCTCGAACCGGGTGGCAAAGGAATAGTCTCCCTCGAAGGCCCCAGAGCCTGCCTTGAAATGTCCCCGGCCGGTTCTGAGGACACCCTCCCAAACTGCGTTGGCGCTGCTCGTCGGCATCTGCATTCTCCATTCGAAACGTTGCGGGATGGTCTGAGCTCGGACCTCGTCGGCAAAGGTATCATAGTAGCGGTGTCTGATTGAGTGCGAGCCAATAGCGACCCACAGCCTGCATCGTGGCCCAAAGCTCCTGGTATCTCACCGGCTTTTGGACGCAACTGTTGGCTCCCAGTTGGTAGCACTGGGCCAGTTCGCGCGGATCGTCCGACGAGGTGAGGACCACCACCGGGGCCATGCAGGTGCGGGAGTTGGCGCGGACCGCGCGGAGGACCTCGAGCCCGTCCACCTTGGGGAGCTTCAGAGCGAGCAGGACCAACCGGGGAGGCGGTGCGCCGCTGCGCTGCCGGAAGGCGCCGCGTCCGAACAGGTAGTCGAGCGCTTCCTCGCCGTCCCGGGCCACTTCGATCCGGCCGCTCCCCTCCAATTCACGGAGCGGCCTGAGAGTGAGCTCGACCTCGAGGGGATTGTCCTCTACCAGAAGAATGTCGGTGGGCAGCTGGGCGGGTGCTCTCTGGGCGGGTGGACGGCGGGGCGGGGGCCCTCCGGGCGGGTGGGCCGTCACAAGACATCAGTTTCGTTGTCATTGCCCTCTGGTTCTGTTGATCCACTGCCGGGCGTCCCCATCGCCAATCCGGCCGCATGCCCTCCCACGGAACCGCCCCGCTGCCCCGCTGCCCCGCTCCCGCTGCCCGACCGCCCCGCCTTCCCGCTTCCCAGCGTCAGATAAAACGTCGCCCCTGAATCCGGCTCCGCTTCGGCCCACACCCGCCCGCCGTGTTTATGGGCAATCCTTTGGACCACGGCCAAGCCGGCGCCGTTTCCCTCGAACTCGTCCGCGCGGTGTAGCCGCTGAAACACCCCAAACAGCTTGCCCGCATGGGCCATCTTGAATCCGACGCCGTTGTCTTCCACCGCCAGGCCGACCTGCCCCTCGGATTCTACTGGCCGGATGCGAATCGTCGCGCGCGCGCGGGGACGGGTGAACTTGACGGCATTGGAGACCAGGTTGGTCAGAGCGACCTTGATGAGAGCCAGGTCGGCATCGACGGTCGGCAGCTCCTCGATCTTCCACTCGATGGCCCGACCATCGCTCGCGGAACGGAACTGGCCTACCACGTCCTCTACCAGCGGAGTCAGGTCGACTTCTCGTCGCAGCAAATCCTGGCGCCCGATCCGGGACAGGTTGATCAGGTCATCCACCAGGGTGGTCACCCGGTCAGCCGCCTCGTGGATCCGCTGGGCGTAATGCAGGGCCGACGGATCCAGCTCCCGCCCGGACTCGTCGAGCAGGAACCGGGAAAAGCCGAGCAGTTGCCTCAACGGCGCGCGAAGATCATGGGAAACGGAATACAGCACCGTCTCCAGCTCGGCCGTCACCGCGCGAACCGCGGCGCTTCGCTCCGCCACCCTTCGTTCCAACTCCCCGGATTGCCGGGCGAGCTCCTCCCGAAGCCGGGCGTGCTGCATGGCGATGGCGAGCGGCTTGGCGATCTCGAAGGCGATGTCTCGATCCTCGGCGTCGAATGCGGCCGCCGTGGACGAGCCCAGGTTGATCTCACCGATGGCCTCTCCCTCGATCAGGAGGGGGACCGAGAGCAAGGTGCGGATGCCCTCCGCCAGCAGTTGGCGCTGAAGCGGGGGAAGATCGCCGATCGACCCCAGGTCTTCGATGTAGCGGACCGAGCCGCTGGGGACCGCCTCTCCGGAGGAAAGGTCGTCCAGCGGCATCGGCGCGGGTGCCAGATGCGCGCCACCGGCAAATCCGGCGATCATCTGTGCTTCGCGTCGCTGCAGATCGAACAGCACGACCGTGCACCACTGGCAGGGCATCATTCGACGCATCCGCCCCAGCGCTGCCCGGCCGATCTCCGCCGGGGATTGCGCCGCGACGACCGCCTGATCCAGGTCGTGAAGCATGGCCAGCCGATCGGCGGAACGGCGGAGCTGGTCCTCGACCAGCTTGCGCTCCGTGATGTCGGTGACCATCCCGACCGTGCCGACCAACACTCCATCCTTCCCCAGGATGGGACTGGATGACACCAAGCCCCAGAGCTGGGTTCCGTCGCGCCGTTGGAAGCGGAGGTCCTGGCTCTTTCCCGGCTGTGACCCGCGGCGGCTCAAGGTACGCTTCGCCCCCGCCCGTGAGTCGGCTTCGATGAAGTCGTACACCGGCCGGCCGAGTAGGGTGCCATTGGAATATCCCAGAAGGTCTGCCATCCGTTGGTTGACGTAGGTGATCACCCCCTGGTCATCGGCCACCCAGATTCCCTCCTGAGCCACGTCCACCAACTGTTTGAAGCGCTGTTCGCTCTCCTGGAGTGCGCAGGTGCGCTCCTCCAGCCGGGCCTGCCGTCCCTCGAACGCAGCCGCATGACCCAACGTCGCGCCCATGAGCCCACCCAGCAGACGGAGCGCCTTCGCGTCCCGGTCGGTAAAGGCATGCGCCTGGGGGGCAACCACCTTGAGGACCCCCAGGGTGCGCTGCTCGTCTCGCAGGGGCACCACCAGGAGGGACTTGATCCCGAGATCGCGGCAGGCGTTGTGCGCGATTCGGGGGTCAGTAAAGGTGTCGTCGCTGCGCTGTAGCTCGCCGGTACGGACGCAGATTCCGGACAGGCTCGAATTCACCTTCAGCCGGGGAGCATCGGTGCCCACGTGTACCAGGGGCACCAGGTCTTCGCCCTCGAGCGCCTCGATCACCGCGCCGCTCGCCCCGGTCAGCCCCTTGCTCCGCTCCACGATGACCCGCATGAGAGTCTCCGAGTCCAGGCCGGCTGCGGTGACCGCCTGCTGGATCTCGAGCACCGTCTGGAACAGCTCGGTGTCCAGGCGCATCTCCTCTTCGGCCAGCTTCCGCTCCGTGATATCGAACTCGGTCCCCATGTAGCCGATCTGGCGACCGGCCTCGTCCCGCATGGGCTCCCACGAGCTGGAGCACCAGCGAATCTGGCCGGCGCGAGTTACCACCCGGTACTCCTGGTCTCGGAGGGCACGCCCCTGGGCCAGGCGGTCCCACTCGGCCACGATCGCGGGCCGGTCGTCGGCATGGATGTACTGGAGAAACTCCTGCTCCCGCAGCTCGTCCTCGGGAAACCCGGTGAGCCGCTCGAAGGCGGGATTCACGAACCTGAGTCTCCGCTCCATGTCGTAGGCGATCACCCCCTCGCGCATGGTGGCGGTGACGGTCTGCAGTTGGCTGCGGATTTCCGCATTCGCGCGCTCGGCGCCGCGCCGCCTCCGGCGCTCGCGCCAGAGGAGAACGGTCAGCGTCAACAGCAGCGCAGCGGCAGTGATGCCGGCGGCGAGGAGTCTGATAGGGATCTGGATCAGTGGGACCACGAGTCCTGCGCGGTTTTGAGTCCGGCTCCCGACTCTCCGAAGATACATCGCCTTCTGGATCGGGTCGAGGATCTCTCCGGCCTCCGCTCGGGGCTGCTGGCGGCCGATACCC
>DASXRM010000030.1:0-40889 GCA_036506575.1 Gemmatimonadales bacterium | reverse complement strand
CCCCCCACACCTTTTCTCTCCAAGCATCAAATACCAACACCGCGACGCTCGAGGGCTCCTCCCGGGGCGGCGACCAAGTGCGCTATGGCTTCGAGTTCACCGTTCCGTTCACGCTGGCGCGTTACTTTGGACGACGCGCACCTCGTCCGAGAGCAGCACCTCCCAGGCCGTCCAACGAGGAGAGACTAGTGCCAACAGTGATCCGCAGCATGGCGTATACGGACTCCAAGCTGGAAGTCGCCACCGGCGCCACGATCGCGTGGAGCAATCAAGATCAAGTCCCCCACACAGTGACCGGTGACGACAACAGCTTTGATTCCGGGGTGATCAATTCTGACGGAGTCTGGCGCCACACCTTCGACCGTGCTGGCACCTACAGCTATCACTGCACGCTGCACCCGTTCATGAAGGCGACCGTCGTGGTACGATGACCAGGGGACGGCCGAAACGCCGGTGTTGGTGGTGGATCACATCCTGCCAGGAAGCTCTAGCGAACAATCCTGGGCGTTGCCCGCATCCCACCAACCACCCCATCGGCCTCACAATGGGCGTCGTGCCTGCTGTAGATCAGGCAGAAGACGCCATCGGCGTGCCAGCGATCGTACCACAGCCGCATTGCCGTCCGATCTTGAGCGGAAAACCTGGTGGAGGGCAGGTCGTCGGTGTAGAGCGCGATGTGGGTGTGAACCGTACCCGACCAGGCGGGAGGTCCGCACCGGTCCACCGAGCCGGTGGCGGAAATTCCCATCGAGTCCGCGTCCTCCGGCTCCAGCGCCGCGATTCGGGTGACGAAAACGGTGTCGTTCCGGATCGTGCTTGCCAGACAGGCCACTCGCTCCTCCTTGGCGGCGACGCTCGTTTGCCATAGCTCGCGGAGCGCGGTACCTGCTTCAGCGCTGAAGCGAAAGGCTGCTCGGGGGCGGCCGCCTTCGCTCTGTGCTGCCAGCGGTGCGGCGGAAGCCGCGACGAGCAGAAGACCAAGGATAGCCGACGGTCTCATGCCGGTCAGTAGTGCGAGCGGGGGAAGAGCACGGCACCGCCCGGTCCCTCGATCTCGCAGATCACTTCCTCCCCGCTGTAAAGCAAGCAGAAGATCCCGTCGACCTTCCAGCGTCTCCACCACAGCATCATGACCCCTCGATCGGCTCCCGAGAACAGAGAGTAGGGCCGCTGACCGTCTCGAAGCGCCACGTGAGTGTGCACGGTGCCCAGCCACTCAGGTGGGCCGCAACTGTCGAGCGAGGCACCCGCCGATATGCCTAGCGAGTCCGCCCGGCCCGGCTCGAGTGGGAGCACGCGCGAGATTCGGACGGTATCGCCCTCGATCGTAGCCGCCAGACAGGCGACCCGCTCGGCCTTTGCCGCCGAGCTGACGTCCCAGAGTCGATGAAGCTCGGGCCGGGCATCGGCGTCGAACTGAAAGGTGCTGGGAACCGGCCCCGAAGCGTCGGCGGCCAGGAGCAGCGGCAACGCCGCCGCAGCCAGCCAGGGTGGTCGGACGTTCATGACTGTTGCCTCACGAGCCTGGTGCTGGTCCGATCGCTACTCCCCAGGGGATCTTTCCGACCGGGATCGTCTTGATCGCCTGGAGCTTGTCGGTGTCGACGACGGTCACATCGTTGGACGGCCCGTTAGCGGTATAGAGCTTCTTCCCATCGCTCGTCAGCGCGATACCCCAGGGGCGCTGTCCCACTTTGACCGACCCGACGACCTTGTTCGTGGCAGGATCGATCACCACGACGGTGCCTCCCCGACCGGTAGCCACGTACACCCGCTTGCCATCGGGGGAAACCCGCACTCCCATCGGCTTCGCATCCGGGGGGAGCTGAATCCTGGCGATCACGCGGTTGCCGGCCACATCGATGACGGACACACTCCCCCCCACCTCCGCGGTAGCATACGCGAGCTTGCCGTCCGGAGTGAACGCCACATCGCGGGGACGGCGATCCACCTTTATCCGGGCGTTGACTCGACCGGTCGCCGCGTCCAGCACTCTAATCGAGGTGTCGCTCTCAGCCGTGACGTAGACCAGCTTCCCATCGGGGCTGAGGCGCACACCCTCCGGCTCCGCTCCCACCCGAACCGTGGTATCGATGGTTCCACTCTTCACGTCGACCAGTGAGGCCGTTCCGGCATCTTCGTTCGAGATGTACAGTCGCATGCCGTCGCGCGAGATATCGAACTGCTCCGGGTCGGAGCCGCCCGGCAGCACCCGCCGGACCCGGCGGGCGCGGACGTCGACCTCGGCGATTCCGTCCTTGCTCTTATCGGCCTTCAGCTTTTCGCACTCCTCGTCGGGCATGCTCGGCGGGCATTTGGGCGATCCGCTGAGAGCGACATACACGGTGCGGCCATCCGGGCTCACCTTGACGCCCCGCGGGCGGGTACCCACCGGAATAGTCGCGATCAGACTGTCCGTCCGGGTGTCGATGACGCTCAACTCCTGGGAGTCTTCGTTGGTGACGTAGGCCAGCTCACCGGAAGAGGCAGCCGCGGGCGCCGTCGAGGGAGCGGCGGTATCCGCCCGCCCGCCGAGGGAGGGCCGCTCCTTCCCGCAGGCGGAGGCAAGGAGAATCGTGATCGTTAGGAATGTCATTCTGAGCGCGAAGAACCTCTCCGTTCCCGGTTGAGGGATCCTTCGGGTGCTACGCTCCCCCTCGCTGTGCTCGGGGCAGGGTCTCAGGATGACATCGACTTCGCCAATGTCATTTGGAAGCATCGAAGATCGCCCTTTCGCGATTGCGAACCTGATCGAGCCCCTGAATACGATCCACCCCGACGGCGTGAGTAAAGATGGCATCGTCAATGTTGGCCTTGGCCAGCTTGGCCCCGGTAAGGTCCGCCCGGGTCAAGTCAGCCTGAATCAGGTCTGCGTTCATCAGATTGGCGCGAGCCAGCTTCGCGTTGGTGAGATTGGCGTGCGACAGGTCCGCCTTGAAAAGGTTGGCATCGGACAGATCTGCCCCACTCAGATCGGCGCCCACGAAGGTGGCTCGCATGACACCCATGGATTGATTTCCGGGATCGGCCCCCGCATTGGCGTGGCGGAGGCTGGCACCCCCCAGCTTGGCTCCGCGCAGGTAGCCGATGATTCGAGCGCCGGCCAAGTTGGCGCTGGTGAGGTCGGCCGATTCGATAATGGTAGCAAAGAGGCTGGCACCCTCGAGGTTGGCCCGCTGGAAGTTGGCTCGCCGAAGGATGCTTCCGTCGAGGTTGGCCCGGGACAGATCAGCATCGGACAGCACCGCGTCGGTAAGATCGACAGTGAACAGGTTGGCCCCGACGAGCTTGGTGCCGACCAGGCGGGCCCCGGTGAGATTCGCCCGCTTGAAGTCGACGCCGCTCAGGTCGAGGCCGCTCAGGTCCACCTTGCTCAGATCAGGAGGGTTATCGCCGGTCGCTGCAGCCAGCTTCGACTTCAGCTGCGCCAGATTCATCTTGGTGATCGGCGTGTCCACCGTGACAACGGTCGTTGCGGCGTTAGTGATCCGCCTCGCGAGCGAGTGGGCGCCGCCCTTGGCAATGTCTTCCGCAATGCCCTTCAACTCGAATTCGTCATCGAGAAGACGGCGTCCGGTAGCGACATCAGTCAGTTGTCCGGAGAGGTACCAGATCAGATTGCTGGTCTTGCTCAGCTTGGCGGTCACCATCCAAGCCGCTCCCAACTTCCTGCTCAGCGTCCGCCGGCACTCCAGCGTGACGCACTCTATACCACCCGCCTCGGTGTCCGCGAGCGCTTTGGCCAGCCGCGCGGGATTCATCAACTCGAACCTCCCCGACCGCTCGAGCTCTGATCGCAGGATGCCATCGGTCATGGCCGCGACCAGGGGGTCCCGTTGCTCCAGGGAATTGGCGCCTTTCCCGTAGAACGCCACCGGGAACAACGCGAGGGGCTCCCGGGATTGCGATACCCGGACCGGAGCGGTCGGGTAAGGCGTGATCGCAGCGAACAGGCAGAGCACGGGGGCGAAGGCCAGGTGAGAGACCATGCTAGGTACCCGGTTTCACCGCCGGCCGGCCGGGGCCGATTTTGGCATCACTGCGGCCCTTCACGTACGTGTAGATCTTCTCGATGGTCGGCAGTTCCACTCCCAAGGCGCACCAGGAAGGCATGCCCTTGGCGGGCCGCCCGGCGCACACCGTCTGAATGAAAAGCTCCTTGGTGTTGATCGGACCGTCAGGCTTGAGGGAAAGGATCAGATGGGGGGCGATGGTCGTCCCCTGGACGTCCTCTCCGTGACATCGTGCGCAGTTGAGATTGAACTGCTTCCAGCCATCGTAGACCTCCTGCGACACCGTGTCTCGGGGAGCCTGGTGATACTGATCCCGGAGCTGCTGCGCCGTAAGCTTGGAGCTGATTACGCAGAGCCCCAGGATGACGGAAACACCTCGCATAGTCCTGTCCATGCTCGGGAAGGGATCCTCTCTAACCTGACTGAGTGGCAATGGCCGAGGCGACCTGGGCGCGGCTAACGCTTGGCCGGGCGTCCCGAGTCAGCAGGCGTGGGTTTCGTGGGTGCCGTCACCTTGGCTTTGTCGCCCTCACCCGCCTCCGGCAGGATGGGGAGGAGGGGAACGCCGTACTCCTTGAGTATGGACTGGATCTCGGGGCGCTTGCGGTCGATCAGGGTATTAAGGCTGTCGCTGAGCGCGCGGTCCCGACGTCGCACGGCCATACCGATGTTGTACTGCATGGGATAGCCGCTTGCCGAGTCCACCTCGGCGGCGATCGGCGTGAGCACCAGCGGCACCGGCGACTTGTTCACGAAGTAGCCGGCCATCGGGCCCCATACGATCGCCAGATCCACGTCCTTCTTCGCGACTCCGTTGATGATGTCTTCGGGCCGAATGTTTTCGTCATATGAGGTGTCATAGCCCTTAAGGTTGCCGACCACGCCGTATCTGCTGAGAGCCATCTCCGGCGGGGAGTGCTCGCCGTCGGAGGAGACGAACAGATTGACCCCGATCCTAAGCTTCTTGAGCCGGGGGTCGGCGAGCGAGTTGATGTCCTCGAGGCCGCTGCCTTTCCGGCTCACGAACATGTAGCCTGACCGGTAGTACGGCTTGGTGGAGCCTGCCATGTCGAGCCCCGCGGGCGATTCGATTATGACGTCGCAATACATGCCGTTCAACACGCGGAAATAGCCCCGGCGAATCGGCCACCACACGTATTCGAGTTTCGAGTCCCAAGACTTGGCGATCAGCTCGGCGATCTTGTTCTCGTAGCCCTCGCCCTTCTGGTTGGAGAAGGGCAGGTTGTCCGCGTCGGCACACACCCGGAGGATCCCCGGCTGCAAGGGCGCCGGACGCTGGGCTCGCGCCGGCATCGCCAGCGCCAGCGTCGCCAGACCCGCCAGGGCGGGGCCGCGATACAGATGTCTGAAATCCCGTAGCATGGGTAGGCCGCCGTCGGCTTGGGGGTGTCCCGGCCGGACCGTCGCGCGGCCGGTGTGACCCCGAAAAGAGACGGCGCCGGAGCGAACCGCACCCCGACGCCGCTCTCATTTTTGTAATCTACCCCCGGTGAGGCCGGAGGGGAGCCTCCGTCCCTACCGGATTACGGGAACTACATCTTTCCCGTGCTCGGGTTCTTGAGCCCGAAGACGGTCAAGACGCCACCCTGGTTGCTGAAGTTCCCCGCGTCGCCGAACGCGCCCAGCGCGCCCAGACCGGCAGTGGGATCTTCGGCGCCGATGCCGGCGGCCACGCCGATACCGGCCCAACCACCGATGCCCGAGAGCACGGCCACGTACTGCTGGCCATCGGGACCGTTGTAGGTCATCGGGTTGCCGATGATGCCCGACGGGGTCTTGAACTGCCACAGGCTCTTGCCGGTCTTCTGGTCAAGCGCCTTGAGCCAGCCTTCCATGGTGCCGTAGAAGACCAGTCCGCCCGCCGTGGTGAGCGCCCCGCCGTAGGCCGCGAGGTTCTCCTTGTTCGACCACACCGCCTTGCCCTTCATCGGGTCCCAGGCGATGAAGTTGCCCCGGTGCCCGCCCGGGCCCGGGAACATCCGCACGATCGCGCCGACGTACGGCTGACCAGCGGTGTACTTCACCTCGACGCCCTCATAGTCCATGCAGATGTGGTTTGCCGGGACGTAGAAGAGGCCAGTCTGCGGCGAGTAGGCCGCCGGCTGCTGATCCTTGAAGCCGATCGCCGCCGGGCAGATGCCCTCGGTGTTCTTCTTCGAGGTGGTGCCGTACTTCGGATCCTTTTCCGGCACGC
The DNA here is from genome assembly GCA_036506575.1 of Gemmatimonadales bacterium. Classification (GTDB taxonomy): domain Bacteria; phylum Gemmatimonadota; class Gemmatimonadetes; order Gemmatimonadales; family GWC2-71-9; genus CAVVWJ01. Next base: position 34,661 of record DASXRM010000030.1, on the reverse strand, counting down.
CGGTCGTCAGGTCAACCCGCTTGGCCCAATTGACTGGACCATAGGGCTGGGCGACGAGGACCTTGCCGGTGGTCCGGTCGAGGGTATAGCCGAAGCCGTTCCGGTCGAAGTGCGCCAACAGCTTCTTCCCGCCCTGCTCGAACAGGACGTTCTCGTTGACGCCATCGTAGTCCCACTCATCGTGGGGCGTCATCTGGTAGGCCCACTTCACCTTCCCGTTGTCCGGATTGCGGGCGAAGATGGTCATGGACCACTTGTTGTCGCCCGGCCGCTGGTCAGGATTCCAGGTGCCCGGGTTCCCGGTGCTGTAATAGAAGAGGTTCAGCTCGGGGTCGTAGGAGTACCAGCCCCAGGTGGTGCCGCCGCCCCGCTTCCATTCGTCGCCCTGCCAGGTCGAGACCCCAAGGTCCTTGCCCCGGTGGGACGGATAATTCGGGTTGGCGTCGCCCTCGAGGAGGACTTCGCTGTCCGGCCCGGTGCTATAGCCGCGCCAGACTTCTTTCCCGTCGTTCACGTTGTACGCCGTCACCCGGCCGCGGACCCCGAACTCACCACCCGAAATGCCGGCGATGACGATGTCCTTGATCACGATCGGGGCGTTGGTCATCGTGGAGCCCTGCTTGTAGTCGGCATTCTTCACCTTCCACAGCTCCTTACCGGTCTTGGCATCGAGCGCGAGCAGCTCACCCTGGAGCAACTGAATGAAGATCTTGCCGCTCGGGTGATACGCCGTGCCCCGGTTCACCAGGTCGCAACAGGCGATAGGAATCGCGTCGGGCGACTGGTTGGGCACGTGCTTCCAGATCATCGGCGCGCCGGGCTTGGAGAGGTCGAGCGCGTACACGATGTTGGGGAAGGACGTGTGCACGTACATCACGTTGCCGATGACGAGCGGGTTGCCCTCGTGCCCCCGAAGCGTCCCGGTCGAGAACGACCAGACGGGCCGGAGCTCGGCCACGTTCGACGTCGTGATCTGCTTGAGCGGGCTGAACCGCTGCAGGCTGTAATCACGACCGGTCATGTGCCATTCGCCCTCGGGCGCATTCAGGGTCCATGCCCCTGACCGTGCCTGTTGGGCGCTGGCCGACAACGCCACGGCTACCGAAAGCCCCGCGGCGAGCCCGCCAGACACTACCTTCTGCGCAAAACGGTTCATAACTGACCTCAGGGAAAAGGGTGATTCTCCTACTGACTTCCATTCCGTGTTACGCTCTGCGGTTACTAGAGATCTGGTGGCGAACGGGGCTCGTCTACCACGAGAGCCGGCTCGGGCCAGGACTACAGGACCGAGGTTCAAACGCCGCTGGGGACCGGAGGCCCGCGCTCGACTGTCGGGAGCATCCACCGGCGGAGCGTGCTTGCGGTCCCGGTACGTCTACGAGTGAAGGAGGCCCGCTGGATGGATTGGGAAGCGCGATCCGAAGCTTGGGAGTTGATCGCGCGAGTTGGAAACAGGGACTGGGGAGCGAGCAGGGAAGGAACTTCGAGAGACTTGCACTGGCGCATCGAGGAGACATGGCGCCGCCACAGGACTTCCTGCCAACGGCTCCCAGCTCCGCCGACCCACAGCGGATTGAGCATCGAAGAGACGATTCCAGCGAACCGGAACAAGCCCATCACATTCCTCAGGGGCGCCGCCGAACCCTTTGTGTGCCAGTAAAAAACTACCGTTGGGGAGGCAGCATGCCCTCGTATGGTGATGCCGCCGCAGCGTTCTCCGGTCCTCGCCGCAGGGGGCAGGTCAACGCGAGAGGCCCGGCCGAGCCCTTCTCGAGGCCTGCCAAGTGGCCGATTACGGAAGGCTTAGACGGGCAGTATACACCCTGAAAAATGAACTGTCAATCAGCGTGGGGAGGCTGTCTGAGCGCTCCAAACCCGGGCTCCCTGAGCGGCAAATCCCCCCTGAAACACCTGGCCTCTGGAGCCCAGCACCCGCTCGACTCGCCGGGCCAGTGCACCGGCCGCAGATTCGCTTTCCACCAGCCCGTACGCGGCTGGACCCCAGGAGCTCTGGCCCACGCCGGCGGCGCCCCACCTGGCCATATCAGCCACCAGCTGCTCAGTCGGACCAGGCGCGAAGGTGCCGCCCTGTTGAGCCGCGAACCAGGCGCCGGTAATCCGCTGCACCGCGGATAACGCGTCTCCGAAGCTCGGCAGGTCCTCCTCCACCAGCGCCGGGAGCAGCTGCATGAGCACCAGATGAGAGACTCGCTCGACCTCCTCGTCGGGTGGGGACGGGAGCTGGTCGAATGCTCGGGCCTCTGCGTCACCGCTCAGGCCCCGGCCGTCGGAGGGCACGGCGACGACACAGCGCCACGATGGTGGAATCGGAAACCGAGCCAGGAGCGGCGCGATCTTCTCGGATCCCGGGCGCCGGCCACCCTCCACGACGAAGCCGCCCAGGGCGAAGGTCCAAGTGCCTATCGCCGAGCGTTTGCCCCGGCCCGTCGAGCGCGCCAGCTCCACCGCGTCAGTCGGGAGCCCGTGCAGCTCGGCCAGGCCTCGGGCCACGGCCAATGCGAGCTGGGTTCCGGATCCCAAACCCGAGTGGCTCGGGATCGCCCGATGAACGATGACGTGCACGCCGGCGGAGAGCCGGTGATAAGCCAGAAACCGGCCGGCGAATTCGATCGCCCGGTCGGCATCGGGTCCTTCGGCGGAAACCCGGTCCGCCGGGGCCGCCTCGATCAGGAGCGAGGGGCAGGGAACCGCCGCTCCCAGGCCGCCAAAACAGCGGCCCAGCCGGCCCCGCAGATCGAGGATCCCGAAGTGGAGGCGGGCAGGGGCCTCGACGAGGACGCTAGCGGGAGTGGACATACCGGGTCAGGAGCTCCATCGCTTCCCGCTCCCGCGGCCCGGCAGTCTTGTCTACCACGATCTGGAGTCGCGCGTACTCCTCACGAATCTGGTCGGCCGGAAGTAGATGAGTTCGGGTGGCGAGAATGGCAGCCTCGAGGACCGCATTACGCGCGCGATTGAATCCGATGAACTCGCGCCGCATGCCCCGGTGAACCACCCGGGTCTCGATGCGGGACCGGGGTGGCGTAGCGTCGATGGCCAGCACTTCGAGCTCCCGCCAGGAGCAGGCGGCCTCGAGCACCACGCCCCGAACCACGCTGGCGGGAACCGAGGGGAACTGCGGGCTCGAGATCGCGCCCTGGGCGAACAGCATCGCGTCGTCGGTCAGGTTTACCACGGCTGCACCGGTGTCGCTCACGTTGCGGAAGGTGGTGGTCTCGAGAAAAGGCTTGAGGACGATCGTCTCATCGCCCCATTCCACTCCCATCGGCGCGAAGTTGATGGCGCCTCGCGAGTCGAGGGTCGTGACGATCGTCTCGAGAATCACCGAACCAGGTCGACCGGCGGAGGCGCGGACGCCAGAGTGTTCGTCTCGGGACGGACGGTCACCAGTGCGCCGTCCGCGGCCTGAGGCACTACCCGGGGGGATGCCGGCACACCGTGGAGAAAATGGTCGAGGATGCGATACCCATGCTCGGTCAGAACCGACTCGGGATGAAATTGGACGCCGGAGACCGGATGCTCCAAATGCTGGACCGCCATGATCTCACCGTCTTCCGAGGTGGCGGTCACGGCAAGCACAGGCGGGATCGATGCCGGCGCGATCACCAACGAATGATATCGCGTGGCCATGAAAGGGTTCGGCACGCCGGCGAAAAGACCAACGCCCGAATGATGGATCCGCGAGGTCTTCCCGTGCATCGGCAGACCGGCCCGGACGATCTCCCCTCCATAGGCCGCGCCGATGCACTGATGCCCTAGACACACGCCAAGAATGGGGATGCGGGCACCGGCCCGGCGGACCACTTCGGTGGAAATCCCGGCTTCCTTGGGCGAGCAAGGTCCCGGAGAGATGATGATATGAGACGGGGCCAGCTCGAGGATCTCGTCGACCGAGATGGCATCGTGACGACGCACCAGCGGAGTTTCCCCCAGCTCCCGCACGTAGCGAGCGAGGTTGTAGACGAAGGAGTCGTAGTTGTCGATGAGAAGGATCATCAGAGTAGGTGGTAGTCATGAGTCATGAGTCACGAGTTACGAGTCGCGAGTCGCGGACCTGAGGTGGCTGCGTTCTCCACTGAGAGCATCCTGGCTCGTGGCTTATGATTCGTGACTCATGACTCGCGACTCGCAACTCGCGACTCACAAAGCGTATCGATCAACCCGCGCGCCTTATCCAGCGTCTCCCGGTACTCCAGCTCGGGATCCGAGTCGGCGACGATGCCTCCTCCGGCCTGAAAGTATAGCTCCCCGCGAAGCGCCAGATAGGTTCGAATGACGATGCTGGTATCCATCGCCCCGGTGACGCTGAGATACCCGATCGACCCGCAGTACACGCCCCGCTGGGTCGGCTCCAGTTCCGCGATGATCTCCATGGCTCGTACTTTCGGTGCACCGGTAATGGAGCCGCCGGGAAAGGCGGCACGGATGAGATCGATCGCATCCGCTTCGGGCTCGAGCTCGCCCAGGACCGTAGACACGAGGTGGTGAACGGTCGGATGATGTTCGAGCGCGAAGAGCTCGGGAACCCGGACTGTGCCCGGCCGGCACACCCGCGAGAGATCGTTGCGCAGCAGGTCGACGATCATGACGTTCTCCGCCCGGTCTTTCTCGCTCTCGGCCAGCGCGCGGCCCAGCGCCGCATCGTGCATCGGTCCCAAGCCGCGGGGCCTGGTGCCCTTGATGGGCCGGGTCTCGACGAGGCGACGCTCCGCATCCAGCCGCAGAAAGCGCTCCGGTGACGCGCTGAGAACCGCTAGCTCTCCGAAGTCGAGATACCCCGCGAACGGCGCCGGATTGCGACGGCGCAGCCGGCGGTAGAGCTCGAACGCTGGCTCCGGCAACCGGGTCTGAAAGCGCTGGGAAAGGTTGGCCTGAAAGATGTCGCCCGCGATGATGTATTCCCGCACCCGGCTGACGGCATCGAGGTAGCCCCGGTGGGTGAAGGTCGAGCGGAGATCGATCTCTTGGGCGCCTTCGATCCCGCTGACTGGATAAGACGGGGCGGCAATTACATCCTGCCGTGCTGCCGCGCTGCCTCCACCCGCTTCGCGGGTACCCGGCCCAGCCGTCATGGTGGCACCCGCCCCACTGCCGCCCCGCCCACCCAGCCTCTCCCGTACCAGATCCATCCGCTCCCGCGCGCGCCGCTCTCGGGCGGTTCCCCTCTCGGGCAGGCCGGTCGAGATCAGCCAAGCGGTGCCGATCCGGTGGTCCCAAGCAATCACCCAGTCATAGAGTCCCAACATCACGTCGGGAATGGCGAGATCGTCGTATCGCGGGAGCGGCAGCCGCTCGAGCACCGCGCCCCAGTCGTACCCGATATATCCCGCTAAGCCACCTTGAAAGGGAGGCAGGCCGGAGATCGGTGGGGTGGTTTCGCGAGGGAGAAATCCTCGCGCCACGCTCAATGCATCGCCGGAAACCGGGGTCCAGGCGTGGTGCCCCCTCTGCCGGATCTCGGTTGCAGTACCCTTGCTCCGCACTACCGAGGCCGGATCGGCTGCCAGAAAAGAGTACTGCTGCAGGTCCTGCCCTTCGCCGGCGAGACCGGCAGCCGAGTTTCGGCTCGGATGCGGATGCATCGCCGCGCTGTCGAGAAGAATGAGATAGGGAAGATCCAAGAACCGGGAGCACACATCGGCCGGTTCGGCCGTCTGTCCGAGCGGCTCAACCAACGGCTGGAAGTACTCGTTCACCCCTCTGCTGCCCCGCCGCCCCGTTGGCGCTTGCCGGCCCCGCTTCCCTGCTTCCCCGCTGACTCGCTATCCCGCCTCTTCCGCGACCGCTGGGTCAGCTTTACATGCTCAGACTTGACGTCGTCGGGCGGCGTGAGGTACCCCCAGCTGAGAGCGCCTTCCTGCCGATAAGTCTTACCGAGAGTAATGGCCAGCTTGGCCTTCATGAGCTCGCGGCCCAGATAGAACGCATGGGTGGGTTCGTCGACGCCGAGCTGCGAGAAGATGACCTGGATATCGGTGCCACGGACGAAGATCTCGTTGTTGAACACGGTGATGGTCTGCCGGTCGGTGAAGATACGAAAATTCGGATCCCGCACCGCCGCCTGGAGCTCGCGCAACTCGCTTTCATCGTACTCCAGAATGACCGGGTCCTTCACGGTGAGGAGCCGGTCATCCACCCCCTTGGGCACCGTCCGGTTGGTCACGGCGTAGTGCATCAACCGGCGGGCGACATCGATCTCCCGGACCGCACCGCGCGCCCACGGAATCACCTCCGTCGTCAGCACGGCGCGGACACCCACCTCCTCGCAGATGGCCAACAGGACGGCGTTGACCCCGGTCGAATCGGCGCTGGTGAGCTCGGTGATATTTCCGACCCCCATGAGTTGAGCGGACGTCGGGTACCGGCGATGGATCTCGGCGTACCGCTCCAGCGAGGCCATGAAGCCGAACCCGATCGGCTCGATGACCGGATCGATGAGGTAGCGTACGTTCCAGCGTTCCAGGGCAGCGATGCTACGGTCGAGAGTGTCGATGCCCTCGCCGTGATCAGGGATCACCACGACCCGCGTGCCGGTGCCCCCGAACTCCCGCGCTACCTCAAGGTTGGATCGGTTCACACTCAACACCAGCTCGGCACCGGCTGCGACCGCCGAGCGGATCTCGGCCCGGTCGAAGCTGTCGATGCTGACCCGCACGCCGGCACCGCGCAACTCGCTCACCAGGTTACCCAACTCGGGAAAGGGGAAACCTGGAGTGCAGCCGACATCGATCAGGTCGGCGCCGCTCGCCCGCAAATAGTCCGCGGCGGCCCGAACCTCGCCAGGCGAAAGCTTCGGCGCGTTGTTGATCTCGGCCAGGATCTCGATGGAGTAACGGCCATAATCCAGCGCCGCCTGAGCCTGGCCGAAGTAGCGCGGGATCTCGCGGAGATCTTTGGGACCCTTCTCCGCCGGCACCCCAAACCGCTCCTTCAGAATGGTTGGATCCCCTTCACAGAGGCCGGGGATGAGCACCAAGTCGATGTCGGAGGGGACTTCGAGATGTCGAGCTATCCAAGGCGTGGTCATCAACGCGGCCACGGTGATCCTGAGGACCGCTACCCTGGACTCGAAGGTCGGTTGCATCTCCGCCAATACCCGCCGAAGGGCCGGCTCGGCGAGAGTGCCGGTGACGAAGAGGACCCGGCGGACGGGCGGACCGGCGGACGGACGAGCGGAAGATTCAGACGTACGGACCGAGGGCCGGTTGGGAAACTCAGATTCGATCGACATTGGATCCGCGGTTAAGTCCGGTCCGCCGGTCCGCCTGTCCGCCTTTCTACCGCGGATCCCCCGGCCGAACCCACTTGTTCGGGGTGCCCTCGAGCGCACCACCCTGAGGCCGCCAGAGGACGACCTCCTCGATCTTTCGAGCCAGCTCGAAGTCCTTGTCGGTTATCCCGCCCGCCGCGTGGTTCTGGAGCTTGACGATGATGCGTCCCCAGGTGACGGTCAGGTCGGGGTGGTGATAGGCGGCCTCGGCGAGATAGCCGAGGGCATTGACCAGCATCAACGTCGTGGGCCACCCGTCGGTCTTGTAGACTCGGCGAATCCAGCCATCCTCGTAGTACCAGCCGGGCAGCTCCTTCAGCCGCTCGTTGATTTCAGTGTCGTTGTAGGTACGTTCTTTGGTTGCGGGCATCGTTGCCTCCTAGTTGGCTATGAGCTATGCGCTATGGGCTATGCTGTCTTGGAATTAAGCTGTGAGCGACAGGGCGAGCTGGTCGACTTTGCGCAACAGCCCATAGCCAATAGCCCATAGCCTTCCTTCACATCACCACTCCTCCGTTCACCATGATGGTCTGCCCGGTGAGAAAGGCCGAATCGTCCGAGGCCAGGAACACTGCCGCGCCTGCGACATCCTCGGGCTTGCCCCAGCGGCGAAGCGGTGTCATCTCGATGACCTTTTGGCGAAAGTTCGGATTGGCCTCCTCGCCGAAGGCAGTCTCGATGAAGCCGGGTGCGAGAATGTTGACGCGGATCGTCGGGGCCACTTCTCGCGCGAGCGATCGGCTGAAGCTCGCCACCCCTCCCTTGGCTGCAGCGTAGACCGAGGGATTCTCTCCTTCCATACCCTGGCCGACATGATCCCAGGCCAGGTTGATAATGCTGCCGCCTCCCTGCTGCTGCATCAGCCCCACCGCCGCCCAGGATGTCTGGACGGTTCCTTTGAGATCGACAGCGATGACCGTCTCGAGCTTCTGAAGACGGGAGAGACGGGCCGCCTCGCCGGTCAGAATGTCAGCGCCTGCGTTGTTGATCCAGACGTCCAGCCGCTCGAATGCGTCCCGTAATCGGCCCACCAGCACATCGATATCCTGATCCCGGCTGATGTCGGTGCGGATGACTTCGACCCGGCGGCCCAGCTCACGGATCTCACGAGCCGTCGCCTCGGCACCGTGCTGATTTTTCCGATACGTTATGGCGAGATCGGCCCCCGCCTGAGCGCAGCGGAGCGCAATGGCGCGGCCGATTCCACTGGAAGCTCCGGTAACCAGCACGCTTTTCCGCTCCAACACTGGCCGCCGCCTCCCCTCGGATTCCGCCCGGTGATAGCTTCCTAAATCCTAACATACCGGTGCATTAGCATCTTACAAGGGAGCGGTAATGCGGTTGCTCGTGAGCGTGAGGTGTGCGGCGGAGGTGGGAGCTGCACTCGCCGGGGGAGCCGATATCATCGATGCCAAGGAGCCAGAGCGTGGCCCCCTGGGGCCGGTATCCGCCCAAGTGCTCGCCGAGCTGCTCTCGCGGATTCCGAAGCACCGTGCGGCGAGCATCGCGCTGGGAGATCTAACCACAGCCGATGAAGTTCTGGCCGCTATCTCACCACTCCCGCTCGCAAGCCGGCCGGCTCCCCTGTACCTCAAGCTGGGCTTCGCGGGAGTATCTGCGCCCGAGCAGATCCAGGCGCTCATCATGACAGCGGTGGCGGCGTCGTCGAAACAACCAGTCCGCCCGCACATTGTTCCGGTGGCGTACGCCGATTTCATGCTCGCCGGCACCGCCGCACCTGATACCATAGGCCGAGTCGCGGCACGATCGGGTGCCACCGGGGTACTGTTGGACACCTACACCAAGAACGGCCGGAGTCTCTTCACCTGGATCGGCGAGGCGGCTCTGGCGCAGTGGGTCGGGTGCGCTCGCCGCGCCGGTCTGGCCAGCGCGGTGGCCGGTGGACTCGATTTGAAGGATCTGGAAGCGGTTTGTATGGCTGCTCCCGACGTGGTCGGGGTTCGGGGGGCCGCATGCGAGGGCGGACGACAAGGCCGGGTGACCTCGGACCGAGTCCGGGCGCTGCGGCGAAGGATTCACGAGACTTCGGGGTCTCTTCAGGGACCTGATCAAGCTCTGCTGGAGGCCGGTTCGCGAAACGCGTGATCCCGGCGCGAATTCTTTCGATTAGGCCGACCTAAGCTACTGACGCTCAACGATTAGGGGGATCTCTCCAGGGCATAACACTTGCTCGGACGCGGGGCTGCAGCCATTCGATTTTCCGTTTCGCCTCACTACGCGCCCGGGCACCAATGTGACTTTTCCGTCCACACCGCTACGGAGCAGGTTCGGGCGTCGGCTCTTGGTGTTGTTCGTGGGTTGCGCCCTGCTTCCCATGGCGCTTCTCGCCGTACTCTCCTACCGGCACGTGAAGCAACAGCTCTATCGTCAGCGCGAGAACGGGCTGCAGCAGGCCACCCGGTCCCTGGCGCAGGCGGTCTTCGAGCGCCTCCTGCTGCTGGATGCCACGCTGAAGAGCATTCCTCCGAGCGCCATTCTCCAGCTCGACGCCGCCAAACGATTACCCCCGGCTGCTACAACCCCGAAGCGGCCCCCGCTACCGAAGCCGGGGAATCAGACTCAGGCGGGATCGCTGGATGGGCGGCTGGCGATGGGCGGCATCATTCTCGATCGAGATCCTAGATCACTCGCCACGGGAAACCGGCAGCGCGCCGACCTGATCGAGGCCAGCAAAGCGCTGATCACCGGGCTCGACCTGCTCGCGCGCCAGCGATTCGTTGCCGTCCAGTTCATCGGCGATGACGGAAAGGGGATCGAAGTCTTCGGCCGCCTCTCCCACCGTCCCAGTTTATCTACTCGAGACAGCTCCGATCTGCGGCTCGGGTTGCCGCTCATCTCCGTGGTGCATGGCGAAGACGAGCAAGCGCGAGTCTATCTGTTGCGCCGTCTGGTCCGCCGTGGGGAGGTGCGGGGCACGATCGTCGGTGAGGTGAGTCCCGAGTATCTGTGGGGCACAGTGGAGGAGACCGTCCCGTCCCCGACGACCCGGGTAGCGGTCCTGGACGACTCCGCCCACGTGCTCTTCAGCACGGTCAAGACACCGCTTCCGGTAGAAAAGGTTTCGAGTAGACCGGGCGTAGCAGCGCTCGATACCACGGCGGCGACCTCCCGAGAATTTTATCTGACCGCCGCCGCCGCCGTCAGGCTGGATGCCGCGTTCGCCGCGCAACCCTGGACGGTTCTGTTCAGCGAGTCCAAGGACGAAGTGCTCGAGCCCATGGTGGAGTTCACCAACACGTTTCTCATCGTGATGGGACTTTCCAGTCTGGCCGTCCTTCTTCTCAGTTTGAGCCAGATCCGCCGGAGTGTGCTGCCACTCGAGGAGCTGCAGAAGGGAACCCAGCGTATTGCCCAGCGAGACTTCACCAGCCGGGTGACAGTGACCAGCCGGGACGAGTTCGAGCAGCTCGCGACCTCCTTTAACACCATGGCCACCCAACTCGGCCGCCAGTTCAAGGCGCTCGCCACCGCAGCCGAGATCGATCGTGCGGTGCTCTCAGCGACCGACGCCACCGCCATCGTGGACACTGTTATTAGCCGAATCCGGGACGTCTTTCCCTGCAGCATGGTGAGCGTGACCCTCAGTATACCGAACGGGGCCAAGTCGGTAGCCAGTGTCATCCAGGATTATGAGAAGGGCGATCGCCATATCGAGCGGATCCGGCTACACGCGGCCGACGTTCAGGCACTGTTAATAGGTCCCGAGGTGTTTGTCCTCCGCACCGGCGAGAGGGTGCCCACCTATCTCGCTCCCCTGGCCCAACTGGGAACGACCTCTTTTGTGGTTCTGCCGCTCTCGTATCAGCGACAATTATCAGGTATTGTCGCCCTGGGCGAACGGTTCGATCTGGTCCCCACCGAGGAGGACCGGGTTCAGATGCGCCGCCTGGCGGACCAGGCGGCCGTTGCGCTCGCCAACGCACGGATGCTGGAGCAGGTCCGCGAGCTGGCCTACTACGATAGCCTGACCGGTTTGCCTAACCGTCTATCCTACAAAGAACGCCTGGCCTATGCCCTGGAACAGGCGGGCCGCAATCAACAACTCGTGGCGGCCTTCTTCATCGACCTGGACCATTTCAGTCGCATCAACGACACGCTAGGTCATGAGGTGGGAGACCAGCTCCTCCGGCACGTCGCGTCCCGTCTCCGCTCCTGCTGCCGGGAGCGGGAAGACGAGGTGGGGCCGGCGCTCACCACGTTAGCTCCCGAGGTGGCACGTCTCGGAGGAGACGAGTTCACCGTCATCATGCCCGGCCTGCATGACGCCCAGGATGCGGCGAAGCTCGCCCGGCGGATCCTGTCCAGCTTTGCCCACCCGGTGCGGGTCGGGACCCACGAGATCTTCATCAACGCCAGCATCGGGATTGCCATTTACCCCTACGATGGTGAGGACATCGACACCCTGCTGATGCACGCGGACACCGCCATGTACAAGGCGAAGGAGCAGGGGGGCAGCAGCTATCAGACCTACTCCAAGTCGATGACGACCACCGCGCTGCAACGGATGACCCTGGAAAACGATCTCCGGAGGGCGCTCGAACGGAACGAACTTGAGGTGCACTATCAGCCGATCGTGGACGCGTACACCAACACCGTCGTGGGGGCCGAGGCGCTGTTACGCTGGCGCCATCCCGAGCTGGGCCTCCTGCTTCCGTCCGAGTTCATCCCAATCGCGGAAGAGAACGGCCTCATCGTTCCCATGGGTGAGTGGGTTCTGCAGAGTGCCTGTTTGCAGAACCGGACGTGGCAGGATGCCGGGCTTCCGCGCATCCGAGTCGGGGTCAATCTGTCGAGCCGGCAGCTCAAGCGCAGCTTGACCGGCACCATCGGCCGCGCCTTGCAGATGAGCGGGCTCGAGCCGCGATATCTCGGCCTCGAGCTCACCGAGAGTGTGCTCGTCAACCACCAGCGCGAAGGGACCGACGCGTTGCACGCGCTCCGCGCCATGGGTCTCCACCTTGCGGTAGACGACTTCGGAACCGGCTACTCCTCGTTCAGCTACCTGAAACACTTCCCGCTGGACACCCTTAAAATCGACCGCTCGTTTATCCGGGAGATCGCCATTCAGCCCGACGACGCCGCCATTACCACGGCGATCATCGCCCTGGGACATGCGCTGGGTCTGAGGGTCATTGCCGAAGGGGTCGAAACTGAGGCGCACCTCACGCTGCTACAGAAGCAGGGGTGCGATGAGGTGCAAGGCTACCTGGTCGGACGTCCGGTGCCGGCCGATCGCTTCCTGGATCACTTGGTCCGCAAGCCCTCCTCGGCTCCTAGCCCGATCCGGCGGCAGCGGTCGGCGCGGTGAGTCGCAGGGCAAGCTGCTCGACCTGATCGTATCCAATGATCTGGCATGACATCCCGGCCGGGAGCGCGGTCGCGAAGTAGGGATCGACTGAATCGGCCAGCTGGGCCGGCTTAATCAGAATCAGGCGCGCCGCGTCCAGGGCGCCCGCGACGAAAGCCGCGATACTGTCGCTCGTCACGTCCCAACTGTGGGGCAGCGCATCGGCGGATCGCATCCAGCGGGACGGCGCCAGCACCGCCACCGTCCCCACGGTTGCGGCTTCCGAGATCGCTCCGGGATCCTCAATCAGCACCGCTCCCGCTATCCGGTCGGCGAGCACATGCGCATACTGGTCCATCGCCAGTATTGCCATCCAGTGGGCCGCGTCCGGGGACACACCGATCCGGCTCTGGAATTCCCGCACCGCTTCCGCGAAAGGACCGCCACCGGGCACGACGAGAAGCCGATGGTGCCGGGAGGTTTCCGCTACCGCGGCACAGACGCGTTCCAGCGCGCCGGACACCACGGTGAGTCCGCCGCCGATCTTGATTACGGTTATCGACCCAGTGGATCGAGGCGCCAGGTTCATTGGGCGGCCTCCTGAGCCTCCCAGAGGAGCCAAGCCACGGCCGCGGCGGGCGCGGTTCGCGCGCCGCTACCCAGCCGGGCAGCGAGCGGGAGCACCGTCAACCCGGCAGCGTTGGCCGCTTCCATCGCAATAAAATCGCCCAGTCCGGTCACGACCGCTGCCCTGATCTCGGGATAGCGCTCGCGGATCGTTTCGAGCGCTTCTGCGATCGCCTGGACCTGAGCGCGCGCAAGCGCAGCCGCTATATCATCTATGGCGGAGTCGTCGAGCATGTCTCGATCGGCGCACACCGTCCGCGCCAGCCGCTCGCCGGCATAGTCCCGAGTCGCCGGGCGTCCGTCCGGTGCGCGGCAGGTATAGTCCTCCTGGCTGAGTTGGCCGAGCCAGAGGTGGGCATCACCGATAAGTGCGAAACCCTCGGCGGAGAGCCGGGCGCTTCCCCCCCAGAGCGGGACCCGCTGAGTGATAGCCTCGACCGGTGTGCGCAGCGCCCCGGTGTAGACCAGCTCGCCGCTGAGAAGCCGTTCGGGGTCGTTCAGTCCCCGGGCCGCTACTTTTCCGTTCACGATGGGGATGAGATCGGTGGTCGTAGTTCCTATGTCAATGAGGATGCAGGTAGGAAACGATTGAGCTACCCAGTGAGCGGTGGCCGCCCAGTTCGAGGCCGCCGCGCCGCCCGGGCGCAGGCGGGCTTCCTGGGGGCTGACGAATCTCCCCTCCACCGTGTATACGTGAAGGCTGTCGCGCGGAAACGCGGCCTCCATCGCATCGAGGACAAAGGTGACCCCCTCGCGCTTGGTCCGGAATGCCTGAGACAGCTCAGCGGTCATGGTGATTGCGTGCCAATCGGACGGGCCGGCGCCGAGCTGCTCCGCCACTGAGCGCAATGTTGCACCTAGTGCCGGCGGCTCGCGTTGCACCTCATAGGGAAGGCAGAGAGTACGAGCAACCGGACCTCTGGACTCCTGGGCAAGCCGTGCGGCCTTGGTGTTGACGCCCCCGATATCCCAACCCAGGATGGCTGACGGCTTGGTCATTCGGAACCCGCTAGGAACTGCGATCACGGATGCAGATCATTCCCGTACTGGATATCGCCGGCGGCATAGCGGTGCATGCGCAGGCCGGTGATCGCACCGGCTACGCGCCCTTGGAGTCGGACTTGGTTCCGGGACAGGTGGGCGATGCGGTCGCGGTGCTGCGCGCCTTTCACGCCATCCTGGGGATTTACCAATGTTACGTCGCCGACCTCGATGCCATTCAGGGGGGCGCCGTGCAGCGGACGCTGCTTCGCGAGCTGGCCGAATTTCACACCGGCTTCGCCGGCGCACTGCTGGTGGACGCGGGCACTCACCTTCCGGAAGGTGCGCTCGAGGTTCTCTCCTGCGGCGCGAGTGAAGTCGTGGTGGGGTTGGAAACCCTGCACGCCTTCTCCGATTTACGCTCGATCGTCGGTGTCGTGGGAGCGTCCCGCGTGGTGTTCAGCCTCGATCTTCGGCTTGGCAATCCGGTCCTTCATAACACACTGCAGGACGCCCGGGGGGCAGGCCCCGATCCGGTGCGCCTGGCGGAGCAGGCTGCGGGCACGGGTGTCGCCTCGATCCTCGTGCTGGACCTGGGTCGTGTCGGTACCGGGTGCGGAGTCGATCTGGGTCTGCTCGAGTCGCTCCGTCGCCTCCTGCCCGACGTTCGGCTGCTCGCGGGTGGCGGCGTACTTACCCGCCGCGATCTGGAGCGAATGCGGGATGCCGGGTGCGACGGTGCGCTGGTTGCGAGCGCCATCCACACCGGCCGGCTGACCGCCGCTGACCTGGCTGCGGTTTCCCATCGGGATCCCGCTAGGCTCAGTCCGGGACGAGCGCCTCGCGATACGTAGCGGACTGGCCGTAGTTCTCCTCCACCTCCAGCTCCAGGCTGGTCAGGTGGGTATAACCGCGCGTGGCCAGTTCCTCCCGCAACTGAGACCCGAGATACTGGGCCAGCATCTCTGCGGTGCTGTTCGGGATCGGAATCAAGGCGCAATCGTGCTGGGGAAAGACATACGTCGGCTGACCGAAGTAGTCGACAGCCAGCCGATCCCCGTCCTTGCGATAGGTCAGCTTGGGGTTCAAGGTGGGAAGCAGGACCTTGTGATCTATGCTATTCACCAACTGACGAGTGATCTGCTTCAGCACGCTGAAGTCCAGCACGAAGAGACATTCGGAGTCGACCGACCCTTCGACCGCCACTCCAACGCGGTAGTTGTGGCCGTGGAGCGACTCGCACTGGTGCCCTCTGAACGTAATGAAGTGAGCCGAAGCGAAGACCAGGTAATCCTTGCTGACCTGGACACGAAAGCTGCTCTGCACGGCGGTTCTCCTAACGGTCCCATCCACCTTCAAGTATAACGACGAACAGCGCGGCGCAGGTGAGATCTGCCGTGGTGCCCGGATTGCGGCGGTTCCGCGGATCTCGCAACTCGACATCGAGCTGGGCCAGCGCCTTCTGTCCCGCCGGTGACCGGGTTCCCCCAGCCGCCCGGACCTCGCGCGCCCACCGGGAAACCATCTCGGCCTCCGCCGCTCCGAGCTTCCGGGCAATGTGGGTGTCGGGAGCGGCTTCCAGCAAGGTCAGATAGGCTTCGACCGCCGCGTCGGTCCAGGGGAGCCCCTGCCGGCGGGCGGCCAGCAGGGCCGGCACACCGATCTCGAAGGTCAGCGCAAAATCGGTAACGTACTCTCGGGCTATGGCATCTCTTTCGGCGGCCAGGCGCATGGCCTCGCGCAAGGTCACCGTCGGGGGCTCGGCAACGTCCTCTGCCGGGGAACGGCCCAGGCCGCCGGGGCGCGCGCGCCGAATCGCCGCATATACCTCCGCGGCATCGGAGACGGTGGTTTCCGCGAGCACCCGGCTCAGCCGCTCCCGGAGCCGGCCGCCTTGTCCCAGCGCGGCGCGGGCGAGAGGTGCGAGCAGCAGGACGATACCGAGGTTGGTATTGGAACGGGTCCAGCGCAGCGTGTCTTCCACCCCGCGCCGGATCGTCGCACCCAGTGGCTGCGTTGCCGCCCCGGCAAGCGCAGGCCCAATCGCTATCGCGCTCGCCAGAAAATCCTCATATCGAGTGTCATGAAAGTGACGCTCCGGTGAGACATTCCCCGGTTTGGGCGCACTCACCTCCAGCAAGCAGGAGAGTTGCCCGGCCGCGGCCACCTCGGCGGGTGAGTTCACTGATCTCGAAGCGCCAGATGGTCTATCAGTCGCCCCGCTACATCGAGCCCAGTGGTCTCTTGGAGGCCCTTCCAGCCGGGAATCCCGTTGACCTCGAGCACGTAGGTCCTGCCGTCGCGTGCCGTGAGGAGGTCGACCCCAGCATAGTCGGCGCCCACTGCGGCCGCAGCCCGAACGGCGAGGGCGCTGCGGTCATCGGTGAGCGTCACTGCCCGAGCCGTTCCGCCCCGGGCGAGGTTGGTGCGCCAACCATGGGCCAGGCGCTCGATGGCACCGAGTACCCGACCACCAACGACGAAGGCACGAATATCGGCGCCATCGTGGTCGATGGCGCGCTGCAAGTAGTAGACGCCTCGAATCTGCTCGATGGTGCGGAAGACCCGAAACGCCATCTCCTCGTCGCTGACCCGGACCATGCCGAGCCCCATCGAGCCAAAGAGCGGCTTCACGATCACGTCCCCTAGGGCCCGGAAGCCGGCAAAGGCTTCGTCCGGGCTCTCGCAGACGATCGTCTCTGGAGTAGGGATGCCACAACGCTCGAGCAACGCGGAGGTCCAGAATTTGTCTACCGTGCGCTCGATAACCCGGGGCGAGTTCACCACCCTGATGCCGCGGTCTTCCAGCCGGTGGAGCGCGTCGACCCGGAAGATGATCTGCTCGAGCGAGCCCGACGGAATGATCCGAGCCAGCACCACATCGACCGCATCCAGTTCCGTCGTCCGGCTACGTAGTCCCGGCGCCGGTCCGATGCTGGCCACCAGTCCCTCATACGGCAGCACTGTCGCCTGGTGTCCCCGCTTCGCGGCCGCCTGCTCGAGCTGTTGCGTGTGCCAGCCGGTGCGAGCGGCGAGGACGGCCAGGTGCACTTACTTGGTCTCCACTCCGACCAGAGCGTCCAAGCCTCCGCTGGCAAACTTGGGCAGGTCGCCGGCCACCTGGCTGAACGCCGGAGTGGCGATTCCCTTCTTCAACGCCGCCAGCGATGGGAAGTAGAGCTCGGCCTGGCGATAGCGGGCCGGCGGAGAGCCGTCGAGGTTGGAGACGAACTTGGTAAACTCCGCTCGCTCGAAGCCGATCTCGCCCTTGCCCGCCGTCACCAGGGGAAGGTGGGTCCCGGAGTAATACTTCTCGAAGGCAGCCGGGTCTTTCGGCGGGTTGTAAATGACCGTGACGATGGCCGCCGGGGCACCGGCTGAGCCCGCCTCGTGGGTGTTCGAGGCCGTCGCGATCATGCCGGTCAGTCCGCCGGTCGCGAACTTCGGCAGGTCGTCCGCCACCTTCTTGAACCCCGGCGTTGCAATACCCTTCTTGAGATCGTCCAAGTTGAAGTACAGCTCCGCCTGGCGGTAGATGGTTGGCTTCTTGCCCTCGACGGTGGAGAGGAACTTGGTGAGATCGGCCCGCATGAACCCGATCTCTTTTTGGTTGGCGACGAGGAGGGGAAGGTGAGTCGACCGGTAGTACCGCTCGAAGGCGGCCGTGTCCTTCGGCTGGTTATAGAGAACCGTGGCGATCGCCATCGGTCCGGCGGGGGCCGGCGCAGTCGCCGCCGTCGTGTCTTGGCCGCGAGTCTCCGCTCCCTTTTCCCCGGTCCTGGTGCAGGCGGCGAGCGCGAACCCGGGGACCAGTAACCAGCCTAACCAGCTCGAGGGACGTCGCATGAAGGGCTCCCGGATCAAAGGTTGTAGAGCGAGGCCGCCAGGACCTCGGGGTTCAAGCGGCCGGCGTGAAAAGTTCGTCCGGTCTCGGTGCTGGTGAGCCAGACCTCGGCGGGACTGAACAGCAGCGGATCGATCTTATAGAAGTCCCCTTGGTAGCGCTGAAAGATCTCGTAGAACGGCGTGCCGTAGTCTCGCGAGGCCGAGGCCGGCACCTGGGCCGCGAGTTTTTCCAGCTCGGCGTCGGCGGCCCGCACGGTAAACCGTGCCTGTCCGCCATAGAGGATGCAGTCGTTGGTCCGCCCGATTGCCCTGAGGTCGTTCTTGGCCACCGGCGCCAACGGGGCGGTGCCGATCGCGCTCACCACCCGGCGCACGTCGAAGCCCAGTGTCTCCATTTTGTGAAGGCCGGTTTCGATGATCCGGGCCGAAATCTGGACGCCACCCGCGAGGCTTGCGGTGGGTGCTACCACAAAGGTGAGCTGAACCGGTTGGAGCCGCGCTTTCTCGGCCACCCAGGCTGCCACTTCATCGGTCGGTAGGGTACGGCCCTCCAGCACGAGCACCGCCTCCTCAGCCCGCTCCTCATACCCCAACTTCTCAAACAGCTCCCGCTCCACCCGCGCATGGGCCCGCAAGGGACCCGAGCCCATGGCAAAAAACTTCCCCACCGAGATTGCCCAGCCGGCGTACTGGGAGGCCATGCACGCTACCGCTGGGTGATCGGTCCAGACCATCAGGCCAGGGTACGACTCCCCGGCAACCTGGACCGGCGTGGTGGTCACGTTCCCCAGTCCACCCAGGCAGATCTCCGAGAGCGCGAGCCCGGCTTCGATGCCCCCATCGACCTCAACGCCGGCATCGATGACCCGGGCACCACCGGGCAGCCGGTAACTTCGAATCCGAAGCAGGTCGGCCTGATCCGCCATCCCATCCGCGATCTCGCTTGCGGCCTCGTTCATTCTGAGAGATGCCACTTGCGTCTCGACTGCTGTCATTTGGCTGTCCATTGCAAAATCTCTCCCTTGCCCAACTCGGCGAGATCGCCACTGTAGCGGCGGTAGAGTCCCGTCAGGTGCCGCCGATGAATTGGCAGGCCATACCGCACCCGCAGGCGCGTCAGCATCAGGCGCAGGTGAATCGGCTGGTAGGTGCAGGCGTAGGAGTAGGTCGCGGGCGGTATGATCCGTCCCAGAGCTACGACCGACCCGCGCTTCGACCAGAGTCCGGTCTCAGGCCCGGCCGCCCCCAACACGATCACGTTACCCGCGATCATGCCGAGCCCGGTCCGGCTACCGGCGCTCCGCTGGATGACCAGAAGACCTCGACGCATGGCAGCCCCAGCCTCGGCCCCCGTCGAGCCGCGTACGATCAGCTCACCACCGGTCATGCCTCGTTTGAAGCCCAGCGGAGCGGCGCCGGCGCGCGAGCCGGCATCGCCATCGATATCCAATGATCCGCCCGCCATCCCGACCCCAGCCTCGCTGCCCACACTCCCCTCGACGATTACGTCTCCCTGACTCAACCCGGCACCGAGACGATCCACCCGCTCGAGGTCGCCCGCGAAGTGGACTCTGCCATTGGGCTCACCCCGGACCTCGAAGAGGTCGCCGAGCGGGACGCGGCCATCACGCTCGAGGTAGATGGGACGCTGTGCCAGCTCCCGAGCCGAGAGCGTGGTCCACGGTCCCGCCAGCACCTCCGAGAAATCGGCCCGCTGCTGGAGCGATGCCTTCAACCGGACCACCAGTCCGCCGCTCACCCCTGGGCTCCGTTCATGATCTTCCGCAGATGGAAGTGATGGGGCCCCAGTTTGCCGCCGTAATTTCCGGCGCTGATCGCCACGACTCCCTCCCGGCAGGCAGCGTCGATCCCGGTCTTCATGGCAGCTGCGATAGCCGCCGCGTCGGTGCCGTTGATCACGATCTCGAGCACGGAGTTCACCTCTTCCGGCAGTGCCGTCTGAGTTACGGCACGGAGGGTTGGGCAGAAGGCATCGTTGGTCGAAGCGATCATCGTCTTACTGCGACGGGAGCCGACCTTGCTGCCGCTTCGGACCACGCCCCCCGGGAAGGGCAGGATGACGCCGGGCTGGGAGGCCAGCGAGTCGGCCGCGGCCTCCGCTGCGGCGAGTGCGGCATCCGCGGCGCGAGCCAGGATGAGAAAGTTCCCGCCACCGACTCCCTTCAGCATTCCGAACTTCTCCTGGACCAGAAACTCACCTTCCATTACGGGGATCCTCCAGAATCGCTCGCCGCCGATGACCTTGCTGATCTGGAAGCCATCGCCGAAGAATCGCAGCGCCGAACCGACGCCGACCCGATCCGGCGCCTCGGGGAGCCCATCATAACAGGCGGTCGTAGGACAGGTGAGGACGGTCTGGCCGATCCGCTCGATGAGCCGCTTGCCCAGATCGTCCTTGCCCATCGTCATGAGGAGAATGCTGATACCGGGCCGTCCGTCCGGTGTCTCGCTCGCCGGAAGCTCCCGCTCGATGCCGGCCTCCACCTTGCACCCGATGACCGAGGTGGCAAAGCCGGTCAGCTTGAGCGCGGCCGCGCGGACCCAGCGAGGACTGTGGGCGGTGATGACGATCCGCGCCACCCGCATGGTGAACGCTTCGGCAAAGGTGTCCTCGATGAAGACGCCGCGGATCTTCAAGCTTCGGCTCCTTCGCTCCGCTCAGAGCCTGCCCTAAGCAGGGTGAAGGGATGACCATCGCTCCCGTAATCAGGATGAAATCGGGATTGGATCATCAGGAATCTCTCCGACCGGATAGTTCTCGAAGGAAACAGTCGAGTACGCATCGAAGTAGCGCCGCAAGTCGGGTAGCAGCGCGCTGTCGTAGCTCGGCCGGATATGCAACCGGCGGCCGGCCGGTGCTCGACGTAGCTGACCCTCTTCGACCAGCAGTGCACCTCCCTTGATCACGTACCGCGGCGTCGCGAACATTTTGGCGATATCCCCATCTCTCACGTAGATCGTGATGTCGGCGTCGGCTCCTGGGCCGAGGTGCCCCTTGTGGCCGAGACCCAGGAGGCGGGCGGGGCCGGCCCGAGTGATGATGGCGATCTCGTTGAGGGTGTACTCGCGCGCGAGCCCGTCGGCGAGGGCGGACCCCGCCAGCAGCTTGGGGTTCACCTGCTTGAGCCGGTCATCGCGCACGCTCCGATCCATCAGGAGCTGAATGAGAGCCGGATAGGAGAGGAAGGACCCGCCATTCGGGTGGTCGGTGGAGAGGACCGCCCGCCAGGGATCATGACTCAGAAGGAACAGCTCGAGTCCCACCGCCCACTGCAATGCTGACACCGCCGCCTTGTCCTTATAGGAAAACGGAACGATGCCGCAGCCGGTCTCCAACTCGATGTCGATGTTGACCCATTTTCGTCCGCTGCTCTTGTGCAGCAGGTACTCAACCGGACTATCGGCGGTGATCGTGGTGGCCGGCCCAAACATCACCTGTCCCACGTCCACGCTCACCTCGGGGTGCGCGTTGACGTACTCCATCACGGTCGACGCAGCGGAGCTCCAACCGGGCCCACCATAGCTATGGAATTGCAGATGGGTAAAGTGAGCCCGGCGACCGGCAAGCGCCTGCATGCTGGCGAGCGTGACGGCGGCGTTCCCCGGCACCCCCAAGTTGTTGCAATGAATGTGGACCGGGTGGGGCAAACCCAGCTGGTTGCCGGCATCGGCCAGCGTCTCCAGAATCGCTCGCGGAGTGACCCCGCGCCCGGCCAAGCTGTCATCCAGCCCGTTCAGGTTCCGCTGGCCTGATTTCCACGCCTCGACACCGCCCGGGTTTACGATCTTGATGGCATACCCGCCTGTGGCACCGATGAGCCACCCCGCATAGTCTCGAGCCCGTTCCCGCTCGCCGGCGGCCACCTGCCGCAGGAGATACTCATCATTCCCCAGGAGGACGAAGATCCCGCCGTCCACACAGGGGGTGTCCTCCAGCTCGGCGTGACTATGCCGGGCCATGAGCGGTGCTACGGCCGCGTCGAATACCGTGGTGTATCCCAAGCCGGCGTAGCGGTACCCGGTGGTGAAGGTGCTGGGCACGGTACCTCCCGTGCCGGATCTCGGACTCGAGCCATCGCGAAGATCAGGCGGTGGCACCGGGTCCGCAGCATGTTCCTCGGGAAGTAGCCGCCGGGCATGGTTGCAGCTGGAGCTCGCCAGGTGAGAGTGGATGTCGACCCCACCCGGCATCACGATCATGCCACCCGCCTCGAGTCTCGGGGCTCCATCCGGCAGGCTCGCGACGATCCGGCCATCCTCGACACAGACGTCGCGAATGTCGCCGTCAACCTGATTCGCGGGATCGTAGACGGTCCCACCGGCTATGCGAAGCTGAGTCGGGCGGCTCATCCGGGACCCCGCCGGAGCTCTGCCCGTATGGCATCGGTGAGGGCGAGGAGCGCCTCGGTGGCTGAGCGAGGAGCGGTGAGAGGCGCCCGAAGCGAGAGGGGAACCTCATCCATCCTATATGCCGTGCCGGCTTCATGAATCCCCGCGACGCCGGTGTCGATGGCCACCCTGGTCTTGAACGCCGCTTGGCTCACCTTCGGTCCTATCGCGACGGTGCTCACCTCCGACAACTCCGTTCCCGCCGGGCCGTCGAGCAACGGTGAGCCGGCTACCAACACCGCCTGGAAAGCACCGGTCGCTACCCGGGCCAGGCCCCGTTCGCCTGGGGCGTAGCGCGGATAACCGCGCGAGTAGTCGACCCCAAACGGGTAACCGGTTTGCCAGGTGAGCACCGCTTCCGCTCCGGTACGATTGCCGCCGGCTCGAAGGCTGCTCAGCGCCGCCCGGGCGGGGCCGTTAAGAGCCTGAGTCAGGGCGATCAGGGCCTCGACCCGGAGCGGATCCTGCCGCTCTGCAGTTGGTTCGGCGTCGTGGACCAGTACGGCGTAACGGGATCGAGCCAGCCGGGCTGCGATCTCCACAGCCTGAGCAATTGCGGGTGAGGAGCTTGGCATCGTGTGGCCCAGGATCGAGGCTCGCATGAGCGACAGGGCTGTGATCTCCTCTTCGGGTTGGAGCTCGAGGTGGAGATCAGCTCCAGTCAGGGCCTTCTCGTCGCCAATGCTTACCGATATCACGAAGCGCCCTGCGCGGCCCTTCGGAACCTGGGTGCCTACCGGTTCCAGTGCGTAGCGCGACAGATAGCGAGGGTAGCGGTGGAGCGGATCGACCGCCCAAAAGAGTAGGACGTCGGCCCGGTTCCGGATCTCGCCCAGCGTCGCCCCGGCTCTGCCGCGACGTTGAGCGGCGAGCAATCCCGCGGCCGCGGTTCGGGACGTGGCGCAATCCACTGTGGCGCGCAGGAGATCGGCAACCGTCAGCGCAGCCCGTTGAGCCTGGGAAGTGAGGTCGGGGGCGACATAGACCAGGCAGCGTCCTCTGGCTCTGACTAGGACGGAGGCGGCCTCTGCCAGGGCTTCCGCGAGTGAGGCCGGATGCCCATCGCGTAGGACCTCCGACGGGACCAGCCCATCGCCGAACCAGGCGCGCCCGATCGGACAAACCGGAGACGCATCGAGAATCCGGCCCGCGCTCACGCTGACCGTGACGTCATCACATCCACAGCCGCAGCCCAGGCAGGTGACGTGCTCGACCCGGCTATCAGAGCTCATGCTGCGCAACCTTGGCGCGATTCGAGAGCGCGATAGACTGCCCCGGCCCGGCGGGCCAAGAGTCGCCGGCAAGCATTTGGATTGCCGGCCTCCGCAAATACAGTGCAGATGGGGCGGCTACGCGGGATCCGCTCGCCTGCGTGTGGTATGTCCGCTATCCATCTATCGGCACCCCATTGGGGTGAATGGCCGATCCGAACGTCCTGTCGAGCAAACACGATCGCCTTCCCCTGCACCATGACACCGGGGGCGGGGACGGCCGACAGCACGCCGTGGCACGCTTGGGCGTGCACTTCAAATATCGAAATGCCCTGACCCCGCTCGACCAGTTCCATGGATGCTGAGTAGCGTGGGTTCACCTCAATGGGGTAGGGCACGCCGTCCCGAGCGATGAAATCGATCCCGTTGATCCCGGTCAGCTCGAACTCCCGAGTCAAGACCCCAGCGACCACGCCCGCCGTTCGGAGCAGCTCCTGCTGCCGGGGGAAGAGGGCGGTCTGGAGAGTCCCAAGGATGCTGCCGCAGTAGCGGAAGCCCTTTGCTCCCAGGTGAGGTTCGGCCACCAGTTGGCGGGAGAACCCCAGCATCACCGCAGTAGACCCATTCGCGGCGAAGATGATCGAGCCCGGAATGCCGATGATACGCCGCTGGAGATACCGGCTCCGCGACACTGAGTCACCCCGCCGCCAGACTCTAACTCCATGACCACCACCGGACCGGCGGGGCTTCAAGAGCCAGGAACCGCGTCCCGGTCCGGCTGCTGGCGCTCCAGCTCGGGACTCCGGTGACGGGAGGCCGTGCCGCCGAAGGGCGCGCATCAGCTCGATCGGGTTCCGAACTCTCTCGAGCACGTCAGGCGGGTTGCCCAGAAGCCGCCGTCCTTCCGACAATCGGGCCACGGCATGGGGATAGTTCTCGAAATTCGAGGTATATGCGACCAGCTCCGCGGGTATGCGCGCTCCGGCTGCCGCGGCCGTGAGCGGACTGTAGTTCCGGCCCGGCTTGGGGCGCGCCAGAATCACCTCTGCCACGGCGCGAAGATCCCGGTCGCCAAACGCGTCTATGGCCGTTACCCGGTAGCCGGCTCGCGCGGCGGAGACAGCGAGAGCCCGGGTGGTAGTCCCCGCGATCAACACATGCCCCCGATTGGTGTCAACCATTGGTCGTGAGACCGAGCCGGCGACGTGCAGTCGCAGGCGAAATGAATACCAGATGATCGAGCACAGTCCCCCGCGCCTCCCGCAACCGCAGCCGATTTACCAAGGCCGCGTGGCGGCCACCGCTCAGGCCATCGGCGACGAGAGCGGCGCCTTGCGCACCTTGCTTGGCGTGGACGGCAAAGCCGACGAGAAGCTGCACCGTCCCAACCCCGGCCAGCTTTCCAGCCAGCCGCTCGACGATGTCGGCTTCGGCAGCCTTCCGTCCGGAAAGCAGGATTCGATCCGCCGACGGCGCGGAACCGCGGAGCTGCCGCGCCGCCTTGGCGGCTCCTTCGATGTACGCCTCCATGGCCATAGCGGCCCGGGACGGCTCTCGCTCCGCCAGCGAGCGCATGCCGCCCTGGAACAGCGCCGCTTTCGTGATCTGCCCCGCCAGGAAAGCCACTTCGCCGTCGAGCGCTCCCGCGGCGTACCAACCGATCGGCCCACTGGTGCCACCGATTCCGTCCACTACCCGGCCATGCTCGACCGCCACTCCGGCCGTGAAGGCCCCGCCGAGCTCGAGCAGGATGAAAGAAACCGCTTCGGGCGGACAGCCCCGCCGTTTGCATTCCTCATGAATCCCAAGTACGGCGGCACACAGCTTGTCCGCGGTGCCCAGATCGACCCGGTTGATCTTCCGGTGGTCCGGTACCGTATCGAGGTGGATGACGCCTGGGGTATAGACGACCGGTAGACCCGAAGCGCCCAGACGTTTGGCGAAGCTCCGCAGGCCGCCGATCCCGCCGGGCTCGTCGGGCGCGGCGAGGAACGCGAGGCGGAGGTCGGTCTCGGTAACCTCGGCGGACCGGAGGAGTGGGAGACCGTACCCGGAAGGTCCGGCCACGAGGTCGGGGAGACCCGCTTGGGTGAGGAGCTGCATGAAGCCATCAGGACGCGCCAGCGCCTCCTGGGTGGGCCAGCTTTGATCCAGGTATAGCTGCCCATCCGCAATGCCGCAGACGTCGATGCTCACCGTGCCCGGGTCGATGCCTACGACGCGGGTCATGGGCTAGGACTTCTGCGCGACCAGCTCTCGGGCGATGTCTGCGATTGCCTCGGCATCGAGGACCAGATCATTGCGCTGGAACAGCCGCGCGATGCACGCCTTGTGCAGCTTGGTTTTGAAATTGCCGACCCCGAAGGCGCCAAACACAATGACACCGTTCCGTTTCACCCCCGCGTCTTCCACCTCGACGCCCTCGATGCCGAGCGGGGGCACCGCGTTCAGGTCCACCGCGATCCGCAGCGTCTTCACGTTGGTCCAGGCAGCCTGGGGCACCAGCTGCACCCCGGCGGGACCGGAGTTCAGCAGCACTTCGGCACCGTTGAGCACCTCGGGCAGCTTCGACGGGTCGTTCAGCGTCACCGCGTCTACGTGCACATTGAATCGTGCGCTGATGAATTGGCGCGCCTTCTCACCCTGCTCGGGTTTGCGCGAGGTGATGGTGATGCGAGCGCCATCCTTGGCGAGCAAGCCTGCCGCTCGCTGCCCCACCGGCCCGGTCCCCGCGAGTATGAGGACTTTCTTTCCCTGTAGATCTCCCAGCGTCTCTTCGATCTTCACCACCGCGGCGACCGCGGTAGTGTTCGAGCCGTTGGAGTCCAGCATAATGGATACTGAGAACGGGCTGAATAGGGCGTCCTGTGCCATGGCCAGGAGCTGCTCGCCGGCCGACATGTTGTTGCCGCCGATCCAGACAGCGGTGTTCTTCAGATCCTTGGGGCCCCGGGTGAAGATGCAACCGTGAATCAGATCGCGGACGTCGCCCTCGGTCACCCCGCCATAACTCATCACCACGTCCGCGCCGGCATCATAGGCCACGACTTGGTCGAAGACGCTCGCCAGCCGTGAGCTGTCGAGTTGAAGCAGAAGCTTGCGCATCGGCGGCGGCATCTCCCGGGCGATGGTCTCTAAAAGACGAGGGGCGCCCCAGCAGCGGGCCGCCCCTCGTGGAACCTCGGATCAGCGGGACTGTACGATCAGCCCTCGGCACCGCTGGCAAACGGGTGGCGCGCGGCCTTGTACCGCTGCAGCACCTCGTCCACCGTCGGCTTGCCCTGCAACGCCCGCTGGATCGATTCCTTGGTGGCCTGATAGTTGTAGTCGAAGATCTTCTTGTCGTTCTCGGCCTGCCAGTGGATGAACACGCCCACCACAACACAGAGGTCGTTCGCTTTGCTCTTGTCGATCACTCCCGAGGCGACGCTGTCCACCACCGCCCGGGCAACCGCCGCCTGCGCTGGGCCGAACATCTGAACAGCCTGTTTGGCGCCTTTGATCGTGACCTTGTTGAAGAGCACGGTGTCCGGCTTCGCGGGAAGGTTCGGCGTGACGACGGCGAGGAGATGATTGAAGCCATCGGTCTGGGTCGAGAGCGCATTGACGAAGGCCGCGCCCGCTGGACCACTCTTCGAGCCGATGATCAGGTCGATGTGAGCAATCTCATTGCCCTCTCCGACCAACGATTCACCGATGTAGAATTCTCCAGCCATAACTGCCTCCGTATCCGTTTTGTTGAAAAAGGAGAGAATCTCACGCCACATGGTTAGCTCGACGTTGGCGAAGGGTGAGCTCGGATGAGGAGCAGCGCGGGGAAACGGACGACCCGATCACGCACTCCCGCAGGGCGGTAGCTCAGTGCGCTGAGTACTTTGCCGTACGTTGAGGACCCTAGTATGGAAGCCGCTTTTAGCGGTGTCAAGTCGAAATGAGCCAGCGGTGCAACCGGTTTTTTCGGCGCCTCCCCCAGCAGATCGTCCAGCGGACTTGATGGCGGAGTAGGCTTCGGTATATATTCGGGTAGCATGAAATCAGCTCCGCCGCAACCAAATCCCTTCTTTCGCTTCCTCCGTAAACTCAGAGCCGACGGCCGCACCAACATGTACGGAGCGGTGCCCTACCTGATGAGTGAGTTCGGTCTGGACCGCGAGTCTGCGTTTCGCATCGTGTGCCAATGGCTCGATCTGCAAGCGGTGCCGGAGCCAGAGTCGCCCAGCCCGCGCGGAAAGCGCTCACGGGGCCGGGTCGCCTGATCATCCGACTCAGCCCCAAAGGGCCATAGCACCTCTTACCCAGACAATGTGGCGCCGCCGGTCGGACATTGTGGCCGTGAGGCCGTCTACTCTCGACGGACAGCAACCACTTAGCTCATTGGCACAACCCTCGCAAAGCCGAACCTTACCGAATTCCCGGCAGCGGTTGCGCGAGGCTCTGCGCACCATGTGTTCTGGGTCACCGCCATGCCGCGTTGGCGCGGGGCATTGTCGCTTGGAGGCATTGAATGTTGTCCACCCGCTGCGGCCCTCGCCGCACTCTCTGGCTCGTCACGCTGGCTCTCACGGCGGTAGCATCCCCCCTCCACGCCCAGTACTTCGGCCGCAACAAGGTTCAATACGGCAAGTTCGACTGGCATGTGCTAAAGACCCAGCACTTCGACATCTATTTTTACTCGAGCGAGCAGGTCGCTGCCGGCGACGCCGGGCGCATGGCCGAGCGGTGGCTCAGCCGACTGTCGACGATGTTCAAACACGAGCTGTCCGGCCGGCAGCCGCTCATCCTGTATGCCAGTTCCGCGGAATTCCAGCAGACCAATGCCATCGGCGGCGATCTCGGAGAGGGGACAGGTGGGGTTACCGAAGCTCTCCGCCGGCGCATCGTCCTGCCTATTGGAGGAACCCTCGGCGATCTCAACCACGTTATCGGCCACGAGCTGACCCACGCGTTTCAGTACGACATTTCCGGCAATGGCCGAGCGGGAAATCTGGGCGCCCTCCCGTCTGCAACCGCGCTTCCCCTGTGGTTCATCGAGGGGATGGCTGAGTATTGCTCCCTGGGCCCGAACCACGCGCCCACGGCGATGTGGATGCGAGGCGCGATCCAGGACACGGCCAAAGATACCCTCCCGACCTACAGGCAACTCGACGATCCCCGCTACTTCCCCTACCGGTATGGCCATGCCCTCCTGGCTTACGTGGCAGGACATTGGGGAGATCAGGCGATCGGACAGTTGCTGCGGGCGGCCGCCCGCCGGCGGGCCATGGATCCGGCCATCCGCGAGGTTCTGGGAATCAGCCCCGACGAGTTGGTGGCTCGGTGGCACGCGGAGCTCCACGCGACCTATGACCCGCTGCTGGCCGAGGCCCGTGCTCCCGAGACCTTCGGTCCCCGAGTCGTTGGTGCCCGTCACGGGACCCGCTACAACGTCTCACCCTCTCTGAGCCCGGACGGGACCCGGATGATGTTTCTGTCCGACCGGGATCTTTTTTCAATTGACCTGTTCCTGGCCGATGCGAGAACCGGAAAGATCGAGC
Source organism: Gemmatimonadales bacterium (assembly GCA_036506575.1). GTDB lineage: Bacteria > Gemmatimonadota > Gemmatimonadetes > Gemmatimonadales > GWC2-71-9 > CAVVWJ01. Next base: position 5,453 of record DASXRM010000030.1, on the reverse strand, counting down.
GTCAGGTCACCAAAACGGCGGTGGACGCCCACCTCCAGAGCCTGGAATTCATCGAGTCGGCGGGGAGCTGGTCTCCTGATGGCAAGCGGTTCGTCTTCGCCGCGATCAGCGCCGGGCGGCCGGTGCTGGTTCTCTACGATGTCGATCGGGGCAAGAGGACGAGCGAGACTCGGTTCCCTCAACTGGGGCAGATTCTCAACCCGAGCTGGTCGCCCGACGGCCGGTCCATCGCCTTCTCCGGGGTCACGGGAGGCCTGACGGAGCTGTACACCTATGGTCTAGAGGACAAGCAGCTCCGCCGGCTCACCGATGACCAATTTGCCGACCTGCAGCCGGCCTGGTCACCTGACGGGCGCACGCTCGCCTTTGTCACCGACCGATACAGCACAGACCTGTCCACTCTCCGTATCGGGTCCTACTCTCTGGCGTTGCTGGACGTGGCGACCGGTTCCATTCGGCCTGTGACTGGAGCGAAGGGCGGTCGGGAGCTCGATCCCCAATGGTCACCCGACGGATTGAGCCTCTACTTCCTGTCCGATCCTGACGGGATCACCAACATTTACAAGACCGACCTCGCGAGTGGGCAGCGCCTGCAGGTGACGGATCTGTTCACCGGCGTCAGCGGAATCTCCGAGACCAGTCCGGCCCTCTCCGTGGCCCAGCGATCCGGGCGCATGGTTTACAGCCTCTTTCGGGCCAACGGTTACGAGCTCTACGCCATCGATGCTCCGGCGGCGGTTGCTTCGGCCCCGGCAACCGCCTACCGCGCCTATGGGTCGACTACGGTGCCCGCTGCAGGGAGCCTGCCGCCCCTCACTCGCACGGGGGAGATCCTGCTGCCGCTCCTGCAGAATCCGCGGGTCGGGCTCCCGGCGGACTCCGAGTTCCCGGTGCAGCGGTACCATCCGGGTCTGGCGCTGACTTATGTAGGCCGGCCGTCGCTGGCACTCGGAAGCAGCGACTTCGGCACCTACGTGGGTGGAGGCGCGTCGCTCTACTTCAGTGACGTTCTCGGCAATCATAACCTCGTCACCGGTCTGAACGTCCAGGGCACCCTGAAGGACGTGAACGCGCTGGTTGCCTACCAGAATCTGACTCACCGGCTCAATTGGGGGGTGGGTGCCGATCAGACTCCGTATCTCACCGGAGGCTTTGCCGAAGGCACCGCGAACGTAAATGGCGAGCCGGCCCTGGTGGACCAGCAGCTGATTCAGCGCCAGATCAACCGGGATGTCTTCGGCCAGCTGGCCTATCCATTCAGCCCGGTCCAGCGGGTGGAGTTCCAGGCCGGACTCACCAACATCTCGTTCAGCAACGAGCTACGCACCACAGCCTTCTCGTTGGTCACCGGTGACGTGATTGCGGACGACCAGGTGGATCTCCCGGCGGGGAAGTCGCTCAATCTCGGTGTGGCGAGTGCCGCCTTGGTCTACGACAACTCCTTCTTCGGCGCGACCAGCCCGATACTCGGACAACGCTATCGCTTCGAAGTGTCACCGACGGTTGGCTCGTTGAGTTTCGTCGGAGTTCTGGGAGACTACCGGAGGTACTTCATGCCGGTCCGTCCGGTCACGTTCGCCGCTCGACTGCTGCACTACGGGCGGTACGGAAAGGATGGAGAAGATGCCCGGCTGCAGCCGCTCTTTTTGGGCTACCCCGGGCTGGTCAGAGGATACGGCTACGGCTCATTCGACGCTTCCGAGTGTAAGCCAACGAAAGACGATCCCAACTCTTGTCCGGTGTTCGATCAGTTGCTCGGCAGCAGGATCGTGGTCGCCAACGCCGAACTTCGCTTTCCGCTCTTCGGCGCCTTGGGGATCGGCTCGGGCTATTACGGCGCTTTTCCTCTCGAATTTGCGGTCTTCGGCGACGGAGGGCTCGCCTGGGACACCCAGCACGACCCATCGGTGCTGGGCTCCGGGACTCGGGATCCGGTTTTCAGCGCCGGGGCGGGACTCCGGATCAACCTGCTCGGTTTTGCCGTCGCGGAAGTGGATCTGGTACGGCCATTCGATCGGCCGGGAAGGGGATGGGTCTGGCAGTTTGAGTTGCAGCCGGGGTTCTAGGAGGGCGGAGAGGGCGGAAAGTGCGGAAAGTGCGGAAAGTGCGGAATAGTGGAAAGGGGATTAGCGGTAAGTCGGAGTTCCTCATCCGGAGCGTAGCGAGGGACCTACCAAACAGGTTCCGGATGAGGATCCGCGTACCGGCTTAGCACGTCTTTCCCATCCGCCTCTTCCGCCTCTTCCGCCTCTTCCGCTCCTTCCGCCCTCTCCGCCTCTTCCGCCCTACCGCCGTTCCGCCTTCTTTTACACATGCACCCCTCCCGCGATCATCATCTTCCGCCCGACCCCAACGCTTACCGACTCGCGCCTCATCCCAAAGGCCGCATCATCATCATCGCTCCCACCCGAGCCGCGTGCGAGACGATCGAGCTGGCCCTGGGACTCGAGGTCGACACCCTGCTCGAGCGGGAGCACGGCGCCGAGCTTCGGGAGTGGGCCGGCGAAGGGCTGGCATTCGGTATTGTCGCGGGGACCGGGACGGGCAAGACGCTCGGCATTCGTCCCATCGCGGAGTCGATCCTGAGAGAGCCGCTCAAACCCGGAGTGGTGAATCGGGAGCGGGAGGCGACACCGGAGACGCCAAGCTGGAACGTGGTCATAGAAACGACCGGCATCGCGCGGCGCTGGTTTCAGGACGATCTCATCACTGGGCGGGACACCATCGTGGTGGACGAGATCCACCAGACATCGGCCGAGCTCGAGCTCTGCCTCGCGCTGGGCAAGCGGGCGGGCTGCCGCTTCATTTGGCTCAGCGCGACGGTCGACCCCACGTTCTACGCCCAGTACCTGAACAGCTCGGAGGTCTTGGTTACCCAGGCCTTCGATCCCGCACTCAAGGCCAAGGTGCAGGTCCTGCCGCAGCTGCCGGAAGAGTTCCTGAACGAGCGCTACATCCGCCACGTAATGAAGGAAAAGCGCGGCGTCGCCGTGTTCGTGCCGACTCGTGCCGAAGTCGAAAAGCTGGCCGCCGGCCTGGGGGAGCAGTGGCCGCGCCTGACCACGGCCTTTTACCATGGGGGGGAGCCGATCCGGGTGATTCGGCCGTTCCTCGAGGACGAGGTGGCTCGGCCCTTCTTGCTCGCGATGACGGCCGCGGGCCAGTCGGCGCTCAACGTGCGGGGGCTTGATACCGTGGTGATCTACGACGCACGCTACGGCAACGTGGTGGACCGCGGCCGTAATGTCCTTCACCGGCTGTATCTGGGCGCCAACGAAATTCTACAGATGGCGGGCCGGGTGCACGGGCGGGTCCCCAACGGCGAGGTCGTGATCCTGAGTGACCGGGATCTGATTTTCGAGGCGCTCCGTCCTACCCCACCCGAATTTCAGCTGGCCGGCGATGCGGAGCGGGTGGCGATCACCTGTGCTGCCCTGGGCGTCGATGCCCGGGATCTCGATCTTCCCGTTCCGCTCGACCGCCGGGCTTACAACCAAGCGATTGCGTTGCTCACCAGCCGGGGACTGATCGAGAACGGCCGACTGACTCCCTATGGAAGGGAGGTCGAGGCACTCCCGGTCGAGCGGCCCTGGGGGGAACTGCTGGTGCATGCGGATGCGGAGCTGCTTCCGATGGCCGCGGTCTGCTCGAACATCGAGTCACTGCACCGCATGACCAGAGAAGAGCGGGATCTCCACGGTGTCATCGTCAATGGAAGCGACCATCTCACCGCGTACAATCTCTATGCGGAGGCGGTAAACCAGCACGGTTACCTGGGCGAAGTATACGGGCTACCGCGCCATCTGTTTGAGGACGCGCTGGAGGAATGGGCCGAGCGCCGGGGTGTGCTGGTCAAAGCCATCGAGGACACCGCGCTGGGCCTGGCTTCGGTCTACCGCTCGCTCGAGCTGCCTCTCCCCCAACAACTTCCCTACGCATCCAAGGATATCCGTCGGCGCTGGTCCGACCTCGTCGCCCGTATCATGCCCTTCGATCTGGTGATCGACGAGCATACGGCCGACGGCCAGGAGGCTCGGGTCTCCAAGACCTCGGTGGCTGGGAGCTGGGGAGCGGTAGCCGGTACCCTGCGTTACTTCGCCGACCGGTTCGGTACCCCTCGTGCTGCGATCGAAGGCACCACTGTGGCGTACGACCTGGTGCGGAGGTACGCTATCCTGGGACCGCCCCAGGTGGTGCTGAGTGGCCCCCGGAAGCACCAGCGCCTCGCCCTCGAGCGCCGGCGCACCTACTTCGGATTCGAACTGGAAACCGAGATCGAGGCGATAGACGGAGAGATTCCCCCGGAGCTACAGTCCGCCGCGCGCGACGTGCTCGCTCAGGCACTCCTTGATGGAGAAACCACTCATCCCGATCAGCACCGGCTGCGCCGCGCTCTCAGCGAGCTGAATGAGCTCTGGCGGCGCTCGGGGGGGAGCCTGAACGAGCTTGCCCCCGAACGGCTGCGTGCGAGGATACGCCAACAGCTGGAAGGGATAACCAGCTGGGACGATTTCCTGAGGACCCGGATCGTGCTGGACCCTGCCGAGCTGGTGGACTCGGCTACCCGGGAGCAACTCGAGGCTTTGCCGGGGCGCCTCCACCTCCGGGGAGACGCGGTGCCTCTCGACTATGAGATTCAAGCCGGCGAAGGTGTAGCCCGGGTGCGGCTGCGCGAAGGGCAAGCCAAGCGCCTGCGTCCCGATGAGCTGCCCCGGCTGGATCGTCCACTCCGGTTCGCCGTCCAGCGAGGACGGCACCCACCCCTTCTGGCCGACACGATTCCGGCCTTGCAAGCCCTGCTCCGGCGATCGCCCAAGGCCCCTGACGAAGACGAGGCCGGCCCCTACGGCCGAGGAGGCCGACGGCAGCAGCGGCACGGCGCTCGAAGCGGGCGGAGGGGGCGACGGGACCGCCCGCGCCGGTAACTCCATCTGCTCGCCCCGACCCCGCGGCCGGGCAGCCTCTGGTTCACCTGGCGCTCGTGGCGGTTCAGCTCCTCTTCGCCAGCCTGGCGATCGCAGGACGCTTCGTGCTGCCGCACTTTCCCGCCGGCCCTCTGGTGTGCTTTCGAGTACTCGGCGCCACGGCGGTGCTCCTCCTGGTCAATGCGGGAACGGGCCGGTGGATTCGGGATCCCGGTGATCTGTTACGGCTCGCCGTGCTCGGCATGCTCGGTATCGCCGCCAACCAGACGCTCTTCCTTTATGGACTACAGCACACGACGGCGATCAACGCCACCATTCTCGTGACCACTGTGCCGGTGTTTACCGTGCTCGGCTCGGTCCTCACCGGTCGCGAGCCCGCTTCCGCCCTCAAATTCGCTGGTGTGGTCCTGGCGGGTATAGGAGCGGTTTATCTCATCGGGCCGGACCGTATCTCGCTTGCGCCAGACGTGGCTCTGGGGAATGCCTTCATCGTGCTGGGCATGATCTGCTATGCCGCCTACTTCCTCT